>OZ241898.1:0-335000 GCA_965203525.1 Vicinamibacterales bacterium | reverse complement strand
CGCCGATCTCGCCGCACGCGACGAGCTTGGAGAGCACGCGGTGCGAGTCGTCGCGCGCGCAGACGACGACGAGGCCGATGCCCATGTTGAAGGTGCGGTACATCTCCGCCACCGGCACTTCGCCCCGCTCGCGCAGAAAATCGAAGACCGGCGGAATCGTCCAGCGCCGCGGATCGATGACCGCGGCGCAGCCGGCGGGCAGGACGCGCGGCACGTTGTCGGTCAGTCCGCCGCCCGTGACGTGGACGATGCCCTTCACGCAGCCGGTCTCGAGCACGGGACGAACGGCGGCCAGATACGAGCGGTGCGTCCGCAGCAGCTCTTCGCCGACGGTGCAATCGAACGCGTCGACCACCGAGTCGACCTGCAGTCCGAGCTCGTCGAAGAGAATGCGGCGCGCCAGCGAGTACCCGTTGGTATGGAGCCCGCTCGACGGCAGGCCGACGAGCACGTCGCCCGGCACGATCGACCGGCCGTCGATGATCCGCGCGCGGTCGACCAGGCCGACGACGAAACCCGCCAGGTCGTACTGGCCGTCGGCGTAGAAGCCGGGCATCTCGGCGGTCTCGCCGCCGAGCAGCGCGCAACCGTTCCGCCGGCAGCCGGCGGCGATCCCCTCGATCACGGAGGCCGACACGTCGGGGGACAGGCGGCCGGTCGCCAGATAGTCGAGGAAGAACAGCGGGCGCGCGCCCTGGGCCAGAACGTCGTTGACGCAGTGGTTCACCAGATCCACTCCGACCGTGGTGTGGACGCCGGCCGCGAACGCCACGGCCAGCTTGGTTCCGACCCCGTCCGCGCTGGCCACCAGCACCGGCTCGTCCATCCCCGACAGATCCGGCCGGAACAGCCCGCCGAACGTGCCGATGCCGCCCAGCACCCCGCCGGTGAACGTGCTGCCGGCGAGCCGCCTGACCCGCTCGACCACCTCCCGGCCGGCGTCCACGTCGACGCCCGACGTCTTGTAGTCCATGACTCGCGCCGCCGCCTCCGCCCGGTCCTTGCCGCCGGTCTCCTCGAACCGGCCGGGATGCTTGCAGTACGCCGCGCCGGTGGCGGTCACGGCGCGTTCGACGCCACCTCCGGATCCTCGGCGATCTTCAGCACCATCTGCCGGTAGGCTTCGGCGTCGCGGGGCGGATCGACCGGATAGGACCGGGTATAGCACGCGTTGCAGTACTGGTCGTGACGTTCGCCGACCGCCTGGCGCAACCCTTCGATGCTGAGGTAGGCGAGCGTGTCGGCGCCCATGAAGGCGCGGATCTCCTCGACGCTGCGCCGGGCCGCGATCAGCTCGTCACGGTGCGGGGTGTCGATGCCGTAGTAGCACGGCGCGACGGTCGGCGGGCAACTGATGCGCATGTGCACCTCCCGCGCTCCGGCCGCCTTGATCATCGACACGATCTTCTGGCTCGTCGTCCCCCGCACGATCGAGTCGTCGACCAGCACCACCCGCTTCCCGTCGAGTACGCTCCGCACGGTGTTCAGCTTCACCTTCACCTTGAGCCCGCGCACCGACTGGTGCGGCTGGATGAACGTGCGGCCGACGTAGTGGTTGCGGATGAGCCCCATCTTCAACGGGATGCCGGAGCGCTCGGCGTAGCCTATCGCCGCGACGAGACCCGAATCGGGAATCGGCACCACCACGTCGGCGTCGACCGCCGCCTCCTGCGCGAGCAGCCGGCCGAGGTTCGTGCGCACCGCGTTGACGCTCTGGCCGAAGACGTCGCTGTCGGGCCGCGCGAAATAGACGTGCTCGAACACGCAGTGGGCGGCCGGCGTCGGCGGGAACGGCTTGTACGAGCGCACCCCGTCGGCGCCGATCACCAGCACCTCGCCCGGCTCCACGTCGCGCTCGTAGCGGGCGCCGATCAGGTCCATGGCGCACGTCTCCGAGCAGACGACCCGGGCGTCCTCCAGGCGGCCGAGGGCGAGCGGCCGGAAACCGTGCGGGTCGCGGACCGCGATCAGACTCCTCGGCGTCAGCAGGACGAGCGAGAACGCGCCGCTCACCTGCGACACCGACTCGACGATGGCGTCCTCCGGCGTGGCGGCGCTCGACTTCGCGTAGAGGTGCAGGACGACCTCGGTGTCGCTGTTGGTCTGGAAGATCGAGCCCTCGCGCACGAGCCGCTGCCGCAGTTCGCCGGCGTTGACCAGGTTGCCGTTGTGGCAGAGCGCGATCTGCCCGTGCGCGCAGTCGATCAGGATCGGTTGCGCGTTGACGATCCGGCTGTCGCCGAACGTGGAGTAGCGGACGTGGCCGATCGCCGCCGCGCCGGGCAGGGCGGCCAGCATGCGGTCGTCGAAGGCGTCGCCGACGTACCCCATGGCGCGCGACAGCTTCACCGCGCCGTCGCGGGCGGCGGCGATCCCGGCGCTCTCCTGCCCCCGGTGCTGCAACGCGTACAGGCCGAGGTAGGTCAGCGACGACGCGTCCTCGCGGCCGTAGACGCCGAAGACGCCGCATGCGTCGTGAAACTTGTCGTCCATACCCTTTGGCCTGCGCATCCACGCCGACGGCGTCAGCCGGCGGCCCGCCCCGCGGCGGTTGCGACGGCAGCTCTTCCGGCGCCGCCGTAGCGGCCGCATGCCGGCGCAGTCAGGCGGCGGCCGTCTCGAAATACCGCGCCAGCCCGTTCGCCCACCGCTGCTCCGCCTCGGCCAGCCCGACGTCGACGACCGGCTCGCCGTCGAGCCGGAACCGCAGCCGCGCCCCGCCGGTGCGCCCCAGCACCCGCGCCGGCACGCCCGCCGCAACGGCCCGGGCCCGCACCGCGTCCGCGTCGGTCTCCCGCACCGACACGACGATCTGCGAGGCCGCCTCCCCGTACAGCGCCGCCGCCGCGCCGCCCGCGCCGCCGCCGGGCACCGTCACGTCGAAGCCCGTCCCGCCGCTCTCGAACGCGCATTCCGCCAGCGCCACGGCCAGCCCGCCGTCCGAGCAGTCGTGCGCGGAACGCAGGCGCCCGGCCGCGGCCAGATCCGCCACGAGCCGCTGCAGCGCGCGCTCCGCCGCCAGATCCAGCGCCGGCGGGACGCCGCGCACCAGCCCGTGCGCCACCTTCAGGTACTCGCTGCCGCCGAGCGACCCGCCCGGCGCTCCGAGCAGCATCACCACCGCCCCCGCCTCGCGGAACGTGCGGCCGACCACCCGCCGGGCGTCCTCTATTATGCCCACCACGCCGAGCACCGGGGTCGGCAGGATCGCCCGGCCGTCCGTCTCGTTGTAGAAGCTGACGTTGCCGCCGGTGATCGGGATCTCCAGCGCCCGGCACGCATCGCCGATCCCCGCCACCGCGCGGGCGAACTGCCACATGATCTCCGGCCGCTCCGGATTTCCGAAGTTCAGGCAGTTGGTGGCGCCGATCGGCCGTCCGCCGGCGCAGGCGACGTTGCGGGCCGACTCCGCCACGGCCAGCATCGCCCCGCGGTACGGGTCGAGAAGGCAGTACCGCCCGTTGCCGTCGACCGAGAACGCCAGGGCGCGCGGCGTGCCCTTGATGCGCACCACCCCGGCCCCGGCCCCGGCCGGCGCGATGGTGTTGGTCCGCACCATGTGGTCGTACTGGCGGTAGATCCAGCGCCGGCTCGCGATGCCGGGCGAGCCGACGAGCCGCAGGAAGACCTCGGCCGGGGGGCCGGGAGGCGCCAGCGCCGACACGTCGAGCGTCTGCCGTGCGCGCAGATCCGCCGGCTCGCGGCACGGACGATCGTAGAGCGGCGCCTCGTCGGCCAGCGGCCGGTTCGGGATCTCCGCCACGATCCTGCCGCCGTCGCGCACGCGCAGCAGGCCGTCGCCGGTCACTTCGCCGATCCGGACCGCGTGCAGATCCCACTTCTCGAACACCCGGTCGACCTCCGCCTCGCGTCCTCGCCGCACGACGAACAGCATCCGCTCCTGCGACTCGGACAGCATGACCTCGTACGGGGTCATGCCCGCCTCGCGCCGCGGCACGCGGGCGACGTCGACGTCGATGCCGGCGCCGCCGCGGGCGCCCATCTCGCACGACGCGCAGGTCAGCCCGGCCGCCCCCATGTCCTGCAAACCTACCAGGGCGTCCGTCCCCAGCACCTCCAGGCACGCCTCGAGCAACAGCTTCTCCAGGAACGGATCGCCCACCTGCACGTTGGGCCGTTTCCCGGCCGCCGCGTCGTCGAACTCGGCCGACGCCATCGTCGCGCCGTGGATGCCGTCGCGGCCGGTCTTCGCGCCGACGTAGTAGACGGCGTTGCCCGTCCCCTCCGCGCGGCCCCGGATCACGCCCTCCACCGGCGCGACGCCCAGGCAGAAGACGTTGACCAGCGGGTTGCCGGCATAGGTCTCGTCGAAGGCGACCTCCCCGCCGACGGTCGGAATCCCGATGCTGTTGCCGTAGCCGGCGATCCCCGCCACCACCCCCTCGACCAGCCGCCGGGCCGCGGGCGAGTCGGGCGCTCCGAACCGCAGCGAGTCGAGCAGGGCGATCGGCCGGGCGCCCATCGTGAAGACGTCGCGGATGATCCCGCCCACCCCGGTCGCGGCCCCCTGGTACGGCTCGATGAACGACGGGTGGTTGTGCGATTCGATCTTGAACACGGCCGCCAGCCCGTCCCCGACGTCGAGCACGCCGGCGTTCTCGCCCGGCCCCTGCAGCACGCGCGCGCCCGCGGTCGGCAGGGTTCGCAGGTGGACCCGCGAGCTCTTGTAGCTGCAATGCTCGGACCACATCACCGAGAAGATGCCCAGCTCCAGCAGGTTCGGGTGGCGCCCGAGGATCTCGACGATGCGCCGGTACTCGCCGGCGGTCAGACCGTGGGCCGCGACCGCGTCCGGGTCGATCACCGGCCGGCTCCGGTCAGCAGCACGCCCCCGAAGGCGGCCATCACGACGCCGGCGAGGGCGAGCACGCCCGCCACGATGACGCCGCCCGGCGGCGGCAGCGGCACGACGCCGGCGCCGAACAGCGCCGCCGCGGCGAGCAGCAGCGACCCGATGCCGACGAAGATCCGCCCCAGACGCCGCCCGGTTTCCGGGGTCGCCATCAGCGCGCCTCCGCGGCCGCCGCCAGCACCGACTCGAACACCACGCGGCCGTCCGTGCTCCCGACCGCCGCTTCGCACGCCCGCTCGGGATGCGGCATGAGGCCGACCACGTTGCGTCCGCGGTTGCAGATGCCGGCGATCGCCTCGGTCGAACCGTTGACGTTCCAGCGCTCGCCGCGAGTTCCGTCCGGCGCGGTGTAGCGGAAGACGATCCGGCGGTCGGCGGCGAGCGCCCGCAGCGTCTCCGGATCCGCGTAGTAGTTCCCCTCGCCGTGGGCGATCGGGATCCGCAGCACCTGGCCGGCCGCCGCGCCGCGGGTGAACGGCGTGTCGGTGGACTCCACCCGCAGGTGGACGTGCTCGCAGATGAACTGCAGGCCGCGGTTGCGCCGCATGCCCCCGGGCAGCAACCCCGCCTCGAGCAGCACCTGGAACCCGTTGCAGATGCCGATGACCGGCCCGCCGGCGGCGGCGAACTCCGCCACGCGGGCCATGATCGGCGAGAAGCGGGCGATGGCCCCGCAGCGCAGGTAGTCGCCGTACGAAAATCCGCCCGGCAGCACCACCGCGTCGGCGCCCCCGAGATCCACGGACTTGTGCCAGACCAGATGCGCCTCCTGCCCCAGGACGGACGTCAGGGCGTGGTGCGCGTCGTGGTCGCAGTTCGAGCCCGGAAAGACCACCACCGCGAACCTCATGCCGCCCCCCGCCTCCCGTCCGCGCCGCTCCCGGACCGGCGGCCCACCGTTACCCGACCTCCACCCGGTAGCTCTCGATCACCGGGTTCGCCAGCAGCCGGCCGGCCGCCTCGCGGGCGATCGAGCGCGCCTGATCGGCGGTCGCCGCGTCGACGTCGAGCTCGAAGTACTTGCCCTGCCGCACGTCGCGGACCGCACCGTAGCCCAGCGCGCGCAGGGCGCCGGTGATCGTCTTGCCCTGCGGGTCCAGGATCGACGGCTTCAACGTGACGTAGACCTTCGCCCTCACGACGCCTCCCCCGCGCCGTCCGCGAACGCGCGGTCCATGATCGCATCGACGTGGCGAAGCTGCGCGTCCAGATCGAAGGCGCGCTCGACGCCGTCGCGGCCGAGCGCCGCGGTCACGCCGGGGTCGGCCAGCAGCAGCGCCTTGAAGTCGAGTCCTTCGTCGTGCGAGCGCATCGCGTTGCGCTGCACCAGCAGGTACGCCTCCTCGCGGGAGACGCCGCGCCTGGCCAGCTCCAGCAGCACCGTGCCGGAGAAGACGACGCCGCGCGACCGCGCCAGATTCTCGCGCATCCGCTCCGGATGGACCACCAGGCCGCGCACGATGCGCGTGAACCGGCGGACCATGTGATCGAGCGCGCAGAAGCTGTCCGGCACGATGACCCGCTCGACCGACGAATGCGAGATGTCGCGCTCGTGCCACAGCGCGACGTTCTCCAGCGCGGCCAGCGCGTTGGCCCGCACGATCCGGGCCAGCCCCGTGATCTGCTCGCAGCCGATCGGGTTGCGCTTGTGCGGCATCGCCGACGACCCCTTCTGCCCCTTCGCGAACGGCTCGGCCACTTCGCCGACCTCGGTCTTCTGCAGGCCGCGCACCTCCAGCGCGAACTTTTCCAGGGACGCCGCGGTGATGGCGAGGGCGCCCAGCAGCTCCGCGTGGCGGTCGCGCTGCACGACCTGCGAGGCGATCGGCGCCGGCGTCAGCCCGAGACGATCGCACACGCCCTTTTCGATCGCCGGATCCAGATGCGCGTAGGTCCCGACCGCCCCCGACAGCTTGCCGACGCCGATCGCCCCGCGGGCGCGGACGATCCGCTCGCGGTCGCGCCGCAGCTCCGTGAACCAGAGCGCCAGCTTCAGCCCGAAGGTCAGCGGCTCGGCGTGGACGCCGTGCGTGCGGCCGATCATCGGCGTCCGCCGGTGCTCGTCGGCCCGCCCGCGCACCGCCGCGATCAGCAGGTCCAGGTCGCCCAGCAGCAGGTCGCACGCCTCGCGCATCTGCAGCGCGTGCGCGGTGTCGATCACGTCCGACGAGGTCATCCCGAAGTGCAGCCAGCGCGCCGACGGTCCGACGTGCTCGGCCACCGCCGTCGTGAACGCGATCACGTCGTGCTGCGTCGTCTCCTCGATCTCCGCGACGCGCGCCGCCTCCACCGCGCCCCGTTCCCGGATGTCGCGCGCCGCCTCCGGCGGAACCAGCCCGTGCTCGGCCATCGCCTCGGCGGCCGCGACCTCCACCCGCAGCCAGGTGTCGTAGCGGCGCTGATCGGTCCACAGACGACCCATCGCGCGCGGCGTGTAGCGGGGGATCATCGGGAACGGACCTCGCCGCGGCCGGCGCCGGGAACGGCGGCGGGCAGGTCGCGGAACGGAAACGCCGTCTGGCGCCACGCGGCCGGGCGTGCGGCCGGCCGCGCCCAGGCTCCCAGGTCGATGGTCGGGGTCACCCGGTCCTGCCGGGTCACCACCACCTCGACGTCGCGCCGGCCGCGCGCCGCCAGCGCCTCGCGGCAGGTCATCTCGGCCAGCTCCGGCAGGTTGTTGACCCGGCTCAGGTGGGCGAGGACGAGGCAGCGCACCGAGGCGCCCAGGTGGTCGCGCACGAACGCGGCGAGCGACTCGTTCGAGAGGTGGCCGCCGGCGCCGGCGATGCGCTCGCGCGTGGAGCGCGCGTAGGGACTGACCCGCAGGAGCTCGGCGGCGTGGTTCGACTCGATGACCAGCAGCCGGCAGTCGCGGAACCGCTCGATCAGGGCCGGGGTCAGCGTCCCGACGTCGGTGGCGTAGCCGATGGCCCCCTCCGGCGTCTCGACGCGGAAGGCGACCGTCTCCGACGCGTCGTGCGGCACCGCGAAGGGAACGAAGCGCAGATCGCCGACGTCGACGGCCACGCCGGCAACCGCCTCGCGCCAGCCGGGGAGGTCCGCCGCTCCCCACTCGTCGCGGACGGCGGCGGTCGAGTGCACCGGCACGCCGTGGCGTCCCGCCAGCAGGCGGGCGCCGCGGGTGTGGTCGCCGTGGGCGTGGGTGATCATGACCGCGTCGATGGCGGAAGGCGCGACGTCCAGTACCGCGAGACGGCGGGACAGGTCCCGATAGCTGAACCCGGCGTCGACCAGCACCCGGGCGCCGGCGCTGGACACGAGCGTCGCGTTCCCCGCGCTCCCGCTCCCGAGCACCGTCAACCCGACCGCGATGGCCCCGCTCCTCCTCCCGGCGGGCGGACGGCCGCGCCGGGCCGGCCGGACAAGGTCATTCGCCCAGATCCAGCTGCGCCGGCGACAGCGACGCGCTCGAGGCCGGCCCCACCAGCGTCGCCGCCAGCCCGCCGTCCCGGAACAGATCCGCCGCCACGCGCCGCACGTCGTCCGCGGTGACGCGGTCGATGCCGGCCAGCGTCTCCGACAGCGGCACCTGCCGGCCGAAGTACATCTCGCACTGCGCAAGCTGCGACATGCGGCTGGTCGTGCTTTCGAGCCCCAGCACGCAACTGCCCTTCAGGTGGTCCCTGGCGCGCTGCAGCTCGGCGCCGGGGACCGCCGCGCGCCGGAGCCCCTGCAGCTCCTCGACGATCAGGCCGACCACCTCGGCCACCGCCTCGCCGGCGCACCCGACGTACACCGTCAGCATGCCGGCGTCCCGATGGGACGTCAGGCCGCTGCTGACCTCGTAGGCCAACCCCCGCTTCTCGCGGACGTTCTGGAACAGGCGCGAGCTCATCGAACCGCCCAGCACCGTGTTGAGCACCCAGGCGGCGTAGCGGTCCTCGTGGCCCTGCGGATACCCGCGCGTGCCGAGACACAGATGCGCCTGCTCCAGGTCCTTGTCGCGCAGCTCGATCCGGGCGGCGGCCGTCGGCTCGCCGGCGCGGAGCGGCTCGGCGCCGGCCGCCAGCGGCGCGAACGCCGCCCCCACCAGATCGCGCAGAACCGCCACGTCCACGCTGCCGGCGGCGGAGACGATCAGGTTGCCGGCCGTGTACGCTCCCGTGAAGTACCCGCGGAGCGCCGCCGCGTCCAGCGCGCCGACCGATTCGGCGGTCCCCAGAATCGGGCGGCCGAGGGGATGCTCCGGCCAGAAGCTGGCCGTGAACACCTCGTGCGCCAGATCGTCCGGGGTGTCCTCGACCATCTTGATCTCTTCGAGGACCACGTTCTGCTCGCGGCGGATCTCCTCGTCCGGGAACGCCGGATTCAGCAGCAGGTCGCTCAGCAGGTCGACGGCCCGCGGGAGATGCTCGTCGAGCACCTTCACGTAGTAGCCGGCGTACTCCTTCGCGGTGAAGGCGTCGAGCTGCCCGCCGATGGAGTCGATCTCCTGGGCGATGGCCTCCGCCGAGCGCGACGCGGTCCCCTTGAAGAGCATGTGCTCCACGAAGTGCGCGATGCCGGCGCGCCGGGCGTCCTCGTGCCGGGAGCCGCGGGTCAGCCAGACCCCGAGGCTCACCGAGCGCACCGCGGGCATCGGCTCCGCGAGCAGACGAAGGCCGTTGTCGAAGTCGTGACGCTCGATCATGCCCGAACAGGTCCGCGCCGGGGAACCGCGGGAGGGACCGCGTGAGCACGCAAACGCTTGCAAACAACCGGGTTATGGAGGATGCGAGGCAAGGCCAAGCGCATCGTAGCATGCCCGGTTCCCGCGCGGCAACCGCGGCCGGCGAGCCGGCTCCGGGCGCCTGCCCGCCGCCGGCCGCGTGGTAGCATGCGGCCCGCCGCAGCAACCGGGACGCCTCGCATGTCCGCGCGACAGGTCCTCACCGAGCTTCCGCCCGACGCCCTCGCCGATGCGCTCGTCCGCCTCGGCGCGCGGCCGTTCCACGCGCGGCAGATCTACGGCTGGATCTACCGGCGCGGCGTCGTCGATTTCGCCCGCATGACCGACCTGCCGACGGACCTGCGCGCGCAGCTCGAGCGGACGTTCGCGATCCGGACCCCGACGGTGTCCGCCCGCAGCGAGTCGGCCGACGGCACGGTCAAGTTCCTGATGCGGCTCGACGACGGGCGCGAGGTGGAGACGGTCTTCATCCCCGACACGCCGGCGATGACCTTCTGCGTGTCGACGCAGGTGGGCTGCGCCATGCGCTGCGGTTTCTGCCTGACCGGGCGGATGGGACTGCTGCGGAACCTGACCGCCGGCGAGATCGCGGCCCAGGTGCGGGTGATGGCGCACGACCTCGCGCTGGCGGACCGGCGCTTCAACGTCGTGCTGATGGGCATGGGCGAGCCGCTGCGCAACTACGACGAAACCATGAAGGCGCTCGGGATGCTCGCCGCCGACTGCGGGCTCGGCGTGAATCCGCGGCGCGTGACCCTGTCGACGGTCGGGGTGCTCCCGGCGCTGGAGCGGCTCGCGAAGGAGCCGCTGATGCCGAACCTGGCCGTCTCGCTGCACGCCGCCACGGAGGAGCTGCGCGACCGGCTGGTGCCGGTGAGCCGCAAGTACGGTCTGGCCGACCTGATCGCCGCGTGCCGGCGGTTTCCGGCGCGGCGGCGGGACCGGATCACGTTCGAGTACGTCCTGCTGCGCGACGTGAACGACGGCGTGGCCGACGCCCGCCGGCTGGCCGCCCTGCTGCGCGGCATCCGCTCGAAGGTCAACCTGATCCCGCTCAACGAAGCGCCCGGCGTCCCCTACCGGCGGCCGCCGGACGCGCGGATCGACCGCTTCGCGCGCACGCTGGCCGAACGCCGCGTCGTCGTGTCGGTGCGCAAGAGCCGCGGGCGCGACATCCGCGCCGCGTGCGGGCAGCTCATCGTCGAAGGGGGCCGGCCGGCGCCGGCGCAACGCGCCGCCGCCCTGCTGGACCGGTAGCCGGCCTGGGACCCTTGCGTCACCTTCAGGGTTGCCATCCAGGGCGCAACGCGCCGCCGCCCTGCTGGACCGGTAGCCGGACGCGCGCCGTTCTCGCGGCCGAAGTCCCGTCAGGTGGGCGCGCCGCCCGGCGGGTGACCGTCCCGCGCGGCCGTCCCGCCGTCGAAACGCGGCTGGAACCGGTCAGGTGGCGGGCGCCCGGCGGGTGACCGTCCCGCGTGGCCGTCCCGCCGTCGAAACGCGGCTGGAACCGGTCAGGCGGCCGACGCCGCCGGCAGCAGCTCGCCGGCCATCGTCCCGCCCGCGGCGGTGATGCGCACCCGCACGCGCTCGTTGCCGGAACAGTCGGCCGGCACCCGCACGCGCAGGTAGTTGTCGGTCAGCACGACCGTGCCGCCGGCCTGGACGAGCGTCAGCCCGGGACGGACGCTGCCCACCTGCGCGGCGCGGAACCGTTCGGCCAGCGCCGCCCCGGCCTCGCGCACGGCGCGCGCCCGCTCGCGGATGCGCCGGCCGTCCACCTTCCCGGACATCGCGGACGCCTCCGTGCCGGGACGATCCGAGTAGGGAAAGACGTGCAGATAAGTCAGGGGGCTGCCCCGGAGGAAGTCGAGGGTCGCCGCCGCGTCGGCGTCCGTCTCGCCCGGAAACCCGACCACGACGTCGGCGCCGATCGCCGCGTGCGGCAGGCGCTCGCGAACGTCGGTGACCACCGCCCGGTACCCGGCCGCCGTGTACGGCCGCCGCATCCGCCGCAGGACCGCGTCGCTCGCATGCTGCAACGGAAGATGAAAATGGGGCGCGAAGCGCGGGCTGGCGGTCACCAGCTCGACCACCTCCGGCGTGCAGTCCATCGGCTCGAGCGAGCTCATCCGCACCAGGAAGTCGGACGGGTGGGCGGCGAGCGCCCGCAGCAGCGCGGCGAGCGACGACGGCGGAGTCAGGTCGCGGCCGTAGGAACCGAGGTGGACGCCGGTCAGTTGCAGCTCGCGGTACCCCGCCGCGACCGCCTCGTCCACCTCGTCGAGCACCCGCGGCAACGGCGTGCTCCGGCCGCGCCCGCGCGTCGACGGGATGATGCAGTAGGCGCACGCCTCGTCGCAGCCGGTCTGCACCCGCAACGTACGGGCGGTCCGGCCTCCCTCGCCGGGCCGGACCGGGGCGCCGCAGGCGCCGTCCCCGGAACCGAAGCGCACCGCGGTGGTCGGCGCGACGGTGTCCAGGATGCGCTCGGCGAGCGACTCCTTGTCCACGTTGGGCACGACCGCGACGACGCCCGGCAGGGCGGCCACCTCGCCGGCGGCGCGCGACGCGTAGCAGCCGGTGGCGACGATCCGGGCACCGGCGTTGGTCCGCGCGATGCGCCGAATCGCCTGCCGCGTCCCCTGGTCGGCGCTCGCGGTGACCGAGCAACTGTTGACGACCACGACGTCGGCCGCCTCGACGGGGGCCGGGGAAGCGCCCGCGGCGCGCAGGCCGCGCTCGAGCGCGAACGAGTCGGCCTGGTTGACGCGGCAGCCGAACGTGACGACGGCGAACTGCATCCGCCGGGGAGTATACGTGACGGGCATCAAGTCTTCCGCGCCTCGAATCGTGTAAAAAGGCACTTCGCACTTGCGACGGAAGCCGCTGCCGCACGCACGCGCCGAGAAGAACGATGATGAACCGCACCAGGGAACGCGAGAGCCGACAGGAGGTTCGCCGGCCGTACGGGGTGTTCGGATCGCGCGCGATGCAGCGCGTGCTGAACACCGCGACGCGCGCCGCCCCCAGCAACCTGCCCGTGCTGATCACGGGTGAATCGGGTACCGGCAAGGAGGTCCTCGCGCGCATCATCCACGACCGATCCGGCCGGCCCCGAGGGCAGTTCGTGCCCTACAACTGCACCGGCGCGACGCGCGAGATCGTCGACTCGCAGCTCTTCGGCCACCGGCGCGGGTCGTTCACCGGCGCGAGCGAGCATGCGCCCGGGGTGTTCCGTAGCGCCGACGGCGGCACGGTACTCCTGGACGAGATCGGCGAGCTCGACGCCCGCATCCAGCCCAAGCTGCTGCGGCTGATCGAAAACCACGAGGTGCAGCCGGTCGGCCAGCCCCGGCCGCAGAAGGTCGACGTGCGCATCGTGGCCGCCACCAACGCGGACATCGACCAGCTGGTCCGGGACGGGCAGTTCCGCGCGGACCTGTTCTATCGTCTCAACATCATCCGCATCCACGTTCCTCCCCTGCGGGACCGCCGCGAGGACATCCCGCCGCTGATCGGCCACTTCCTGCGCCGGTACTCGGACGAGCAGCGGAAGCGGA
The DNA here is from genome assembly GCA_965203525.1 of Vicinamibacterales bacterium. Taxonomy (GTDB): domain Bacteria; phylum Acidobacteriota; class Vicinamibacteria; order Vicinamibacterales; family UBA8438; genus WTFV01. The sequence continues at coordinate 321,877 of OZ241898.1, read as the reverse complement.
ACGTCCGCATGTCGGACGCGGCGGTGCGGCAGTTGCTGATCCGCGACTGGCCGGGCAACGTCCGGCAGCTCGCCAACGAGGTCCGCCGCCTGGTGGCGTTCGCGGCGGGCGGCGCGGCCATCACGCCGGAGGACCTCGCCCGTTCCACGGCGTCTCCCCACGCCCGCGGGCCGCGGCCCGGCGACCCGGCGCGCAACGGGCGGGACACGGTCACCATCTCCACGGACCAGCCCCTGCCGGCCGCCATCGAGGAGGTCGAGCGGGCGCTCATCCTCAGGGCGCTGCTCGCCGCCAACGGCCGCCTCCAGACCGCGGCGGGCCGCCTCGGCGTCTCGCGCAAGGGCCTCCTGCTCAAGCGGCGCCGGCTGAACATCGACGCGCTCCTCGCCCGCGAGTGAGCGCCTGCGACAACGACGACGACCATGCCAGACAAGCCCTCCGGACCGCCGGCCGAGCCGCCGCTCGGCCAGGCGCTCGTTCCCGTCGTGCTGCTCGTCGCCCTGCTCGGCGGCGCGGTGTACCTGTTCGGCGACGAATCGTCGTTCGGCCCCAACCAGATCGCCCTCGTGCTCGGCGCCGCCGCCGCCGGACTCGTCGGCCTGGCCAACGGGCAGCCGTGGGCGGAGATCGAAGGGGCGATCCGCCGCGGCATCGCCACGTCGATGGGCGCGGTCCTGATCCTGCTCGTCGTCGGATCGGTCATCGGGACCTGGATCCTGGCCGGCATCGTGCCGGCGATGATCCACTACGGCCTGTCGCTGCTGGCGCCGTCCGTCTTCTACGCCGCCGCCTGCGTCATCTGCGCCGTCGTCGCGCTCGCCACCGGCAGTTCCTGGACCACCGCCGGCACCGTCGGCCTGGCCCTGATCGGCATCGCCGCCGCCTACGAGATGCACCTCGGGCTGGCGGCCGGCGCCATCGTCTCCGGCGCGTACTTCGGCGACAAGATGTCCCCGCTCTCCGACACGACCAACCTCGCCCCGGCGGTCGCCGGTTCGGAGCTGTTCGCCCACATCCGCCACATGGTCCGGACCACCGCGCCCAGCTTCGCCGTCGCGCTGATCCTGTTCGCGGGCATCGGCCTCGCCATGCCGGGCGCCCACGGCTCGGGCGACGTCGACGCGCTGCTGGCGGCGCTCGACCGCAGCTTCGCGATCGGCCCGCACCTGCTGATCCCGCTCGTGCTGGTGCTGGTCCTGGTGGCGCGCCGGATGCCGGCGTTCCCGGCGCTGCTGATCGGGGCGCTGGTCGGGGGGCTGTTCGCGGTCGTGTTCCAGCCCGAGGCGGTGCTGCGCTACGCCGGGGCGCCGGAGCTGGCCCGCCCGGTGGCCCTCGTCAAGGGCGTGTGGCAGGCGCTGTACGGCGGGTACGTGCTCGAATCGGGAAACGCGGCCCTCGACGAGCTGCTGTCGCGCGGCGGCATGGAGAGCATGCTGCAGACCGTCTGGCTGATCATGACGGCGATGATGTACGGCGCGGTGCTGGAGGCGACCGGCATCCTGCAGGCGCTGGCCCGTCGCATCCTGCGCGCGGTGCGGACCGCCGGCGGACTGATCCTGGCCACCCTGGCCACCTCGTTCGGGGTCAACGTGCTCGCCTCCGACCAGTACATCTCCATCGTGCTCCCCGGCCGGATGTTCCGCGGCGAGTACCGGCGGCGGCGGCTCGACCCGAAGAACCTGTCGCGGACCCTCGAGGACTCCGGCACGATCACCTCGGTGCTGATCCCGTGGAACACCTGCGGCGCGTTCATGGCCCAGACGCTCGGCGTGTCCACCCTGGCCTACGCGCCGTTCGCCTTCTTCAACCTGATCAACCCGTTCGTCGCCGCCGCGTACGGCTTCGCGCGGATCGGGATCGCGCCGCTCGACCCGGCGGCCGAACCGGAACCGCCCGCGCCCGGATCTGCGCCGCCGGCCGCGCCGGGCGCTTCATGAGGTTTGCAAGCCGGGCGACGGCGATGCGCAGCCGGTGCTCCCGGCCCCGTTCACGCCAGCGCTCGTGAAACCGCGAACCGCGCGGCGAGACCCCGGCCCCCGCGTCGATCAGGCGGCGCGCCTCGTCGTCGGCTCGTGAAGCCGCGAACCGCGCGGCGGGCTCCCCGGCCGGCTACGGGCGGGACGCCTCGGCCTGCAGCACCCGGTCGAGGGCGAGCACGCGGCGGACGGCGTTGCTGATCGCCCGCCCGGTGAAGGAAGAGCCGGCGATCGGCCGGATGCCGCGCCGGACGGCCAGATCGTCGCGCAGCATCCGTCCGTCGAACTGCCGCAGCCAGTCTTGCGGCGCCATGTACTGCGCCGGCTCGAAGAAGACGGTGACGTCGACCCGCTTGACGCGGCCCTCGGTGTCGAGGGAGACCAGCAGGCTCTGCCGCTCGGTCTTCGGGGTGTGCGTGTCGACGTAGGCGCGCCCGACGACCACGCCGTCCCGGCGCGCGACGTAGCGGGGGAAGATGCGGCCCTGCATCCCGACGCGGGCGAGCGCCGCCACCGCCGCCATCTGCTCCCGCGTCAGGATGACCCGGTCGCGCGTCACCGCCGCGCCCGGCCAGACCGCCGCGAGCGCCTCGCCGCGGGTGACGACGCCTTCCTGGGCGCGGGGAGCGGCCGCGCCGGTAAGCAGCGCCAGCAGAACCGCCGCGAGGCATCGCCTGATCATGGTACGTCGTCGCGCCACGGGGCGGCCAGGCCATTCTACCGCCAGCCGCGCGCCCGCGAGGCAGTTCCGGGCGCCCCCGCGCCTCGTCGCACACCGCGGGACGCCCGGTCGTCTCCCGCCGGCGCGACGAGCGCCGCATCCGCATTTCCGGCCATCGTCGCACCGCGGGACGCCCGACCGTCTCCCGCCGGGGAAGCCGGCCGCCGCGCGGTTTGCCCGGCAAACTGCCGCGCGGTCAATAATGAGGCGCCGCGGGCCCCCAACGAACCACTGTTCATGAAGACGCAGACGATCGCGGAGTTGGCGCGCGTTCTCGACGTGGACGAGCGCAAGGTGTCCCGAACCGCGCGGCGGGTGCTCGGACTGACGACCGCGACGGTCCGGGACCCCGCGCTCGCGCTGTCCCGCAACCAATGCCGGCAGATCGCGCAGGCCCTCGGCGAACCGGATCCGTGGGCGACGGCGGCGAGACCGTTCGCCCTGTCGAGCCCGGGAGCGGCGCGCCGGCCGGTGCTGCGGCGCGACCCCTGCGCCAGGGGCGAGTTGACGTTCGGCAGCCTGCCGCACGGCCTGTGGGTCCACCCCGACGTGCCGGACGGCCTCGGCGAGCGGACGCACCTGCGCCAGCGCCTGGGCATCGTGCTGCAGCATCTGGCCGCGCACGGGCGCACGACCGTCGTCAAGGGATGCCGGGACGCGGCGAACCGCGGCTGGCGCCGCTCGCCCCTCGGCGGCAGCGGCGGCATGCAGTACTACCTGTGGTGGACGGTGCAGGGAAGCCGGCCCGCCCGCGGCATCGAGTTCGCCGGCCGCGGCGGCATCCTCGTGCGCGCGGTGCGCCACCACGACGATCACGAAACGCTCGACGCGGGCGTTCTGGACGATTATCTGCGCTTCTCGCAACGCGAGATCGACGACGCCGATCTCGTCGGACGACCCTGGACGCCCGTGCAGATCCAGTTCGTCAAGCACGAAGGTCCCGTCCGTATCGTGCACGGGCGGCCGGGGTCCGGCAAGACGACCGTGCTGTGGAAGGCGATCGAAGCGCGCAGCGGCCAGCGCGTGCTCTACCTGACCTGGTCGCGCGAGTTGACCGTCGCCGCCGCGGAGCATTTCCGCGCGTTCGCCCCCGCCGACGTGCGGGTGGACGCGCGCGACTTCACGACCTTCCTGGGCGAAGTGTGCGGCGCCGACGTCGACCGGCGCCCGCTCGCGGAGAGCCGTGCCGCGTTCGCCGCCGCCATCGCGCGGCTCGGGCGCCGGCAGGTCGGCCCGTGGGCGGGCCGGGACGCGGCGTTGCATGCCGAGGTGCGGGCGATGCTGCTCGGCCGCGCCGTGCCCGGGGCTGCCGACTGCGTGCCGGCCGGCGACCTGGTGCGGCTGAGCGACGCCGCGTACCGCGAGCGCCGGGCCGACGACGACGGGGTCGGACGGGCGGCCGCGAGCGCGCTGCTCAAGGTGGCCGGCGCCGTCGAGCCGGATGCGTTCGCCCGCGTCTTTCCGGAACTCGCGGCGGCGGCGGCGGCGATCGCGCGGCTGCGGGACGGCGCTCTGCCGGAGGGGTTCGCGGAGTTCGACCGGATCGTCGTCGACGAAGCGCAGGATCTGACGGTGCTGGAAACGGCCGTGGTCGTGGAACTATGCCTCGCGATCGCCCGCCGGCGCGGGCACGCGCCCTGGCTGCTGGCGGCAGGGGACGACGGACAGACCGTCCGTCCGTCGGGCTTCGACTGGGGGCCCTTGAACGACCTGCTGGCCGCGCGCCTCGACGCCCCGCGGCGGTTCCACCTCGAAGACAACCTGCGCTGTCCGAGCCGAATAGAAGCCGTCATCGAACGTGCGTCGGCGTGGTACGTCCACCTCGAAAAAGGGCGGCGTCCGACGAAACAGCGGCATCGGCCCGGCGGCCGGCACGCCGACGCCCACCTGCTGCACGTGGTCGTTCCCGACACGCCGGACGCCGTCACGCTGCTGGAGCGGCTCGACGACGTGGAGGGGCTCGTGGTCGTCACGGTCGGCGCCGAGGTCCCTCCCTGGATGCCGGAACGGCTGCGGGACATGGTGCTGACACCGGCCGACACGAAGGGACTGGAATACCAGTCGGTCTGCGTCCTGGAGCCCGGAAGGGCGCTGGTGCGCCTGGAGGCCGCGACGGGGCCGGCGGCGACGCGGACGTCGAGAGCGCTCCGCGAGCACGAGCACCGAACCGCCATCGACCAGCTCCGGGTGGCGCTGAGCCGCGCCACCGAGACGCTCGTGTTCGTCGACGTCGCGGGCGACGACGCGGCGCTGGACCTGAGCGCGGATCTGCTGGGCGAAGCGGCCCCCTACGACGCCGACGATCTGGTCGAGCACTTCGGGGACGACGCGCCGCCCGAGGAACGCGTCCAGGCGCGGGCCAACGACGCGCGGACGCTCATCGACACGACGCCGCGGCGGGCGTGGCAGCGGGCGTGTCAGGCGATGCGTCTGCTGGGCGACCCGCACCTGCCGAACGGGGTCGCGGACGAGACCGTACGCCGGGACGTGCGGACGACCCTGCTCGCCACCGCCGCCCGTCTGCTCCTCGACGGCGTGCCCGCCGGAGTCCGCCGGCACGAGGTGCTCGGGATGGCCGGCGAGGCGATCGCGCAGGCCGGCGCGTCCGGCGCGGAGCGGCCCGAGCGGGCGTTGAACGAGCTGGATGCGTGGACGCTCGCGCGGCACACGGCTCCGTTCGCCCTGCTCGACGCCACGCTCGCGCTGGAATCGGAGGGAAGCTGGCTGCGCCGGGCATTGCCTCCGGTGGCGCAACGGTTGCGCGACGCCGTCGAGACCTTCGCCGACGAGTCCGCCGAGGCCGGCGCGTATGCCGGCGACGTCGAAGGCTGGCTGGAGTTGACCGGCTACGCGGGTGACGCCGCGGCGAAGGCCCGGGCGTTGCGCTGCCGCGCCGTGGACGCCCTGACCGCGACCGGAGAGACGGCGGAGGCCGAGCGGGTTCTGCTGTCCGTCAAGCCGTCCGACCCGGCGCGCCTGGGACGGTTGCGGGAAGCGCAGGGCCGTCCGGAAGACGCCGCCGAGACGTTCGAGCAGGCGGGCATGGCCGCCGACGCGCTCCGCAACTGGCGCAAGGCGGGCAGGTGGGAGCAGGCGGCGCGGCTGGCGCAGGGACAGGCCCGTACCGACCTGGAGTGGCTGGTCGACCTGGACGACCTGATCGGACGGCGGCCCGCCGAGCAGCGCAAGCGGCTGACGGCCGGAGAGCGCGAGCGGCTCGCCCGGCTCCTGGACTCCGTGGAGCGCCTCCCCAAGGGCGGCAAGACGACGGCCCCGGCGGCGGCGCTCCCGCTGATCGTCCTGCCGGCGGCGGGACCCGGCCTGCCGCCCGGCTTCACCGAGGTCGACGGCATCCCCCCGGTGCCGGAAAAACCCCGCACCGGCCGGTTCTTCGGCCGCCGGGTCATGGACTTCCAGAACTGGACGCTGGCGTCCAACGCCCGGTGGCGGCTGACCGACGAGCAACTGGCCGTCATGTGGCAGGCGGAGTTCCCCAACTCCCGGAGCCGCTACACGCTGAAGAGCGTTCGCACGGTACGGAACCTGTTCAATCAGGGCAGGCACAACAACGACGCGCCGCCGGCGCCGGTCCCGGCGTACGCTCCCGGCGGCAGCCCGGTTGCGTTCGGCGCGCCGTACCGCTGAGCGGGCGGCGCGGGGCCGGCGGGCCGCCGACACGTCACGGCGGCGCCGGCAGCGGGAACCGCGCCTCGAAGGCCGGCGTGGCGCGGAACGTGACGTTTCCCGAACCGGGGTCGGCCGCGATGAAGCAGGCGGCGAGGCCGCGCGCCGCCGCCCAGTCGAGCCCCTCCTCCGGCCCCATCACGTACAGCGCGGTCGAGAGCACGTCCGCGGAGAAGGCGTCCCGGCGCCAGACGGTGACCGACGCCGGCCGCCGGACCGGCCGGCCGGTGCGCGGGTCGACGACGTGGCCGATCCGCGCGCCGCCGTCCAGGATCAGATCCCGCTCGGAGCCGCCGCTGGTGGCGAGCGAGCCCTCCGCCAGCAACAGCTCGACGACCGGCTCGCGGCGCCGCTCGGGATGGGCGACGGCGACCGGCCAGGCTCCGCCGGCCCCGCCTCCCGAGACGGCCACCTGTCCGCCGAAATCGACGAGCCAGGCGCCCGGCCGGCCGCGCTCGGCCGCGCGGACGCGGTCGAGCGCCTCGCCCTTGCCGAATCCTCCCGCGTCCAGGGTGACCGCGGCGCGGCGCGTGACGGCGCACGTTTCCGTATCGAGCGCGAGACGATCGAGACCGGAGGCGGCCAGCGCGAGCGCCAGCGCCGCATCGTCCGGCCGGCGGCCCTCCCCCCGCAGGCCCCAGACGTCGATCAGGCGTCCCACCGCCGGGTCGAACGCGCCGCCCGTCGCCGCGTGCCACTCGGCGACGCGGCCGAGCAGGCCGCACACCTCCCGCGGCAGCGGCAACGGCTCGCCGGCCGGCTGCCGGTTCACCGCGCTCAGGACGCTGTCGTCGCGCCACGTGCTGAGCGCGGCTTCCGTCTCCTCGACGACGCGGACCATCCGTTCCAGCTTCGCCAGCCCCGTCTCGCGATCCGCCGTCTCGGCCACGAACGTGGCGATGGTGCCCATCAGGAACACGGTGCGTTCGACACGGACCGGATTCTCGACCCGCGCGGCGCGCGCGGCGGTCTCCGGGCGGCCGCACGCCGCGGCCGCGAGGCACAGCCACGGCGCAGCGCGGCGGACCGCGAGCCGGTTCATGGCGCAGGACGCGCCGGCCCGCGCAACGGCGCGGCGGAAGCCCGCGCCCGGCGCCCGGTGATCCGCCGGCCGTTGACGAGATGGGCGCCGTAGCCGACGACGAACGCGGCGCTGGCCGCGACGTGCGTCCAGATGAAGAAGGTGACGAGCGCGGGCGTGGAGGCGACCTGGATCAGATAGCCGCTGAGGGCCATGGCCGAGAAGCCGAGGAGCGAGGTCCATCCCGTGCGGCGGTTCGCCCGGTTCGGCGACCGGAGCTTGCCGAAGGAATGCGATCGGAACAGCATGCCGAAGAAGGCGACGAAGAACGGCGCCGCGACCACGTGCGCGGACAGCATCTCCGGCTGCCAGGGATGGTTGACGACGGCGAACGGGTCGTCGGTGGCCATCCCGTACTTCATGAACAGGTACGCGACGCCGGTCACCGCGACGATGACGTGGAACGCGTTGAATCCCCGGCGCTCCCACCAGGTCATGGCGCGGGGTGTCCGGCGCCCCCGGGCGCGGGTCCTTCCAGCACCCGATCGAGCGCCAGGACCCGCCGCACCGCGGCGTTGACGGCGTGGGTCGTCAGCGTCGCGCCGGCGATGGGACGGATCGCCCGCCGGATCGCCAGGTCGTCCCCGAGCGGCTTGCCGTGGTACTGCCGCATCCACCGCTCCGGGGCCACGTACTCGGGAGGCTCCAGGAAGGCGGTCACGTCGATGCGGCGCAGGCGGCCGTCGGGATGGAGCGAAATCAGCAGGCTCTCGCGCTTGGTCCGCACCACGTGCGTATCGACGTAGGCGCGGCCGACCACGACGCCGTCACGCCTGGCGACGTAGCGGGCGTAGATCCGGGTGCGCAGGTCTTCGCGCGCCAGCCCGCCGATCCGCTCGGCCTGAGCGGCCGTCAGGTAGACGCGGTCCGCGTCGACGGCCGCCCCCGCGAAGACCGCGGCCAGCGCCTCGGCGCGGGAAACGACGCCGGCCTGCTCCGCCGCGGCGCCGCCCGCGAGAGCGAGCCAGACCAGCAGCGCGCGCGCGGCGCGCCTCCCTGCGACCCGTCCCGCGGCCGGCTCCTGCTGCATGGATCGGATTCTCCTAGTGTCCCGTCAGAGAAAAAAGTGAAACATCATCAAGGGCGGTGTCGTCTGTCCTCCCCAGGAGGCACCCATGCGCAGAGGACGCACCCCGACACCGGTCGTCCTGACGGACGACGAACGGCAAGCCCTGACCTCGCTGGCCCATCGGTCGCGCACCGCCCCGCAGCGCGCGCGACGCGCCCGCGTCATCCTGGCCTGTGCCGACGGCCAGCCGACCACCGGCATCGCCAGGCGCCTGCACCTGTCCCCGACCACGGTCTGCAAGTGGCGCACCCGCTTTCTCGCAGACCGAATCGACGGCCTGACCGACGAACCGAGACCGGGCGCCCCGCGCCGCATCACCGACACGCAGGTCGAAGACGTGGTGGTGCGGACCCTGGAATCGACTCCGCCCGGCGCCACCCACTGGAGTACGCGCGGCATGGCGAAGGCCACCGGTCTGAGCCACACCACCATCAGCCGGATCTGGCGCACTTTCGGACTGCAGCCGCACCGGACCGAAACGTTCAAGCTGTCGCCGGACCCGTTCCTGATCGACAAGGTGCGCGACATCGTCGGGCTGTACGTCGATCCGCCGGAGCACGCGGTCGTGTTTTGTGTCGACGAAAAGCCGCAGATTCAGGCCCTCGAGCGCACGGCGCCGCTGCTGCCGATGCAGCCGGGCCAGGCCGAGCGGCGCAGCTTCGACTACCGCCGCCACGGTACGACCTCGTTGTTCGCGGCGCTCGACGTCAAGACCGGCAAGGTCCTCGGCCAACTGCATCGCCGCCATCGGTCGGCCGAGTTCCTGCAGTTCCTCCGGCGCATCGACGCCGAGGTGCCCGAAGACCAGGACGTCCATCTGATCCTGGACAACTACAGCACCCACAAGGCTCCCCGGATTCGGCGCTGGCTGGCCCGACACCCGCGCTTTCATCTGCATTTCACGCCGACCTACAGTTCCTGGCTGAACCTGGTGGAGCGCTGGTTCGCGGAGCTGACGACCCGGCAACTGCGTCGTGGCGTGTACCGCAGCATCGCCGCCCTCGAACGAGCGATTCGGGAGTTTCTCGAAGCGCACAACGCCGGCGCCCGGCCGTTCGTGTGGACGAAGACGGCCGACGAAATCCTGGCGCGCATCGGCCGCTTCGCGCAACGGACGCTCGCGGCGCACGATGGATAAATGTTTCACGAACCATCGTTACGGGACACTAGAAGGCGTATCCGACGTTGAAGTTGAACTGGTTGACCCCGCTGTCCACGGAGTTGTTCACCCACATGTGATCGACCTTGACGACGATGTTCGGGATCGGCTTCAGCTCGATGCCGAACGTCGTGTAGGTGTTGTTCTTCGACGGGTTGCGCGTGAAGCCGGCCGCCACCGCCGCGTGGGTGTCCACCTTCTCGTAGCGGAGGTACGGCGTCAGCCCCACGCCGGCCGCCGCCGGCGCCTGCGACAGCAGGTCGTAACCGAACTGCACGTAGCCGCCCTGCATCTTCTCGGCGACGCCGGCGCCGCCCTCCAGCCCCAGCACCTGGTTCAGCATCGACGTGTCGTCCAGGCCCGCCCGCGCGAACAGCGCGCGGAAATCGAAGCCCCGGACCTGCGCCTGCGCGTGCGCGTCGAAGATGCCGGTCCGCACGCCGTAGTTGCGACCGTCGACGACGACGTCGCCCTGGCCCGACCCGCCGGTGTAGAAGCTGGCGCCGAAGAAGACCCCGGGCGTCGGCGTGACGTCCAGGCGGCCGGTGAACGCCATGTCGTTCGCCTTCGCCTTGCCGCCCTTCTGCCGCCCCCCGCGCACGCCGCTCGACGAGAACGCCGAACCGTTGAGGCCGTTGACCACGTAGGCGCGGAACGCCACGTTCTCGAACGCCCCGTAGACGCCGCCCCCGTTCTCCCGCCACGTCGTCGGAATGATGCTCTTCTCGGTCACCGGCCGCTCGGCGCCGATGAAGACGGTCGGCTCGTGGAACTCGTTGACCAGTCCCATCGGGATCAGCAGCATCCCGGCCCGCAGGCCGACGGCGTCGGTCGCCAGGTAGTCGACGTAGGCGAACTCGACGAAGATCTCCTTCGCGTGCTCGACCTCGATCTCCGAATTGAACAGGAACCGGTCGTTGAACCGGTAGCCCGCGTACAGGATCGCCCGCAGGAAGTCGAACTGCGTCGTCTTGTCGGAGGCGTAGTTCTCGTACAGCATCTCGCCGTAGCCGGCGATCGACACGCCGGAATCGATGCCGTAGGTGGCGGCCGCCGAGGGCGCCAGACCAAGCGCGCGGGCCCGATCGACCGTCACCTCGACTTCGGGCTCTCCGCTGCGCAGGCGCTCGACCTCTTCGGCCAGCAGTTCGATGCGCCGCTCGAGCTCCGCGACGTCGGCGTCCTGCGTTTCCGTCCCGCCCGCGGCGGTCTCGGCCTCCGCGACGTCGGCATCTTGCGCTTCCGTCCCGCCCGCATCGGCCTCGGTCTCCGCGCCGGCCGCCGGCTCCCCCGCCGCCCCGGGCTCCGCGGGGACCGTCGCCGCTTCCGCCGCTTCCGAACCGTCGCCGCCGCGCGGGCCGGGGCCGGCCGCGGACGCCGCGTCCACGCCGAACAGAAAAGCGGCCGCCAGCGCGGCCGGGGCGAATCCACACCGTCCGATTGACATCACACCGTCCTCCACCGTGTTGCGGCCGCACGGTGCGAGGCACGCCCCCTGGCTCGCCGGCTCCCCGGCCGGCTAGAATGGGGATGGCTTGAACGCGCCGCGCCGTGCAACCCTGTTCCGGGAACCGCGGGGCGATCGTTCAGCAGGCCCGCCCGGTGTTGCCGCACCCGGCGGGCCGTCTCCAACCCTTTCGACGCCCCCCGGGAGCCACGTCTCGGCCCCGGCGAAGCATCCCCCGCAGCAGATCCAAACTGAGATTTAATCTCAGTTGGAGACGGACTATATCCGCGACCCGTCCGGCCGGTCAAGCCAAGTGAGATTTGGTCTCAGTTCCGCGCCCGGTTGCGGTACGCCGGGCCCGGCGGCCGAAACGTCCGCGCGGGACGAAGCGGACGCTGCATCCGCGGATGCGATCGGGTAGCCTGAGCAGCCATGACCTTCGACGTGCGCCAGCTCTGGATCACGGAGTGGATCGTCTGCGGTTTCTTCCTCCACCTGATCGTTCTCGCGCACCTCCGCCCGCTCGACGCCGGACGCCGCCGCCGGGTGCTGCTCGCCGGTCTCGTGTGCATCGCGCTGGCCGGCATGCTGTCGCAGCTCCGGCCGTCACCGAGCCTGCGCCTCGTCCGCGACTGGGTGCCCGCGGTCTATCTGCTGCAGGGCTACTGGCTGTGCGGGCTTTTCTTCGAGCGGCCGGCCCTGGGGATCGAACGGCGCCTGCTGGCGCTGGACACCCTGCTGTTCGAGCGCAGCGGACTGCGCCGCGCCGTCCTGCGCGCGCCGCGCCTCGTCGCCTCCTGGTTCGAAGCCGCCTACCTGCTGGCCTACCCCTTCGTTCCCGCCGGCTTCGGCGTGTTCCTGGCGCTCGGACACCGCGGCCGGGCGGACGAATTCTGGACGGCGGCGCTGATCGCGGGCTTCGCCTGTTACGGCATGCTGCCGTGGATCCAGACGCGCCCGCCGCGCGCGCTCGCGGCGGACCGCCCGCTCTGGACGCCCCACCCGGGCCTGCGCCGCCTCAACGCGGTGGTGCTGCAACGGATGAGCGTGCAGGTGAACACCTGCCCGAGCGGCCACGCGGCGACCTCGGTGGCGGTCGCCCTGACCGTCGTCTCCGCCGGCGCGCCGGCGGTCGGCGCCGGGTTTCTGTTCGTGGCGGCCAGCATCGTCGTCGCGACGGTTCTCGCCCGCTACCACTACACGCTCGACACGCTGCTCGGCCTGGCGGTGGGCGTCGCCGCCTGGGGAATCGCGTCCGTATCGCTATAATCGGCCGCGCCCGGCCGCTCACCTGGAGGATGCATCGATGATTCGCAGATCAGTCCCGCTCGTCGCGCTGACCGTCGCGCTGGCCGGCGCCCCGGCCGGCGCCGCCGCCGACTACCACCACATCCATCTGGTCGCGACCTCGGCGGCCGAGGCCAAGGCGTGGTACATGACCCACATGGGCTGCACCGACTACGGCCGGCACAACGCCTGCGCCGCCGGCGACACGCTCATCATCTTCTTCGAACGCGAGCCGACCGGGCCGAGCGTCGGCAGCGGGGTCGACCACATCGGGTTCTCGTTCCCGGACCTGGCCGCCAGGATGGCGTCGTTCGAGGCCGCCGGCATCCGGATCCTCGAACCCCTCCGGGAGGTCGACGGCCTCTTCAAGCTCGCGTTCATCGAGGATCCGTGGGGCACGAAGATCGAGGTGGTGGAGGACACCGAGTGGCTCGGCTTCCATCACCTGCACCTCCGCTCGCACGATCCGGCCGCGACGCTCGACTGGTACGAGAACGTCTTCGCGGGCGAGCGCGACAGCCTGAAGGGCCGCATCGCCGGCCTCCGCTACGGAACGGTCTGGCTGCTCGTCTCGCGCCACGAGGGCGAGCTGGCGCCGACCGAGGGCCGGGCGTTCGACCACCTGGGCTGGCAGTTTCCCGATCTGCGCGCCGCCGCCGAGGAGATCCGGGCCAAGGGCGTCGAGTTCACGATGGAGCCGCGCCCGTTCACGAACCCGCTCGGCGAGGACATGCTGATCTCGTTCGTCGTCGGCCCGGACGGGGTCCGCATCGAGATCGTCCAGCCGCGGGTCTAGCCGCCATGGTTTCCGTCTTCTCGCTCTGGCTGCCCGTCCTGCTCTCGGCGGTGTTCGTCTTCGCCGCCAGCTCGATCATCCACATGGTGCTGTCGTACCACGCCGGAGACTCCCGCGCCGTCCCGGACGAGGCGCAGGTGATGGACGCGCTGCGGCCGTTCCGGATCCCGCCCGGCGACTACGCGCTGCCGCGCCCGGCCAGCATGAAGGAGATGGGCGAGCCGGCGTTCGTCGACAAGATGAAGGCGGGGCCGGTGGCGTTCGTCACGGTGCTCCCCAACGGGCCGCTGGCCATCGGAACGAGCCTCGCCCGGTGGTTCGGCTACAGCCTGCTGGTCGGCGCGGTCGCCGGCTACGGGGCCGGCGCCACGCTCGGGCCGGGCGCCGACTACGGCCTCGTCTTCCGGGTCGTGGGCACGGTCGCGTTCGCCGGGTACTCCCTGGCGATCCTGCAGAGCAGCATCTGGTGGTACCGGAGCTGGCGCTGCACGTTCCTGACGATGTTCGACGGCCTGGTCTACGCGCTGCTGACGGCGGCCACGTTCGGCTGGCTCTGGCCGTAGCGGCGTCTCCGGCCGGGGCGGGGCGACTGGCAGCCCGTGGTGAAATCCCCGCTGCATTCGACGGGCGACGCGGGGTTTCACCACGGGCTGCTACGCTCCGGTCCCGGCCTTCGCCGAGGCGGTCTTCGTGCTCAGCTCGCCGAGCGCCACGCTGCGCCGGTAGGCGGCCAGCACCGCGTCGGACATGACGGTCCGAAAGCCTCCCTTCTCGAGCTGATACAGCGCGGCGGCGCTGGTCCCGCCGGGAGACGTGACGCGATTGCGCAGCTCCGCGGGGTGCGCCGGCTGCCGCTCCGCGTAGATGGCGGATCCGCGGATGGTCTGCACCACCAGTTCCCGCGCCGCGTCGCGCGAGAAGCCGAGGTGCACGGCCGCGTCGATGAGCGCTTCCATCATCAGGAACACGTAGGCCGGCCCCGACCCGCTGACGGCGGTGGCCATGTCGAGGAACTTCTCCTCCTCGACGAAGAGCTGCCGGCCGAGCGCGGCGACGATCGCCCGGGCCTGCTCCCGCTGGCGCTCGGAGACTTCCGGCGTCGCGGTCCACACCGTCATCCCCTCGCCCACCTGCGCCGGCGTGTTCGGCATCGTGCGCACGATGGCGCGATGCGCCAGCCCGGCGGAGATCGAGCGGATCGCCGCCCCGGCCACGATGGAGACGACCAGCGCGCCCGGCTCGACCGCGCCCCGCAGTTCGGCGAGCACCCCCGGCAGCACCTGCGGCTTCACCGACAGCACGACGGCCTGCGCCTGCCGCGCCGCGGCCACGTTGTCGAGCGTCGTCCGGACCGCGAACTGCCCGCGCACCGCGTCGAGCCGCTCCTGGTGGCGGTCACTGGCGACGACCCCCTCCGGCTCCACCTCGCGCCGCGAGAGCAGACCGCCGATCATGGCCGAGGCCATCGCCCCGGCGCCGACGAACGCCACGTTCAGGCCGCTCAGCACGTTCTTCGTCACGCCCGCTCCCCGCAAACGCCCGCCGGGGGATCCGGCCGGCTCGGGTATTCTAGTGGGCGCCCGATGGACCCGCTCGCCCACACCCTGGCCGGCGCGGCCCTGGCCGAGACCCGCCTCCGGAACACGACGGCGATGGCCGTGCCGGCGCTGATCCTCGGCGCCAACGCCCCCGACGTCGACGTGGTCACGATGTTCGTCAGCCGCGATCTGGCGCTCGGGTTCCGGCGCGGCTGGACGCACGGCGCGCTCGCGATGGTCGTCCTGCCCGTCGTCCTGACCCTGTTGCTGCTCCTGATCGAGCGCGCGCTGGCGCGCCGGCGCGGGCGGGAGCCGCGGGCGCGGGCCGGTCCGCTGCTCGGGCTGAGCGCCCTCGCGGTCGTCTCGCACCCGCTGCTCGACTGGCTGAACACCTACGGCGTCCGCTTCCTGATGCCGTTCGACGGCACGTGGTTCTACGGCGACGCGCTCTTCGTCGTCGATCCGTGGGTCTGGCTGCTGCTCGGCACGTCGGTCGTGCTCGCGCGCAGCGCCACGCGGGCCGGCGCCTCCGCCTGGGTGGTGCTCGGGGTCGCGGCCACGTCGCTCGTCACCGGCTTCGAGGGCACCCCCGCCGCGGGCCGCCTCCTCTGGTGCGCCGGCGTGGCCGCCATCGTCTGGCTGCGCCTCTCCGGCCGCTGGGCGCGGCGCATCCCGCGCCTCGCCACCCTCTGCCTGTCGGCCGCCGCGCTCTACGTCGCGATCATGGTCGCCGCCTCGCGGATCGCCGAACGGCAGGTCGCCGGCTGGCTGGCCGAACGCGGCGACGCGCCGGCGGACGTCATGGCGAGCCCGGCGCCGGGCAACCCGCTGCGCCGCGACGTCGTCGTGGCGGACGCCGGGCACTACCACTTCCTGGAGGTCGACTGGCTGTCGGACGAGCCGATCCGCGTCACCCGGCCGTCCATCGAACGCGGCGGCGGAAACCCCGTCACGCGGGCCGCGCTCGCCGCCCCGCACGTCCGGGGACTGGCCGTCTGGAAGCGTTTCCCGGCCTACCGGGTCGAGGAAACCGCGGACGGCTACCGGGTGTCGATCACCGACGTCCGGTACGCCTGGCGGGCCGGCGGCGGAATCGGGGCCGCCGTCGTGGAGCTCGACCGCGACCTGCGCGCGGTCGCCCGCTGATCGTCCCGAGACGGAGCTGCACATGCTGCGAACCACCGCGCGAATCGTCGCCGCCACGCTCGCCGCCGCGCTGGCGAACGCGCTCCCGCTGGCCGCCCAGCCGCGCCTGACCATGGACTGGCGGGCGCTGGCCGAGCGCCTCGTGACGCAACTCGCGCCCGCGCCGGGCGAGAAGATCCTGCTGGTCGCGCGGCCCGGCCAGTTCGACGAGCTGATCCCGCCGTTGCGCTACGCGCTGCTGCGGGCCGGCGCGATCGACCTCGGCGTGATCGACGTCCTCGAGGAGCCGTACCCGGCCGACTGGGACGGCGGCCTGCTGACGCGGAACAACGACGCGGCGCGCGCCGCGTACCGCGAGATGCTGCGCGGCTTCGACGGGGCGGTCATGCTGCCGGGGACGCGACCCGACCACGCCGTCTACGCCGCGCTGCAGGACCTGCTGCACGAGGGGATCGGCCGGACCGTCCACTTCCACTGGACCCACAACGGCAGCGCGTTCCCGCTCCCCGGGCAGCCGGTGCCGGAGCAGGCGGTCATCGACGCCACCTACCAGCGGGCGGTGCTCGAAACCGACTACCCCGGGCTGGCCGCCGCGCAGCGACGCTTCGCCGCGGCGCTGCGCGGCGCCGAGGTGCGCGTCACGTCGCCCCGCGGCACCGACGTGCGCTTCCGCATCGGCGACCGGCCGGTGCACTTCGGCGACGGCGACGCCTCGCAGGCCCGCGCCGGCCGGGGCGTCATCCTGATCGACCGCGAGATCGAGCTGCCGGCCGGGGCCGTCCGGGTGGCCCCGATCGAGGAAAGCGTCAACGGCGTCATCGCCTTCCCGACGTCGCAGTGGGACGGTCGCCCGGTCACCGGCCTCGCCGTGCGCATCGAGAACGGCCGCGTCGCCGGCCTGACGGCGGCGTCCGGCCAGGAAGCGGCGGAAGCGGAGCTGGCCGGCGTCCCCGCGGAGGCACGGGCCTTCCGGGAGTTCGCCCTCGGCTTCAACCCGCTGCTCGCCGTGCCCGAGCGCAATCCGTGGATCCCGTACTACGGCTACGGCGCGGGGGTCGTGCGCCTTTCGCTGGGCGACAACTCCGAGCTGGGCGGGACGGTCACCGGCGGCTACGTCCGCTGGAACTTCTTCACCGACACGACGGTCACGGTCGGCGGCGACGTCTGGGTTCGCGACGGCCGGCTCGTCCGCTGAGCAGGACGGCGGCCGGCGCCGGCGACCGCGGAACGCGGCCGGGCCCGGCGGCGACGTCCGGGTTCGCGGCGGCTGGCTCGTCCGTTGAACAAAGACGGCGGCCGGCGCCGGCGCGCCAGGAACGCGGCCGGGCCCGGCGGGGACGCCGATGACCCGCGGTCTGCGGCCGGCGCCGGCGACCGCGAAACGCGGCCGATCCCGGCCGGGGACGCCGATGACCCGCGGTATGATGCTTCCGTCGCACGGACGGGAGGGTGCCCGTCACGCCGCGAGGATTCCATGACACGCCTGCGCCCGAGGGCCACGATGTGGGCGTCGGAGGTGTTGACCCGTCACGCCGCGAGGATTCATGACACGCCTGCGCCTGTCCGGCTTCGCGTTGTGCGCCGCGGCCATACTTGCCGGCGGCGCGCCCGGGCCGCTCTTGAAGCAGCGGTTCGGCGGCCCGCACGCCGCCGCCCGGCCGGCTTCTGCTCCAACGGCCCAACCGCCGGGGGCGCAGGCGCAGGCGCCGGTTGCGGCACGGCCGACCGCGGCGCCGACGGGGCAGCCTCCGGAATCGCAGGCGCAGGCGCCGGTTGCGGCACGGCCGACCGCGGCGCCGACGGGACAGCCTCCGGGGGCGCAGGCGCCGGTTGCGGCACGGCCGACTGCGGCGCCGACGGGGCAGCCTCCGGGATCGCAGGCGCAGGCGCCGGTTACGACCCGGCCGACCGCGGCGCCGACGGGGCAGCCTCCGGGATCGCAGGCGCAGGCGCCGGTTGCGGCCGGTCTCGATCCGGCGCTGCCGCCGGGCGGCGCGGCGCCCGCGGATGCGCCCGCCCCGCCGCCGTTCTTCGGGCCGCCGGAGCCGCCGTGGCTCGTCGGACCGCCGGAACCGCCGTGGCTCGTCGGGCCGCCGGAGCCACCGTGGCTCGTCGGGCCGCCGGCGCCGGGCATCGCAGCGCTCGCGGAAGGCCTCTACGTCGCCACCGGCTTCGGCGGCAACGTGGTGGCGCGCGTCACGCCGGAAGGCGTGGTCGTCGCGGGCGAGCTGACGGCGAACTCCGGCGCGATCGCGGCGTGGATCGCAAGCGTCACCGATCAGCCGGTCCGTTACGTGCTCCGAACGCAACGGCACGGCCGCGAACCCGCGGATCTGCCCGCCGCGTGGCGCAACGCGACGCTCGTAGCCCCGGAGCGGAGGGCGGAGAACGACCCGCCGGCCGGGACAGGAATCGCACAGCCGACCGCGACGCCCAGCGCTCCCGATCCGGGACAACCTCCCCCTCCCGGCTCCCGGAACCCGCCCGCGCCCCCGGACCTCGCGTTCACGCGCGGGCTGTCCCTGTTCCTCGGCGAGGCGGAGATCCAGTTCCACCACTTCGCCCCGGCGCACACCGGCCACGACGCCGTGGTTCTCTTCCCCGATCTGGGCGTGTTGTACGCCGGCGACCTGATCGTCCGCGGGATGCCGTTCATCGACTACGCGGCGGGCGGCAGCAGCCGCGGCTGGGTCGAAGCGCTGGACGGCATCCTCGCCCTCGACTTCGAGACCGTCGTCCCGGGCGCCGGGCCGGCCCTGACGAAGCGCGACGCGCAGGCCTTCCGCGACCGGTTCGTGACGCTCCGGATGCGCGTGCTGCAGCTCCTGTATCGCGACGTGGCGCCGGAGAACGCGCTGCCCCTGCTGCCGACCGCCGACCTCGACTGGCCGCTCGCGCCCGGCGGTCCCTTCGCCGCGCAGAGCTTCGCCCGCCTCTACGACGAGCTCGCGCTCGAGCGGGCCGCGGCCCGCGAGGCCGCCGCGGCCGAATCCGACGCGGAAGACGAAGACGCCGAGCGCCCGTAAGGGCCCGCCGCGGCGGGCGGCGCTCGCTCTCCCGGACCGCACGTCCCGGGCGGCGTCGGCGCCCGCCGGCGGACCGGAATCGGACGACGGTCTCCGGGACTCGCGCGGACGCCACGGCGCATCCCGAACCGCGGCGCCCGCCGGCGGACCGGAATCAGACGTCGTCGTCGTCGTCGGGCAGCTCGCGCGGACGCCACGGGCCCGCGAGGGCGCCGGCGGTCGACGCGGTCAGTTCCGCCCAGGAGCGGATCGACAGGCGGAGCGCGGCCAGCGCGGCGGTCGGAAGCGTCTCGCGTCGGCCCGCCAGGCGCGCCACGAGGTCCTCCAGACCCGGGTTGTGCCCCACGACCATGACGCGCCGCGCACTCCCGGCGACGCCGCGGACGACGTCGACGATCTCGTCGGGGC
Source organism: Vicinamibacterales bacterium (assembly GCA_965203525.1). Taxonomy (GTDB): domain Bacteria; phylum Acidobacteriota; class Vicinamibacteria; order Vicinamibacterales; family UBA8438; genus WTFV01. The sequence goes on along the minus strand of OZ241898.1, from coordinate 302,539 downwards.
TCGCCAGATAGAGGCGGCGATCGAGCTGCACCACCCCCTCGCAGCCGGCGTGCCGGGCCACCTCCTCGGCGGTTCGGCGCGCGCGCCGCGCCGTGGAGCTGACGATGACGTCGGGCCGCAACCCCTGCGCGGCCACGAGCCGCCCCATGCGCGGCGCGTCCCGCTTGCCCCGCTTGTTCAGGGGCCGGTCGTGGTCGGAGAGCTCCGGATGCTTCCAGCTCGACTTCGCGTGCCGTTGCACGAGCAGCGTCTTCATGGTCTCGGCCTTGTATGATCAGCGATGGACGGGGATGCGGCAAGCCCCGGCACGCTCTGAATCCTGCGCCGGCCTGGAATCGCCATGCTCATCGGCCTCCTCGACATCTACTCGTTCATCGTCTTCGGCGCGGTCATCGCCTCGTGGGTGCGGCTTCCGCCCGACAACCCGATCGGGAACTTCCTGTACTCGATGACCGAGCCGCTGCTCGCCCCGATCCGCTCGGTGCTGCCGGACATGGGCGGACTCGATCTGTCTCCGCTCGTGCTGCTGTTCGCGGTCCGGATGCTGCGCGGCGTCCTGCTGTCCGCGGCGGCCGGCTTCTGATCGGCGGCGGTGCGTCCGCCGACACCCGCGTCAGCGCGGGCGGCAAGACAGGCAAGACAACGCGCCGTGAAAGCGATTATCATTTTGCGCACTCTCGTTCCTCGGAGGTAGAGCACGATGCGCAAAGCATTCCTCGCCGGGCTGATCCGGGCCGCGCTCGCAGCCGCCCTGGTCGTCGCCGCCGGCCCCGCCGCGCCGGCGCGGGCCCAGGAGAACCCGTACGACACGCTGGTCGACGTCCGGATGGGCCAACGCGTGTTCCGCGCCCAGTGCGGGCGCTGCCACGGCCGGGACGCCCGCGGCAACGACGAGACCGGCGCGCCCGACCTGACGGCCGGCCGGTTCACCTACGCGAACTCCGACGCCGGCATGTTCGACGTGATCCGCAACGGGATCGACGGCACCGCCATGATCGGCATCAGCCCGCGGGCGTCCGATCAGACCGTCTGGCAGATCGCCGCCTACATCGACTCGCTGTACCTCGACCCGGACGACTTCGAGCTGGCGGGGGACGCCGGCCGCGGCCGGGAGATCTACGAGGGCAGCGGCAACTGCGCGAGCTGCCACATGATCGACGGCGCCGGCGGCCGGCTCGGCCCCGACCTGACGACGGTCGGCGACCGGCTGACGCCGGACGAGATCGCGGCCGCCCTGACGGATCCGAACGAAGAGGTCCTGCCCCGCTGGTGGACGTTGCGGGTGACGCGCGCCGACGGCTCCGTCGTCGAGGGGCTGCGGATGAACGAGGACACGTTCACCCTCCGGATCATGGACGGGGACGAGAACCTCTGGAGCTTCCGGAAGAGCGAGGTCCGTTCGTTCGAGCGTATCAAGACGTCCACCATGCCGGAGACCGCCGATCTGGCCGCGGGCGAGATGGACGATCTGGTCGCCTGGCTCTTCTCGCAGCGGAGGGAACGCTGACATGACGAAACGACTTGCCATCGTCCTCGGACTGGCCGCGGCGGCGTTCGCGCCGGCGGCGGCGCACGGGCAGGACGGCGACGGACCGTCCCTGACGCCGGTCACCTGGGAACGGCTGCTGCACGCGGCGGACGAACCGGAGAACTGGCTGATGTACTCCGGCACGTTCGACAGCCAGCGGCACAGCCGCCTCGACCAGGTCCACAACCGCAACGTCGGCGGCCTGGAACTGAAGTGGGCGTACCAGATTCCCGAGATCGACCGGGCGGAGACCACGCCGCTCGTCGTCGACGGCGTGATGTTCGTCACCGAGGCGCCGAGCAACGTCGTCGCCCTCGACGCGGCGACCGGCCGGCCGTACTGGCGCTACGATCACGAGCTGCCGGACGACCTCCGCATCTGCTGCGGACGCAACAACCGGGGCGTCGCGATTCTCGGCGAAACGCTCTACATGAGCACGCTCGACGCGCGCCTCGTCGCCATCGACGCGCGCTCCGGCAACCTGCTCTGGAACACCGAGGTCGCCCCGTACCAGAGCGGCTACAGCAAGACGGCGGCGCCGATCATCGTCAAGGACCAGGTGGTCACCGGCATCGCCGGCGGCGAGTACGGCATCCGCGGCTTCCTCGACTCGTACGACGCCGAGACCGGGCGCCTGGCGTGGCGCACCTACACGATCCCCGGGCCGGACCATCCCGACAACCAGACCTGGGCCGGCGACTCGTGGCGCACCGGCGGATCCCCCACCTGGATCACCGGCTCCTACGACCCCGATCTGGACCTGGTCTACTGGGGCACCGGCAACCCCGGCCCGGACTGGAACGGCGAGGTCCGCCTCGGCGACAACCTCTACTCCGACTCGGTGCTGGCGCTGGACGGCGAGACCGGCGAGATGGCGTGGTACTTCCAGTTCACGCCGCACGACATCCACGACTGGGACGCCATCCAGATCCCGGTCCTCGGCGACATCACCTACGAGGGCGAGACGCGCCGGGTGATGATGTGGGCCAACCGGAACGCGTTCTACTACACGCTCGACCGCGAGACCGGCGAGTTCCTGGTCGGCAAGCCCTTCGCCCTCCAGACTTGGGCGGAAGGACTCGACGAGAACGGCCGGCCGATCCGCGTGCCGAACATGGAGCCGTCCGAGGAAGGCACGCTCGTCTCGCCGACGGTCGGCGGCGCCACCAACTGGTGGTCGCCCACCTTCAGCCCCCGCACCGGGCTGCTCTACGTCACCACCTACGACGGCGAGCAGATCTACTTCATCCGCGACGAGGAGTACGTGGAGGGAGAGCAGTACACCGGCGGGGGCGCCGAGTCGGCCGGACCGGCCGAGGACTACCACAGCGCGATCCGCGCCATCGATCCGGCGACCGGCGACGTGCGGTGGGAATACCCGATCGCCCCGCGCTCGACTTCCGGCCTGCTGTCGACGGCCGGCGACCTGGTCTTCGGCGGCACCGGCGACGGCTACTTCTTCGCCATCGACGCGGTCAGCGGCGAGGAGCTGTGGCACGTGGCGGTCGGCGCGCGCGTGCACGCGGCGCCGATCAGCTACGCGGTCGACGGCGAGCAGTACGTGTCGATCGCGGCGGGCAACGTCGTCTTCACGTTCGGCCTGGACGACTAGTGTCCCGTCAGTGAAGTTCGCGAAAGCCAGGGCGAGAGCAGAAATGGCCCGGTCCATCAACGTCCGGGGGGGGGGGGGGGCATCTTGCGTCGTCCTCGGGCTGGCCGCGGCGGCGCTCGCGCCGGCGGCGGCGCACGGACAGGCCGGCGACGGACCGTACCTGACGCCGGTCACCTGGGAACGGCTGCTGCACGCGGCGGACGAGCCGGAGAACTGGCTGATGTACTCCGGCACGTTGGACGGCCAGCGGTACAGCCGCCTCGACCAGATCCACAACCGCAACGTCGGCGGCCTGGTGATGAAGTGGGCGCGGGAGATCCGCGGAGCGGACCGTCTGCAGGGCACGCCGCTCGTCGTCGACGGCGTGATGTTCGTCACCGGTGCAGCGAACAGCGTCGTCGCCCTCGACGCGGCGACCGGCCGGCCGTACTGGCGCTACGACCACGAGTTGCCGGACGACGTCCGCGGACGCAACAACCGGGGCGTCGCGATTCTCGGCGAAACGCTCTTCATGAGCACGCTCGATGCGCGCCTCGTGGCCATCGACGCGCGTACCGGCAATCTGCTCTGGAGCACCGAGGTTGCCCCGTACCAGAGCGGCTACAGCAAGACGGCGGCGCCGCTCATCGTCAAGGACCGGGTGGTCACCGGCATCGCCGGCGGCGAGTACGGCATCCGCGGCTTCCTCGACTCGTACGATGCCGGGACCGGGCGCCGGGCATGGCGCACCTACACGATCCCCGGGCCGGACCATCCCGACAACCGGACCTGGGCCGGCGATTCCTGGCGCACCGGAGGCTCGCCGACCTGGCTCACCGGGTCCTACGACCCCGATCTGGATCTGGTCTTCTGGGGCACCGGCAACCCCGCCCCGAACTACGACGGCACGGTGCGGGAGGGCGACAACCTCTACTCCGATTCGGTACTGGCGCTGGACGGCGAGACCGGCGAGATGGCGTGGTACTTCCAGTTCACACCGCACGACGTCCACGGCTGGGACGCCAACCAGATCCCGGTCCTCGGCGACGTCACGCGCGAGGGCGAGACGCGCCGGGTGGTGATGTGGGCCAACCGGAACGCGTTCTTCTACACGCTCGACCGCGAGACCGGCGAATTCCTGGTCGGCAAGCCCTTCGCCCTCCAGACTTGGGCGGAAGGACTCGACGAGAACGGCCGGCCGATCCGCATGCCGAACATGGAACCGTCCGTGGAAGGCACGCTCGTGGCGCCGGCCAGCGGCGCCACCAACTGGTTTTCGCCCACCTTCAGCCCCCGCACCAGGCTGTTCTACGTCAACGCCTACGACGCCGAGGACATCTACTTCCTCCGCGAAGATGAGGATTTCGTGGAGGGAGAGCGTTACGTGGGGGGTGGGAAGGACCAGCCTCAGGGGCTCCCCAACTACCACAGCGCGGTCCGCGCGATCGATCCGGCGACCGGCGACGTGCGGTGGGAGTTCCCGATTGCCCCGCACTCGCGTTCCGGCCTGCTGTCGACGGCCGGCGACCTGGTCTTCGGCGGCACCCGCGACGGCTACATCTTCGCTCTCGACGCGGTCAGCGGCGAGGAGTTGTGGCACGTGGCGGTCGGCGCGCGCGTGCTCGCGACGCCGATCAGCTACGCGGTCGACGGCGAGCAGTACGTGTCGATCACAGCGGCCGGCTTCCTCTTCACGTTCGGCCTGGACGACTGACCGCCCCGGGGAACGGCCGCGCGGTGACCGCCTGCCGCTCCATCGACGTTTTCCGCCGGCAGGGGCCTTGCGGTCCGTTCCCGGCCTGACAGGATGGCGGCGGCGGGGGCCGGCGGCATGACGGGCGCGTTCGTCGACGGAATCCGCCGGGTCGCCGCCGCTCCCGCGCTGCTCCTCGGAACGGGCGCCTTCGCGTTGCCCGTCGTGTTCCTGTCGGGGATCTTCCCGTGGCGCTCCGTCCACCACCTCGCGTCGAGCCCGCCGCCGAACGCGTTCGAGGCGGCCGTCCCCCTCGCCTGCGCCGCGGCCTGGACGTTCCTGACCGGGGGCGTCATCGAGCGCCTGGCGCGGCAGCGGCGCGTCGGCGGCGCCGGGTTCTTCACCGCGTGCGGCGTCCACGTCTGGCGGTTGATCCGCCTCGCGGTCCTGGCGGGCGTCGTCTACGCGCTCCTCCGGGGCGCGCTGCATCCGTGGCTGCACGACGCCGTCCTCGACGCGCTGCACCGCCGGCCGGACGGCGTCCTCCCCGAGACCGCCGTCCGGCGCACGCTGGCGGGCCTGATCGGCGCGCTGGCGGCCGGCGTCACCGTGGTCTTCGACTACGCCCGGGTCCGTACCGTCGTCGAGGATCGCCGCAGCACGATCGGCGCCCTGCTAGCCGCGGGCCGCTTCGTCAGACGCCGCCCCGCCGCCGTCGCCGGCCTGTGGCTGCTCAACGCCGCGCTCGCCGGCGCGGTGCTGGCGGCGCACGAGCTCGCGGCGCCGGCCCCCGGCGCCGGAACGTGGACGGCGTTCCTGATCGGACTGGGCCACGGCGCCGCGCAACTCTTCGCGGCGCTGGTGGTCCACGCCTCCCAGACGGCGTACTTCCAGGGGCAGCTGGCCCACGCCACCTACGTCGCGCGGGCCAGGGTTCCGCGGCCCGAACCCGTTTCCGGCCGGCCCGCCTGACGGCGCCTCGGCGCGGCGCGCCGCGAAGCGCGCGAGTGTGGTACAAGTGGGACGTGTCCGCCTGCCGAGGAGATCGACCATGCATGCGATTCAGAAACAGTTCGTGAGCGCCGCCGCCGCGTTGTCGGTCGTCGCCGGCGCGGCCGCCTCGGCGTCCGCCGCCGTCCAGTCTCCGGAGCAGCTCCGGCAGGCCGTCGAGCGGGAGCTGCGCGAGGACCGCGCGCTGCGCCGGCTCGACGTGTCGGTGGCCGGCGACGAGGTGACCCTGAGCGGCAGGGTGCGCAACTTCTGGGAGAAGAACGAGGCGTTGCGCCGCACGTTCGAGGTGCGCGGCGTCGGCACCGTGGTCAGCGAGATCGAGGTGCCGGTCGAAGAGGACCGGGAAGCGCTGGTCGAGGAAGTGAGCCGCGCGATCCAGCGCTACCCGCACTACCGGATCTGGGACTACATCGACGGCCGCATCGACGACGGCGTGGTGACCATCGTCGGGCAGGTGACGCCGGAGCGCGACAAGGCGGGCGAGCTGTTCGAGCGCATCGCCAAGGTGCGCGGCGTCCAGGACGTCCGGATGGACGTCACGCCGCTGTCGCCCAGCAGCTCGGACGAGCGGCTGCGGTACGCGATCGGCCGCCGCCTATTCGCCAGCGAGCACTTCGAGCGCTTCGCGTCGATGACCAATCCGCCGTTCCACATCATCGTGAACAACAGCGTCGTCACCCTGGTCGGCTACGTGCAGAGCCGGATCGAATTCATCGAGATGCAGCGGATCGTCGCCCAGACGCAGGGCGTGCTGCGGGTCGACAACCGGATACAGACCATCCGGTAGGCGCGCCGGCCAGGACCGGGCGCCCCGCCCGTCCCGGTGCAGCGGATCGTCGCCCAGACGCAGGGCGTGCCGCGGGTCGACAACCGGATACGGACCATCCGGTAGCGCGCTGTCGAGAGGCGGCCGGGATCGGGCGCCCCGCGCCTCAACAGCCTGCTGCTCTACGTCGGCGTCGGCGCGCCGCGCCATCGAGAGGCGGCTGGGGTCGGGCGCCCCGCCCGTCCCGGTGCGACGCGGGCTGCTACGACCGGGCGCCGACCGCCGGCGACGCGACGCCGGCGCCGGTTGCAACCGCCTGCGAAACGGCGCCGGGCGGACGCCGCCGGACGTCCCGGGTGACCGGGACGTCCGGCTCCAGCTCGAGCAGCTCGTCCTCGTGCGTGATCGTCAGCGGCGCCTTCCCCCGCACCACGTAGGTCGCGGACGCCGGGGTGAGGTCGACCTCCAGGCGCAGCCCGCGGATCCGCAACGGGAACCGCAGGCCGCCGAGCCGTTCCGGCACCCTGGGCGCGAAGCTGAGGCGGCCGCCGGTGTCGCGCATCCCCGCGAAGCCGTAGATGAGAGTCATCCAGAACCCGCCCATCGACGCGACGTGGCATCCGTCCTGCACGTTGCCGGCCACGTCGGCCAGGTCCATCAGCCCCGCGTCGATGGAGTAGCTGAACGCCTTGTCCATCTCCCCCACCTCGGCCGCGATGATGCTCTCGATGGAGCAGGAGAGCGACGAATCGCGCGTCGTGAGCCGGTCGTAGTAGACGAAGTTGCGCCGCTTCTGGTCGTGCGAGAACTCGTGCCCGAGGAGGAACATCGCCAGCACCACGTCCGCCTGCTTGACGACGCGGTAGCGGTAGATGACGAGCGGGTGGTAGTGCAGCAGCAGCGGGTACTTGTCCGGGGGCGTGCTGGCGAAGTCCCAGTCCTGCTTGTCCTGGAAGGAATCGTCCTGCATGTGCACCCCGTCGCGCTCGTCGTAGGGCAGGTACATGCGGTCGGCCGCCCGCTGCCAGTCGTCGATCTCGTCCGCCCGGAGCCCGGTGTCGCTCTCCAGCGCCGCGAACCGTTGCGGATCGTTCTCGGCCAGGGTGCGGATGGTCTCCACGGCGTACCAGAGGTTCTCGCGCGCCATCAGGTTCGTGTACAGATTGTTGTTGACGACGGTGTTGTACTCGTCCGGCCCGGTCACCCCGTTGATCCGGAACTTGCCGTCGTGGCGGCCGAAGAAGCCGAGGTCGACCCACAGGCGCGCCGTCTCGACCAGGATCGCCGCGCCCGCCTGCGCGAGAAATCCCTCGTCGCCCGTCGCGTCGACGTACTTGCGGAGCGCGTACACGATGTCCGCGTTGATGTGGTACTGGGCCGTCCCGGCCGCGTAGTACGCCGACGCCTCGTTGCCGTTGATGGTGCGCCACGGAAACAGCGCCCCGCGCTGGTTGACCTCCCGCGCGCGCCGGCGCGCCTCGTCCAGGAACACGTGCCGCTGCCGGAGCAGGTTCTGGGCGATCCGCGGCTTCGTATAGGTGAGGAACGGCAGGACGTAGATCTCGGTGTCCCAGAAGTAGTGCCCCTCGTATCCGGGTCCGGTCAGGCCCTTGGCCGGCACGCCGCTCCCCTCGGCCCGCGCCGTCGCCTGGCACATGTGGAACAGGTTGAACCGGATCGCCTGCTGCCACTCCGGGTTGTCGCGCACCTCCACGTCGCTGCAACGCCAGAAGTCGTCGAGAAAGCGCCGCTGGCTCGCCAGCAGGTCCGGAAACCCGCGGCCCACGGCCCGATCGAGGACCCGCTCGGCGCGCTGGCACAGCTCCTCGACCTGCCGGCGCCGCGACGAGTGGTAGGTGACGTACTTGACCAGACGGATAGCGGTCCCGACGGCGCCGTCGATCGAATAGACCACGCGCCCGCCCGATTCGTCGGCCGAGTTCTTCACGGTGAACGAGCATTCGGTCCGCACGTCGTGGTCGACGGCGCACGCAAGCGTCATCCCGCTGGACCGGGTCGCGTAGCCCCGAACCACGCGCGCGCCGGCGGCGCGGCTCACCTGCGCGTCGAGCACTTCGCAACCGCACTGCCGCGTGCGCGGGTCCCCGTTGAAATGGCTCGTACGCCCGTTTTCGGCCACCTCCGACACGATGACGACCGGCGCGTCGTTCGCCAGCAGCGTGACCTCGTACTCGATCGCGGCCAGGTGCCGATGCTCCAGCGAGACGAGGCGCCGCGACCGGATCGAGACGCGCTGCCCAGACGAGTGGGCCCAGACGAGCTCCCGATCCAGCGTGCCGGCCCGCATGTCGAGCGCCCGCTCGAACCCCTCCAGCGTCGCCGTCGGCAGGAAGAACGGCTCGTCGTCGACGTACAGGCGGATGATCTTGGCGTCCGGCAGGTCGACGATGGTCTGGCCGAGCTTCGGGAAGCCGCAGGCCTCCTCGCCGTAGACGATCGGCCACGTTTCGTGGAAGCCGTTGACGTAGGTGCCGTTGCGCACCACCGGCTGCCCTTCGTCGCACGTCCCCCGCATCCCCAGGTAGCCGTTCGCGGTGGCGAACAGCGATTCGGCCGCGGCCAGGTAGCGTTCGTCGAAACGCGTCTCCACCAGGCGCCACGGCTCGCAGGGGGAAACGTGCGGGGGCGGATGCCGGCGCCCGCCGCCACCGGTGGGCGCGGCCGCGTTGCGGCCGTTCGCAGGGTCGGCGGCACGCGGCGGGCGCCGGGGGTCACCCATCGGTCACCGCGCCTCCCGCGGGCCGACCGCATCCCCGCCGCGCAGCGTCTCGCCCAGGTCGGTCACCACGCGGTCGGCGCCGGCCCGCGCCAGCGCGGCCTTCCCGCCGATGCGATCGATCGCGACGACCAGGGCGAAACCTCCCGCCCGGCCCGCCTCCACGCCGGCGATCGCGTCCTCGACGACGGCGGCCCGCGCGGGAGGCACGCCGAGCACGCGCGCCGCGTGGACGAACGTATCGGGCGCCGGCTTGCCGGCCAGCCCCCGCCGCGCGGCCACCTGGCCGTCGACCCGCAGCTCGAACAGGCCGGCGAGTCCGGCCGCGTCCAGAACGGCCTCGCAACTGCGGCTCGAGGAGACGACGGCGCAGCGCACGCCGTGCCGGCGCAGATGCCGCACCACCGCCAGCGAGCCGGGGTAGACCTCGACTCCCTCGCCGGCCAGCAGGTCGCCGAACATCGCGTTCTTCCGGTTGCCGAGGCCGCAGACGGTCTCGCGCCCGGACGGGTCGTCGGGCGCGCCGTCGTCCAGCGTGATCCCGCGCGAGGCGAGGAAGGTTCGGACACCGTCGTAGCGCGGCCGGCCGTCGACGAACCGCGCGTAGTCGCCCGGCATCTCGAACGGGCGGAACGGCTCGCCGCGCGCGGACGCCCGACTCCGCAGATAGTCGTCAAACGTCCGTTTCCACGACGCCGCGTGGAGCCTGGCGGTGGCGGTGAGCACGCCGTCGAGGTCGAAGAGCACCGCCTCGTACGCGGTCCAGTCGATCATGATCTGCGGTCCGGCCGACGCAGTATCCGATCTATCGGATCGACGGCCGGCCGGCAGAAGCCCGGCCGGCAGCGCGGCCGCCCCCCGGCGCGAGCGGCGGCTGCCCCGGTCAGGCCTGCGCGGCCTCCGCCGGCCGGGGACAGGCGACGCCGGTCCCGCCGAGACCGCAGTAGCCGCCGGGGTTCTTCGCCAGATACTGCTGGTGGTACTCCTCGGCGTGGTAGAAGGGGGGCGCCGCGCGGATCTCCGTCGCGATCGGCCCGTAGCCGGCCGCGGCGAGGCCCGGCTGGTACGCGTCCCGCGACGCCTCGGCGGCGCGCAGCCGCTCCGCGCCGTCCACGAAGATCACGGAGCGGTACTGCGTCCCGACGTCGTTGCCCTGCCGCATCCCCTGCGTCGGGTCGTGACTCTCCCAGAAGACCTGCAGAAGACGCTCGAAGTCCGCGACGCGCGGATCATAGACCACGAGCACCACCTCGGAGTGTCCCGTCCGCCCGCTGCACACCTCTTCGTAGGTCGGGTTCTTCGTGAACCCGCCGGCGTAGCCGACCGCCGTCGAATAAACGCCGTCGAGTTGCCAGAAGGTCCGCTCGGCGCCCCAGAAGCAGCCCATGCCGAACACCGCCGTGCGGGTCCCCTCCGGGAACGGCGGCGCGGTCGGACGGCCGTGCACGAAGTGGCCGGGCGGCGCCGGCAGCGGCTCGGCGCGGCCCGGCAGCGCCTCGGCCGCGGTGGGCATCCGCAGACTGGCCGGATTGGCGAACAGCATCGTCCCTCCCTGACGCGGGCGAGGTTGCGTCGGCTACAGCATACCCAACGGCGGCGGACGGGGCGACCGCCGCTCCGGCGGGCCGCCGCGCCTGGCCGCCGCGGCGCGTCGAGCCCCCGCGGATCCGAGACGGACCGGCCCGCGAACGGAATGAAATCGTTTGTCAAATCGCTTGAAATAGTATTGAATCATGCCGTCGGCCGGAAACCGGACCATGGGGAGAATCCGCCCGTTCGTGATCCTGGCGCTCGCCCTGTCCGCCGCCGCCGGCTGCGGACGGGGCGGGAACGGCGACGCCGGCGGCGCCGATCCGCCCACCCTGCTGGTGTCCGCCGCGGCCAGTCTCTCCGAGGCGGTCGGCGCGGTCGCGGACCGGTTCGAGGAGGAGCAGGGGTTCCGGGTCCTGCTGAACGTCGCCGGATCGCAGGTGCTCGCGTCGCAGATCATCGAGGGCGCCCCGGCCGACGTCTTCATCAGCGCCGACGTGCTGCAGATGGAGCGGGCGGCGGCGGCGGGCCGCATCGACGCGGCGCGGCGGGTCAACCTGCTCTCGAACCAGCTCGTGATCGTCGTGCCGTCCGACCGGACGGACACGGTCGCCGCGCCGCGGGACCTCGCGAACGCCTCGATCCGGCGGATAGCCATCGGCGACCCTGAGGCCGTGCCGGCCGGCGTCTACGCCCGGCGCTACCTCGAGTCGCAGGGATTGTGGGAGCCGCTCGCCGCCCGCGTCGTCCCGGCCGGCAGCGTGCGGGCGGCCCTGCGCGCGGTGGAGGCGGGCACGGTCGATGCCGGGATCGTCTACCGGACCGACGTCCGGACCTCGGCGGGCGCGGTCGTCGCGTTCGCCGTGCCGCCGGAAGAGGGCCCGTCCATCGTCTATCCGACCGCGGTCGTCCGCGACGCCCCGAACCCGGCCGGCGCGGCGCGCTTTCTCGACTATCTGCAGAGCGACGCGGCGCGGCGCCGGTTCGACGCGGCGGGCTTCCTCGGGGCCGGGCGGACCCGGGGCGCGCCGGAGAGCGCGCGATGACGGAGGACGCGGCGGGCTTCCTCGGGGCCGGGCGGACCCGGCGCACGCCGGAGAGCGCGCGATGACGGAGGAGCTGGCGCAGGTCACCGGGTTCACGGTGCTGATGGCGGCGGCCGCCACCCTCGTCATGCTGCCGCCCGGCGTCGCCGTCGCGTGGCTGCTCGCCCGGCGCGAATTTCCGGGGCGCACGGTCCTGGAGACCTTCGTCTCGCTGCCGCTCGTCGTGCCCCCGGTCGCGACCGGCCTGATCCTGCTGAAGCTCTTCGGACGCCGCGGGCCGCTGGGCGCGCTGCTCGACCCGCTCGGCATCGACGTCGTCTTCACCTGGAAGGCGGTGGTGGTGGCCATGGCGGTCATGGGGCTGCCGCTTCTCGTCCGGGCGGCGCGGGCCGGATTCGAGCAGGCGGACCGGCGCTACGAGGCGATCGCCGCCACCCTCGGCGCCCGGCCCTGGCGCGTCTTCTGGACCGTCACCCTCCCGCTCGCCCGGCGCGGCCTGCTGGCCGGCACGGTGCTCGGCTTCTCGCGCGCCATCGGGGAGTTCGGCGCCACCATCATGCTGGCCGGCGCGCTCCCCGGCGCCCGCACGCTCTCGGTCGCCATCTACCGCAACGCCGAGCTCGGCCGCGACGCGGCGGCGATGACGCTGATCGCCGCCGCGGTGGCCATCGGCTTCGCCGCGGTCTACCTCTCGAACCGCCTCGGGACCGCATCGTGAGCGGGCCGCCCCGCCGCCGCGGCGGACGCCGCGCGAAGAACCTCTCGAACCGTCCCGGGGCCGCATCGTGAGCGCAGGCGGCGAGGCGTCGGTGGTCATCGACGTGCGGCTCCGCGCCGGCGCGTTCACGCTCGATCTGCGGGAGACCATCGCGGCGCGCACCGTCGCCCTGTACGGGCCGTCCGGCTCCGGCAAGACCACCGTGCTGGACGCCGTCGCGGGCCTGCGCCGGCCCGACGAAGGGGTGATCCGCATCGGGCGGCGCGTGCTGTTCGATTCCCGGCGCGGGGTCGACGTCGCGCCGCACGAGCGGCGGGTCGGGTACGTGCCGCAGGACCTCGCGCTGTTTCCGCACCTCGACGTCCGGCGCAACGTGCTGTACGGCGCACGCGCCCGCGGAGCGCAGCGCGTTCCCGCCGCGCGCGGCCCGCGGGGGCGCGGCGCCGGGGCGGCCGGACCTCGCGGCGCCGGGGCGCCGGTGCTGGAGCTGCTGGAGATCGACACGCTGCTGCCCCGTTCGGTGGACGGCCTCTCGGGCGGGGAGCGCCAGCGCGTGGCCCTCGCACGCGCCCTGATGACCGATCCCGACCTGCTGCTGCTGGACGAACCGCTGGCGGCGCTCGACCTGGGACTGCGCGACCGGATCCTGCCGTATCTGGAGCGGGTGCGCGACGAACTCGGCACGCCGATGATCTACGTTTCGCACGCGGCCGACGAGGTCCGGCGCGTCGCCGACCGGGCGATCGTGCTCGACGCCGGCCGCGCGGTGCGCTCGGGAGCTCCCGCCGACGTGCTCGAACGAACCGGCGGCCGCTGATCGAGACGAGCGCTCACCAGCGCTCGCGCCCCGCCGTGGCCGATCCGACTCACGGCCGTTGGCGTGGCCGCCTCCCCCGATCACCCGGCCGCCGCCCCGCGGGAGCACGCCGGTCGGAACATTTTTATGTGTCACGACTTCCTCGACCGTGCCAGCGAGCTGCGCCGCCTGGATGCGCTGCTCGCCCACCCGGGCGCGTTCGCCGTCATCTGGGGCCGGCGAGGTGGGGAGGGCGGTCAGGAAGGTGGCGAAAAGGTGCTCGGGGCGGCCAGGAATTTCAAGCTCTGGTAAGAACGCGCATGAGTAGGTGATGCAACAGCCCTTCGGCGTGAGCCGGTACCGCTGGGTGTCTTCAGCCGCGGGGTCCTACTGATGCGGGACGCGATCCTCTTGGCGTGCCTTCGAGCCGTGGTGATCCTCGTCCCGTCCTACACCGCCGCGTGGCTCTCCGGCGAGATGGTCTGGACCATCCCGACCCTCGCTGCGGCCGCGTCTCTCGCCTCGGCGATCCGCCCGATGAATGACTCGGTGCGCCGCGTCGATGACGATGGCGGTGATGGGGATGGGGACGGGGACACCGAGGACGATGTTGGTGCCGATGCCGATCCCGATGGAGGTGATTCGTGAAGGACGTTGCGCATGTCGTGCTTCTGACGATCGGCGGCCTGCTGCTCGTCTTCCTCCTCGCCTTCGGCTGGCGTCTAGCCGCCCCGCTCTTCAACCCGCCGCCACTGATGATGACCGCCGACGACGTCGATGGCGACTGGCCGTTCCGCGGAGACGCGGTTCAGGTCTCCTGCTGCTTCGGCGGCGATGTCGGGATCCTCGTTGCGTCGCAGTGGTTCGCGTTCGCTGGCGGGCGCGGCGTCGACCGGTTCCCGGTGACGCGGCTCGGCTTTGAGGACCTGACCTTGGATGATTTCCTGCCCGCGCACCGCGCCGCGCGCCGCCTCGCTCGCGAGCGGTGGCCGGATGAGCGGATTCGGGACGACGAGCACGGCTACCGCCGCGTTGGCAGCACCACTCCGTAGCCGCCTGTCGATGCCGTACAGGGACGACGGTGACTCTGACGGTTGCGGGGCTTGGTCGTGGCGGTCGCGGTCGCGATGCTCTCGGCGGCGGGCATCGCGGCCGGCGCGGCGTGGTTCTTGTCGGGGCGTATCGATTCTTCGCGTACCGAGGTGCTGACGCGGGTGGATCGACTCGACTCGAAAAACGAGGCGGCGCACGCGGGGATCGTGACGCGGGTAGATGCGCTTGCGCACGACGTCGCGTTCCTGGCGGGCCGGCAGTAAGGAGCGCAATCAGCGGGCCAACCGCCCCGACGAGGGGCAGTGACGGCAACCTGCTCCCGGTCTGGCTCCTCCCCCGGACGATCCGGGAGTGGCGTTCTGGGCGCGCGACATCTCTCGGCCTGCCAAGGGGGATCGGCAACGGCCCCTGTTGGATGTCTACCAGGAATCCCTTTCCCGTTGCCTGTCCGCCACACCGTAGGATGCGTCGTAGCAGACCTTGCAGATGCGGCTACCGTCCGGCAGGGACGGCATGTTGCCTGCCAGGATGACGGTCGACAGGGTCCCGGTCGCGTCCCGGCCGCACAGGGTCCGACCGACACAGCCCAACACTTCCGCCTTGCGTCCGGTGTACCGGAAGTGAACCACCATCTTTCTCCCCCCTTTGGGTCCGGATCGGAGAAAACCTTGTTTTTTCAATTGGTTAGCGTGCCGCGCTGACATTGCGTGGCGGTGCCTCTACCCGATCCCGACCCGCAGCACCGTGAACAGCAGCCAGCAGGTGAAGCCGCCGACCACCGTCATCGACAGGCCCCAGGCCATCAGCTTGTTGAAGAGCCTGCGGCTGTCCTCGTGCTTGGCGGCCGAGGCCATGCACAGCGCGCCGAGGGTCGAGAGGGCGGAGACGTCGACGAGGTGCGCGCCGACGTTCATCGACGAAGCGATGGCCAGCGGCGCGACCCCGCCGACCTGTTCGGCCAGGCCCGGCACGGTGGGCAGGAACGCCGGCAGCACGACGCCCGACGTGCTGCTGTAGATGGAGATGAACCCGGTGGTGAACGCCATCACCGCGGTCACCGTGTTCGCCGTCGACACGCCGGCGAGCACGCGCGTGAAGAGCTCCAGGCCGCCGGTCCGGTCCAGCACCGAGACGAGCACGGTGACGCCGCAGACCATCATCATGACGCGCCACGGCATCAGCCGGATCGCCTCGTTCTCGTCGCCGGCCTTCAGCAGCACCAGGACGACCGCGCAGCCGAACGCGCCCAGCCCGACGTCGATGTCGAAGAAGATGACGCCGGACAGCAGCGCCCCGATGATCCCGATGGTGATCCAGTGCCGCCGCTCGAAGGTGCCGGAGGCCGCCGCCCCGCCGGCCGCGCCGTCTGCTCCGCCGGCGGCGCCCGGCACCGTGACCGCGCCGGCGTGGTAGCGCCCGCCCGAGCAGCCGCCAGCCGCCGAACAGGAAGTATCGAGCGCGTCCTCGACCCGCGCCCGCACGCCGCGCACGTCGTCCGCGGCGGCGGCCAGGGTGCGGATGTCCGCGGGCGTGAAGTCGCCGGTGTCGAGCCGCGTCGCCACTTCCGCCAGCCGCGCCTGCAGATTCGGGGGGGTGCCCCCGTGCGGCTTCGGTCACCGATCCACCTTGTTGCTCGCCGCGCGCCGCGTGCCAGCCTGTTGATCTCGTTCTTCCTGCCGGCCCGCCAGGAACGCCACGTCGCGCACCACCGCGTCGAGCTTCTCGGCGTGGCGGTCCGCACGAGCCAGCGCCTCGGCGCGCGAAGAGTCGATGCGATCCACGATCCCCTTGTGCGCTGCCTCGTTCTTCGTGTCGAGCCGGGTGATGTTCTGTTCGGTCTTCGCGTGCGCAGCCTCGTTGCTCTTCCGCATCGAACGAACCAGCATCACAAGCGTCACACCGAACCCCGCGACCGTCACGAGCAGCGTCCAGAATTCCCAGTCCATCGTCGCCCCCACTGCCCGTTCACCCCCGCCGAAGCTCGTCGTCGACGCGCTGATGGTAGAACGCCTTGGCCGCGACCGGCGCCCGGGTCCAGCTCGGGCGGTAGCTCCGTTCACCGAGCCGTTGCGCCCGCTTCCGCACCGCCTCGAGCGTGCGGCCGATCTCGTCGGCGACCGCCTGCAGGCGACGCGCACGCCCCCTCGGATTCGCGCTGGCGCCGTCCTCGTCGGTGATCCCGATGCTGCGGTTCTGCTCGCACGCCGCGCGGATCGCGTCGTCCTCTTCAAGCGTCCAGGGGCGCCCCGGCTGTCTGCCCATGCTGTCCAGTGTCCCGGATCCCGGCGTTCCTGTCCAGTGTTGCGCAAAAGGCGGCGAGGCGGACGGCGGCGGGGCGGAGGGCTCGAAAAACGGCCCGCAACCCGCCCGGACGCTACGCCGGGCGCGCCGGACGGGGAGCGACGCGGAACGGTTATCGGGCCCACCCCGATAAATTCGCAACGCCGGGCGCGGCGGCCGGGGGAGCGCATCTCATGACTTCGTTCATCGCGTGAACGAAGTGCGTCGAGGCAGATTCAATGATTTCAAGGACTTCCTGTTGCCGGCCGGACGGCCGGAGAGTCCGTCCGTCCGCGGCCAGGATCGCCCCTGAGCGGTTCCCGGTCCGGTTGCCGGCATGGTCAGCCGGAATGCAGCGCCCGTCGAATGCAGCGGGGGATTTTCACCGGGCAACTCCCGGCCTCTACCCGATCCCGACCCGCAGCACCGTGAACAGCAGCCAGCAGGTGAAGCCGCCGACCACCGTCATCGACAGGCCCCAGGCCATCAGCTTGTTGAAGAGCCTGCGGCTGTCCTCGTGCTTGGCGGCCGAGGCCATGCACAGCGCGCCGAGGGTCGAGAGGGCGGAGACGTCGACGAGGTGCGCGCCGACGTTCATCGACGAAGCGATGGCCAGCGGCGCGACCCCGCCGACCTGTTCGGCCAGACCCGGCACGGTGGGCAGGAACGCCGGCAGCACGACGCCCGACGTGCTGCTGTAGATGGAGATGAACCCGGTGGTGAACGCCATCACCGCGGTCACCGTG
The DNA here is from genome assembly GCA_965203525.1 of Vicinamibacterales bacterium. Lineage (GTDB taxonomy): Bacteria > Acidobacteriota > Vicinamibacteria > Vicinamibacterales > UBA8438 > WTFV01. Next base: position 285,044 of record OZ241898.1, on the reverse strand, counting down.
TTCGCCGTCGACACGCCGGCGAGCACGCGCGTGAAGAGCTCCAGGCCGCCGGTCCGGTCCAGCACCGAGACGAGCACGGTGACGCCGCAGACCATCATCATGACGCGCCACGGCATCAGCCGGATCGCCTCGTTCTCGTCGCCGGCCTTCAGCAGCGCCAGGACGACCGCGCAGCCGAACGCGCCCAGCCCGACGTCGACGTCGAAGAAGATGACGCCGGACAGCAGCGCCCCGATGATCCCGATGGTGATCCAGTGCCGCCGCTCGAAGGCGCCGGACGCCGCCGCCCCGCCGGCCGCTCCGTCCGCTCCGCCGGCGGCGCCCGGCACCGTGACCGCGCCGGCGTGGTAGCGCCCGAGCAGCCGCCAGCCGCCGAACAGGAAGTAGGCGCCGAAGGCGATGACGGCGTGCGCCATCATGTTGTTGAGGTAGGTGAGCGTCTCGTGCCCGCCGAGTCCGATGTCGTCCATCACGCCGTTGACGATGACCCCGGTCGGCGCGATCGGCGACAGCGAGCCGGCGTTGGCGCCGTTGCCGATCATGATCGCCATCAGGAACGCCGGAATGCCGACCTGCCCCGCCACCGCCATGCCCATCGGCGCGATGATCGCGGTCGATGCGATGTTGCCCGGACCGATCGACGCGAGCACGAACGAGAGCAGGAAGAACATCATCGGCATGACGCCGACGTTGCCGCGGCAGAATTCGACCGCCTTGTGGGCGATCAGGTCGAGCGTGCCGTTGGCCTGCGCCTGCGAGAAGAGCAGCGTCACCCCGGCCAGGGTCAGGAACAGCCGGGTCGGGAACCCGCCCATCACCTCGGCGCCGCCCATGCCGGCGACGTAGACGCCGACGACCCAGGCGAGGGAGATGGCCAGGAACCCGACGTGCAGCCGGATCGTGCAACTGACCACGATGGCGATCGCCAGGGCGCCGAGCGACAGGGTGGCGGCATCCATGGGCCGGGAGTATACCTGTTGCGGCAGCGGCCGGCGGCGCGGCGCGCGCGGGCCGGACCGGCCCGGGGACCCCGCGACGGGAGTTGCAGCGTCGGCGGACGGCGGCCTCCCGCTGCACGCCGCGGCTGGTGGCGCCGGTGTTGCCCCCGCGACGGGATTGCAGCGCCGGCGGCCGGCGGCCCCCCGGTGCGCCAGCACCGTGTTGGCGAAGTTGTCCCCGCAACGGGGATTGCGGCGGCCGGCGGACGGCAGCCGGCAAAACGGCGGACGGCGGCGGCGATCGATTGCAGCGCCGGCGGCCAGCGGCCGACAACGGCGGATAGCGGCGGCGATCGGATGCACGTCATCATCGGCGGCGGCAGAACAGCTCGCTCGGCAAGCTCCGGCTGACGGGCCGCGACGATCGGATGCACATCATCATCATCGGCGGCGGGGCCGTCGGGTATCCGCTGGCGAAGGCCCTGGACGCGGCGCACGACGTCATCGTGGTCGATTCGGATCCGCTGGTCGCCGAGCGCTTCGCGGACGCCGACGTCGAGTTCGTGGCCGGCAGCGGCGCCAACCCCGACGTGCTCCGGCGCGCGGGGGTCGAACGCTGCGATCTGCTCATCGCCACGGCCCGGCTCGACGAGATCAACATCGTCGCCTGCGCCCTCGGCAGCCGGCTCGGCGCGCGGCGGACGATCTGCTTCGCCACGCGGGAGGACCTCGTGGCCGACGGCGCCGACGGCCTGCGCGGCCACTTCGGCATCGACGAGATCATCTGGCCGGAGGGGGCGCTGGCCGCCGACATCGAGCGCATCATCATGGCGCCGGGGGCGACCGACGCCGAGGCGTTCGCCGGCGGCCGCATCGAGCTGCTGGAATACCGGCTCGACGCCGCCTCGCCGCTGGTCGGACCGCCCGTGGCATCCCTCGCGCTGCCGGCCGGGGTGGTCATCATCGCCGTCAAGCACGAGCTTTCGACCGCCATTCCGCACGGCGAGACGCGCCTTGCGGCCGGCGACAGGGTGGTCCTGATGGGCAACCGCGCGGGGATGGCGCGGGTCCGCGGGCTGATGGCGCCCGGCGCCGGCGACGCGGCGTCGCAGCTCGTGACGATCATCGGCGGCGGCGACGTCGGCTACCGGCTCGCGCAGCATCTCGAACGCGCCGAGGGCGTTCGGCTGCGCGTCATCGAGCGGGACCGCGCGCGCGGCGAAATGCTGGCCGCGACGCTCCGCCGCGCCCTCATCCTCCACGGGGACGGCACAGACCTCGAGCTGCTGGAGTCGGAGGACATCGGCCGCAGCGACGTCCTGGTCTCGGTCATCGACAACGACGAGCGCAACCTGCTCGCCTCGCTGCTCGGGCGGCAGCTCGGCGTCGGCAAGGTGATCACCCGCGTCAGCAAGCCGGCCAACCACCACCTGTTCGAGCGCGTCGGCATCGACGTCGCGCTGTCGGCCCTCGGCGCGGCGGTGACGTCGGTGGTCCACCGGATCGACGGCGGGCGCGCCAGCCTGCTCGCCATCCTGCAGGAAGGCCAGGCGCGCCTGGTGGAGCTGACCGCCCCGGCGGCGTTCCCGCCGACCGCGGTCCGGGACCTCGGGTTGCCGCGGGATTCCATCATCGGCACCGTGCTGCGGGCCGGCGACGTGCTGGTCCCGCGCGGCGACGACCGCGTGCTGGCGGGCGACCGCCTGCTCGTCTGCTGCACCGAGGCCGCGGTCCGGGGCGTCCGCGATCTGTTCGCGCGCGGGTAGCCGCCATGCGCCTCTCCAGCATCGCCCGGGTCGCGGGCCGCATCTGCCGGCTCTTCGGCGCCGCGTTCGCCGCCCCGGCCGCGGTGGCCGCGCTCCACGGCGAATGGTCCGACGTGCCCGGCTTCGTGCTCGGCGGCGCCGTCAGCGCCGGCCTCGGGCAGACGCTGCTCGGCGTTTCGCGCGGCGCCGACGACGACCTCCGCCGCATCGAGGCGCTGTCGGTCGTCGCCGGCGTCTGGCTGCTGTTCGCCCTCCTCTGCGCCATCCCGTTCCTCTGGTCCGGGTTCGGCGCCGTCGACGCGCTGTTCGAGGCGATGTCGGGCATCACCGCCACCGGCGCGACGATCCTGACCGACTTCGAGGCGCCGGGGCGGGGACTCTTCTTCTGGCGGGCGCTGACGCAGTGGATCGGCGGCATGGGGGTCATCACCCTGGTCGTGGCGGTCCTGCCGCAGCTCGCCGACGGCGTCCGCCAACTGTTCGCGGCCGAGGCGCCGGGGCCGACCGAGGAGAAGCTGGCCCCGCGGATCCGCCAGACCGCGGCGTCGCTCTGGCGCCTCTACGCGGGCCTGACCGCGGCCGAGGCGGTCGCCCTCGGCTGGGCCGGCATGCCGTGGTTCGACGCGGTCTGCCACGCGATGACGACGCTGGCGGCGGGCGGCTTCTCGCCCCATCCGGAGTCGATCATGGGCTACGACAACGCCGCCGTCGAGTGGATCGTCTGCTGCTTCATGTTCCTCGCCGGCGCCAACTTCGCGCTGCAGTACCGGGCGCTGTTCGGACGCCCCGGCGCGCTGTTCCGCGACGACGAGTTCCGGGCCTACGCCGGCATCGCGGCGCTGGCCGCGGCGGTCCTCGCCCTGCTGCTGTGGAGCGTCGAGGGCGACGGCGCGCCGCTGCGCCGGGCGGTGTTCCAGGTGCTGTCCATCCTGACCACCACCGGCTACGCCACCGCCGACTTCGAGCTGTGGGACGATCGGACCAAGCTGGTGCTGCTGGCCGTGATGTTCATCGGCGGCTGCGCCGGCTCGGCCGCGGGCGGGCCGAAGGTGCTGCGGCACATGCTGGTGGGCCGCTTCACGCTGCTCGAGTTGCGGCGCACGCTCCACCCGCGGGGCGTGCTGCCGGTGAAGCTGGGCGGGAAGGTCGTGCCCGACGAAGTGATCCGGTCGGTCCTGGTGTTCTTCCTCTTCTACGTGCTGATATTCGCGATCTGCGCGGCGGTCGTCATCGGGCTGGGGGCGGACATGGAAACCGCGGTGACCGCCACGACCGGCACGCTCGGGAACATCGGCCCCGGATTCGGCGAGGTGGGCCCGCTGGCGAGCTACGCCGGGCTGCATCCGGCGAGCAAGCTGACGCTGACCGCCGCCATGTGGATCGGGCGCCTGGAGGTGGTGACGGTGCTCGCGCTGCTGCGGCCCGAGGTCTGGACCAGCGCGCACTGGCGCGGGAGCGGGTCGTGATTCCTCTCGTCCCCCAACGGGCGCGGCGGCGGCCCCGCGCGGGAGTCCGTGCCAGCCGAAGCGGACGGGCGCCATGAGTGACGAGCGGCGGCCCCGCGCGCAGGGAGTCCGTGACGAAGCATCGGGCGCCTGACCTCCGGCCCGCGGTCAGCGCAGCGCGCAGAGCTTCCCTATCCCGGGCGGCTCACCCGGGTTCCACCGGCCCGCGGTCAGCGCAGCGCGCGGAGCTTCCCGTTGAGCAGATCCCACGCGCGGCGCACGTGCCGTTCCTCCGTGCGGACGTGCCCGACGGCCAGGCGGAGGACGAAACGCCCGTCGAGGCGCGTGTGGGACAGGAAGACCTCGCCGGTGGCGTTCACCGCCTCGAGCAGCCGCTCGTTCAGGGCGTCGGTCCCGCCGGCGGCGGCCGCGTCGCCGGGCGCCGGGTCGGTATCGGAGCCGCCGCGCTGACCGTGGAGAACGCCGGCGGCCTCCGGGGCGGCCGCGAAGCCGGGCGCCGGGTCGGTATCGGAGCCGCCGCCGCCTGCCCCGGCGCCGCCGTTCTCGACGTCCTCCGTTGCGGGCGCGGCGGCCGGCGCGGCCCGGAAGCAGACGACGCTGAAGGGAACCGGCGCCAGCCGCTCGAAGTCCGGGCTCTCGTCCACCCACGCCGCGAACCGCCGGGCGAGCCGCATGTGCTCGGCGAGGCGGACGCGGATGCCCTCCGACCCGAAATGGCGCAGGACCGCCCAGAGCTTCAGCGACCGGAACCGCCGGCCGAGCTGCACGCCGGTGTCCATCAGGTTGCGGACCGCGCCCGTTTCCGGCGTCCGCAGGTAGTCGGGCGTCAGCGAGAACGCCGCGCGCACGACGTCCATGCGGCGGCAGTAGAACGCGCTGAGGTCGAACGGCGTGAAGAGCCACTTGTGCGGGTTGACCACGAGGGAGTCCGCCCGGCCGCAGCCGTCGAGGACGTGCTTCGTCTCCGGGACCAGAGCCGCGACCCCGGCGTAGGCCGCGTCGACGTGCAGCCACAGGCGCTCGTCCGCGCAGAGGCGGGCGACGGCGGCGACCGGGTCGACGCTGGTGGTCGAGGTGGTGCCCACCGTGGCGACCACCGCCAGCGGGGTCACGCCGCGCGCGCGGTCGGCCGCGACCGCCTCCCGCAGCGCGTCGGGCCGCATGCGGAACTCCGCGTCCGCCGGGATCCGGGCCAGCGCGTCGTGGCCGAGTCCGAGCGTCATGACCGCCTTGTCGATCGACGAATGCGCCTGTTCGGAGGCGTAGACGCGCAACGGCCGGAGGTCCGGGCGCCCGGCCAGCCCCCGCGCGCGGACGCCGGCCACCGCCCGGTGCCGGGCCGCGGCCAGCGCGTGCAGGCTGGAGATGGACGCCGTGTCGTAGATGACCCCCTCGAACGCGTCGGGCAGGCCGAGAAGCTGCCGCAGCCAGCCCAGCGTCACCTCTTCGAGCTCGGTCGCGGCGGGCGACGTCCGCCACAGCATCGCCTGCACGTTCAGGGCGGCCGACAGGAACTCGGCGAGCACCCCGGCGGCGGCGCCCGAGATGGCGAAGTAGGCGAAGAAGCCCGGGTGGTTCCAGTGGGTGACGCCGGGCAGGACGACCCGCTCGAAGTCGCGGAAGATCTCGTCGAACGGGACGCCGGTCGCGGGCGGGAACGGCGGCAGCGCGCCGCGCACCGCGCCCGGCGCGTTGCGGGAGAGGACCGGATAGCGCTCGGCGTGGTTCAGGTAGCCGGCTATCCAGTCGACGAGGGCGTGGCCGTGCCGGCGGAACGCCTCGGCGTCCATGTCGCCGAGGCGCGCCGGTTCCTTGCTGGCCACCGTGTGCCGCCGGGCCGGGCCGCGCGTCAGTCGCCCGCGCCGACGTACTCGAGCGCGAACGCCTTCAGCGGGGCGCTGCGCAACCCGATCGCCTCGGCCTCGGCCACCGCGTCCTCGACCGCGTAGCCGTCCTGCTTCACGCGCTTGATCAGCCACATCGCGCCGACCCGGTTGGCCGAGCCGCAGTGGATGTAGACCGGCTGGTTCGCCGGCTCGGCCACCGTGTCGAGGAACGACTCGACGATCTCGGCGGTGGGCGTGCGGAACGGCAGGTGGACGTAGTTGAGACCGGCCGCCTCCGCCGCTGCCCGGCTGGCGTCGATGGCGGCGCCCTGCTCGCCCGCGGTGCGGAAGTTGACGACGGTGTGGAAGCCCCGCTCCCGGAGCGCCGCCAGCGCCTCCGGCGGCGTCGCGCCGGCGCAGGCGACGGTGGCGTCCACGCGCGTGTAGTTGCGGACCCCTGCCGGGCCCTCTTCCGCCTGGAAGCCCGGCGCCTGGGCGCCGGCCGGGGCCGAGCCGCCGGCGAGCAGCAGCGCGGCGGCGAGGACGACGAATGCGAAGCGGATTCTTGACTCTTGCATGGTCGTCGATTGTAGCATCGGGGAGTCGGAACGCCCGTCGCCGCGATCCCGCGGCCGGAGGCGGAAGGAGTCGGCCGTGCCAGACGTCGTACACACCAGCCGCATGCGGATCGATCGGGTCAGGGGCCCGATCCGCGAGATGCGCCTCGAGGGATTCGACACCCCGGTCCGTTTCGGCGTGCACGGGGGGATCAAGAAGTTCTACGGGGTGGAGCCGGACGAGGAGGTCCCCGCGACGCTCGACTACATGGTCGGCGCCGTCGGCGGTTGACTGCTCGGCACCCTTGCACGCGCACTGGAGGTGCGCGACATTCCGGCGCCCCCCGACAAGATCACCGCCGCCGTCGAAGGCGACGTCGAAGCGGTCGACAAGGTGCTGCGCATCACGCGGATCCGCGTGCGGTACGACCTCCGGGTCCCGAAGGGGAAGCGCGAGGCGGCCGAGCGCGCCGTGGAGCGGCACCCGCGCAGTTGCCCGGCCGCCGCCAGCGTGGCCGGCTGCATCGACCTCGACGTCCAGGCGCAGATCACCGAGGAGTAGCCGCCCGTGCCCGCGGCGGCGGCCTCGCTGGTCGAGTGGCGCCCGTGGGGCCGGGCCGCCTTCGAGGAAGCGCGCGCCGCGCAGGTCCCGGTGCTGCTGGCGGTCGGCCCGCGTTGGTGTCCCGGGACCGCGGCGATGCTGCGCGGGGCGTACGCCGATCCGCGCGTGGCCGATCTGCTGGACGAGCGGTTCGTGCCGATCCGGGTCGACGCGGACGAGCGCCCGGACGTCGGCGAGCGCTACAGCCTCGGCGGGTGGCCGACCACCGCGTTCCTGACCGCGGACGGGCAGGTCCTCGGCGGGGAGACCTATGCGACCGCCGAGCGGATGCGGGACCTGCTGCCGCGCGTCGCCGGCGCCTTCGCGGCGCAACGCGGCGCGATCGCCGGGCGGCGCGCAACGGCCGGGCCGCCTCCCTCCGCGGCGCCGGGCGCAGGCCCCGACCCCGGCCTGGACGGCTGGCTGGGAAACCACCTGCTGGCGCAGTTCGACGAGCGGCACGGCGGCTTCGGATCGGGCGCGAAACGGGTGCACGCGGCCGCCCTGGAGCTGGCCCGGCGCCGCGCCCGGGAAGGGGACCGGGCGTTCGCGGCGGTGGTCGAACGCACCCTCCGGGCCATGGCCCGGGGCGCGCTCTGCGACGAGCGCGACGGCGGCGTCTTCCGCTACTGCGCGGGCCGCGACTGGACCGCCCCGGCCACGGAGAAGCTGCTCGAGGTCAACGCGGAGGCGCTGGGCCTCTTCCTGCTCGCCGACGACGACCGCTGTCTCGACCGGGCCGTCGGCATCGTCGGCTACGTGCGGCGCACGCTGGCCGACCTGACGCCCGACCACGCCGGCTTCTTCGCGAGCCAGCGGGGCGATCCGGACTACTACCGGCCCCGGTCCGCGGGAGACGCCGCGGCCGGCGCGCCGCCGCCGGTCGACCGCGCGGTGTACGCCGACGGCACGGCGCTGATGGCGCGGACGTTCGCGGCGGCGGCCGGGACGTTCCGTGATTCGTCGCTGCTGGAGTTCGCCGTCGGCGCGCTGGAGCGCGTGGTGGCGGACACCTACGAGCGGGGCGGCGGGATCGCCCACCGGGCCGGTTCGCGGCCGGGCGTGCGCGGGCTGCTGGCCGACCAGGTGCGGGCCAGCGCGGCGCTGCTCGACCTGCACGAGCTGACCGGCCGCGAGGCGTACCGGGACATGGCCCGGGAGCTGATGCAGTTCGCGATCCACCACCTGTGGGACACGGCGGGCGGCGGCGGGTTCCTCGACCGCGTCCACGGTCCCGACGACGTCGGCCTGCTGCGCGAGCCGGTGCGCCCGTTCGCCGCCAACTGCGAGGCGGCGCGGGTACTGCTGCGCCTGGCGCGGATCACCGCCGCTCCGGACCTCCGCCGGCGGGCCGCCGCCACGCTCGCTTCGCAGACGCCGGTGGCCCGCGCCCACGGCGTCGACGCGGCGCCGTACGCCCTCGCCCTGCGGGACCTGTCCGCCGCGCCGCCGGCCGCCGCGTAGCGCCGCCCGGCCGCCGCGCGCAGCCCTCCCGCCGGCGGCCGGACGGCGGCGGCCGGCGTGCTAGACTGCCCGCGCCGGAGGAACCCGTGCCGTCCGATCCCGCCGCCATCGTTCCCGCGCTGCAACAGATCGCAACCCGACTGCGGATCGCCTCGGTGCGCGCCACGAGCGCGGCGGGCAGCGGGCATCCGTCGAGCTGCTGCTCGGCCGCCGACCTCGTCGCGGCGCTGTTCTTCGGGCACATGCGGTTCGACCCGCGGAACCCGCGGCACGACGACAACGACCGCTTCGTCCTCTCGAAGGGGCACGCCGCGCCGCTGCTCTACGCCGCCTGGGCCGAAGCGGGTTTCGTGCCGCCGGACGATCTGCTCCGCCTCCGCCGGATCGACAGCGACCTGGAAGGGCACCCGACGCCGCGCCTCCCGTTCGTCGACGTGGCGACCGGCTCGCTCGGGCAGGGCATCTGCGCCGCGGTCGGCATCGCGCTCAACGCCCGGCGCATCGGCTCGGCGCACCGGACCTACGTGCTGATCGGCGACGCGGAGTCGGCGGAGGGCTCGGTGTGGGAGGCGGCCCAGGTCGCGGACCGCCACCGGCTCGACAACCTGTGCGCCATCACCGACGTCAACGGGTTCGGCCAGAGCCGGGCGACGCAGTGGGGCCACGACCTGGCCGCCTACCGGGAGCGGTGGCGCGCCTTCGGCTGGCATGCGATCGTCGTCGACGGCCACGACGTCGCCGCGATCCTCGCGGCGCTGGAGGAAGCCGCGGGCACCCCCGGACGGCCGGCGATGATTCTCGCCCGCACGGTGAAGGGCAAGGGGGTGTCGCTCGTCGAGGGGCGGGACGGCTGGCACGGCAGGCCGATCCCGCCGGGTCCCGACCTCGACGGTGCGCTCGCCGAGTTGCGCAGCCGGCTCGCGCCGGCCGCCGCGGCGCCGGCCGTTCCGCCCCCGGCGGCCCGCCCGGCGCCGGCGCGGGCTCCCGCCGGCCCGCCGCGGCTCCCCGCGCCGCCGGCCTACGAGCCGGGGAGCCGGGTGGCGACGCGGGCCGCGTACGGCGACGCGCTGGCCGCGCTCGGCTCCGTGGACCCGCGGATCGTGGCGCTCGACGCGGACGTCGGCAACTCCACGTTCAGCGAGACGTTCGAGAACGCGCATCCCGAACGGTTCGTCGAGACCTACGTCGCCGAGCAGGCGATGGTCGGCGCGGCGATGGGCCTGGCCAGCCGCGGCGCCATCCCGTTCCCGTCGACGTTCGCCGCGTTCCTGACCCGGGCGTCCGACTTCGTGCGGATGGCCGGCATCGGGGCGCTGAACGTCAAGCTCGCCGGATCGCACGCCGGCGTGTCGATCGGCGAGGACGGCCCGTCCCAGATGGCGCTCGAGGACCTGGCGATGATGCGCGCGGTGCCCGGCTGCGCCGTCCTCTACCCGTGCGACGCCGTCAGCGCCGCGCGTCTGGTCGAGGCGGCGGCGGGTTGCGACGGCATGGTCTACATCCGGACGTCCCGTCCGAAGACCCCCGTCATCTACGCGGCGGACGACGAGTTCGCGATCGGCGGGTCGAAAGTGCTGCGCGCGTCGCCGGACGACGCCGCGGCGGTCGTCGCCGCCGGCGTCACGCTGTTCGAAGCGCTGCGGGCGCACGACGCGCTGGCCGTCGAGGGCATCCCGTTGCGGGTCATCGACGCCTATTCGGTGCAGCCGGTCGACCGGCGCACGTTGCTCGCCGCGGCCCGCCGGACGGGCGGCCGGCTCATCACCGTCGAGGACCACTACGCCGCGGGCGGGCTCGGCGACGCGGTGAGCGACGCGCTGGCGGCCGACGGCGTCGTGGTGGAGCGGCTCGCGGTGCGCGAGGTCCCGCGCAGCGGCCGGCCGGACGAGCTGCTCGAGCGGTTCGGCATCTCCGCGTCCTGCATCGCCGCCGCCGTGCGCCGCCAGGTGGGCGCCGCGGCCACCGCGGCGGCCGGCCGGGCGTAGACGGACGACGTCGGCGGCCGAAGCTGGCGCGGATGACCGCGCCGTTCGTCGCCAACCGGCTGCTCGGGCGTAGACGGACGACGCCCGGCGGCCGGAAGCGTAGCGCATTGCGCCCGGCGGCCGAAGCGGGACCGCATTGCGCCCGGCGGCCGATCCCGGTCATGATGCGCACGCAGGGGGAGATGACATCGGGACGGCCGGGTTCCGTCTCGGAGACGTCGTCCGAACCGAATCGAAGAAGAAGAGGATGAAATGAAGCTGCGATCCCGTCGTCCGACGATCCGCCGCGGCCGGGGTACCCTGACGGCGATGGCCGCGATGCTCGGCGTCACGATGCTCGGCGCCGGCGCGGCGCCGCCCGCCCAGGCGCAGGATGCGTTGGGGCACGGCTACAGCCGGCCCGCGCGCAGCCCGCACGGCAGCCGCTCCGAGGTGGTCGCCCCGCACGGGATGGTGGCGGCCAGCCAGCCGCTCGCCGCGCAGGTCGGCCTCGACGTCCTGAAGGCGGGCGGCAACGCCGTCGACGCCGCGGTGGCCGTCAACGCCGTGCTCGGGCTGGTGGAGCCGCACATGAACGGCGTCGGCGGCGACCTGTTCGCCCTCGTCTGGGACGCCGGGACCGAGAAGCTCTACGGCCTGAACGCGACCGGCCGCGCGCCGTACCAGATCAGCCGCGAGACGCTGGTCCGCCAGGGCCACACGCGGATGCCGGGCAGCGGGCCGCTGACCTGGACGGTGCCGGGCGCGGTGGACGGCTGGCACGAGCTGCTGGAGCGGTTCGGCACGCTGGACCTCGCCGAGGTGCTGGCGCCGGCGATCGCCTACGCCCGCGACGGCTTCCCGGTGAGCGAGATCATCCAGCGGCAGTGGGCCGCCGCGGCCCTGGCCCTGGCGCAGTGGCCGGATTCGGCCGCCACCTACCTGCCGGACGGACGGCCGCCGCGCGTCGGCGAGGTCTTCCGGAATCCGCGGCTCGCCGCCACCTACGAAGCGATCGCGCAGGGCGGCCGCGACGCCTTCTACAAGGGCGACGTCGCCCGCCGCATCGTCTCGTTCAGCGAGGGCAACGGCGGCTATTTCACGATGGCCGACTTCGAGGACCACTCGTCGGTCTGGGTCGAGCCGGTCAGCACGAACTACCGCGGCTACGACGTCTGGGAGGTCCCGCCGAACAGCTCCGGCATCCTCGCCCTGATGATCCTCAACCTCATGGAGGGCTACGACGTCGCCGCGCTCGGCCACAACTCCGCCGACGCCATCCATCTCTACACCGAGGCGAAGAAGCTGGTCTGGGCCGACCGCAACACCTACGTGGCCGACGCCGACGCCAACGAGCTGCCGACCCTGCCGCTCATCTCCAAGCCGTACGCCGACGCGCGCCGGAAGCTCATCGACCGCGGACGCGCCGCCCTCGAGGCCGCGCCGGGCCAGCCGTTCGACCACAGCGACACGGTCTATCTCACCGTGGTCGACAAGGACCGCAACGCGGTCTCGCTCATCGAGAGCATCTTCGGCAGCTTCGGCTCCAAGGTGGTCCCCGGCGACCTCGGCTTCGCGCTCCAGAACCGCGGCTCCGGCTTCTCGCTGGAGGAGGGCCACCTCAACTCGCTGGCGCCGCACAAGCGGTCGCTGCACACCAACATGCCCGGCTTCGTCACCAGGGACGGCAAGCCGTTCATTTCGTTCGGCGTCATGGGCGGCCCCATGCAGCCGCAGGGCCACTGGCAGGTGCTGTCGAACGTCATCGACTTCGGCATGAACCTGCAGGAGGCGGGCGACGCCGCCCGCGTGCGCCACGGCCCGAGCCTCCACCCCGGCGGCACCCTGGCCGTCGAGCCGGGCGTCTCCGACGAGGTCGTCGCCGAGCTCCGCCGCCGCGGCCACCACGTCGAGCGCCAGGGCGGCGGCGGCATGGGCGGCTACCAGGCGATCATGATCCACCCGGAGACGGGGATGCTGCACGGAGGGACGGATCCCAGGAAGGACGGGCAGGTGGTCGGCTATTGAGCGACGGGTAGCGGAGCCGCCGAGGGGCCGGCAGGGCGCTCCACGTTGTGACAATCGTCGCGGGCATCCATTTCCGACCTCCGCATGGTGGTCGGAAGTTGTCCACGGCATCACGGGTAGCGCCTGACTTCGGCGGTTCCGCGGCGTAGTTCCAAAGGGCTCGTCCCATGCAGATCAAAGACAAGTGGTACGATTCCGCCGTGGCGGAGATTGGCAAGAGTCTGGAAAGATTCTTGAGAAGTCATCTGCGCAAAACCGATAGGCCGCCGGTAGATCATATGATCCAGGAATTCACAAGAGACAAGAGAACACGTAAGCTGATGCGCAAGATTTGGGAAGATCGTAACAAGACCTCGCATCCGCACGGTGATCGCGACGCGGTGTTTGACTTTGAAAGTTTTCAGCAAGTCCGCTGCATTGCTTTCGAGTTGGACGAACGCTTGGCAAAAGCAACAGGCGGCGCCGATGCCGGGATGCGAGAGATCATGATCTCCCCCTCTTTGGGTCCGCGCAAAAATAAATCCATAGAATTGGCTGCAATGTCGCAGTAGAGCACGGGGCGGCCGCGCACGCTCCTGCCCCGGAGAAATCTCCCAAGCAGAAGCAGAATTTTCGGATTCTGGAGTGCAATCTGCCCGGAATTATGGCACTATTGCGGAATCCTGATTCCGTAATAGTGCCATAATGAGACCAACCCGATTTTCCCCAGACGCCGTCGCCGACCTGCTCCGAGAGCAGACCGTCGCCAACCTGCCCGACGTGATGGCCGCCCTCGGCCCCGGCGTCAGCAGGCGCACCGCGTTCCGCAAGCTCAAGGACCTCGACGCCCGAACCAGCTACTCGCATCGCGGCGGCTATTACACCCTCGACGAACTCGCCGACTTCGACCAACGCGGCCTGTGGTCGTTCGCCGGCATTCGCTTCTCCCGCGCCGGCACCCTGGTCGAAGCCGCCGAGGCGGTCGTCAACCACGCCGAGGCCGGACACTTCGCCGACGAGTTGGACAACCTGCTCCACGTCGGCACCCAGGACGCCCTGCGCAAGCTCGTCGGCGACGGGCGGCTGACGCGGCACAAGTTCGCCAGCCAGTTCCTTTACTGCGCGGCCGACCCCGCGCACCAGACGCGCCAACTCCGCGCCCGACGGCTGTTGACGGCCACACCCGGACTCGTGCGGCCCCTGCCCGACGCCGACCTGATGCCGGAAGAGTTGCGCGCCGCCATCGTGCTGTTCGCCAGCCTGCTCGACGAACGCCAGCGGCGGCTGTTCGCCGGACTCGAATCGATCAAGTGCGGGTGGGGCGGCGACCGGCGCATCGCCGCCCTGCTCGGCATCGACCCGTCGACGGTTGCCGCCGGCCGCCGGCAGCTCGTCGAGCGCGACGTCGAGGTCGACAGGGTGCGCCGCGCCGGCGGCGGTCGGAAGCGGCTGGAAAAAAAACGCCCGAAGTCATTGCCTGCATCGAAGCCTTGATGGCCCGCGAGACGGCCGGCGACCCCGTCAGCGGCCTGAAGTGGACACATCGCACGACCGCCAGACTCGCCGACGCACTCCGCGAACTCGGCATCCACGTCTGCCCGCGAACCGTCGCGCGGCTCCTCAAGACGATGGGCTATTCGCTGCGCGTCAACCACAAGAAACGCGCCGGCGCCACACATCCGGATCGAGACCAGCAGTTCCAGCACATCTCCGACCTGCGTGAACGCTGCGACGCCGACAACATCCCCGTCATCTGCGTCGATACGAAGAAAAAGGAGCTCGTCGGCGCGTTCCGCAATTCCGGCGCGAAGTGGGACCGCAGCCCGGAACTCGTCAACGACCACGATTTTCGCTCCGATGCCGAGGGCCTCGCCATCCCCTACGGCATCTACGATCTCCGCGCCAACGCCGGCACCGTCTTCGTCGGCAGCACCGCCGACACCCCGGCATTCGCCGTCGACTGCATCGAGAAGTGGTGGCGCACCGAGGGCCGCCGGCGTTACCCCGAAGCCAAAACCCTCCAGATCCTCGCCGACGGCGGCGGCAGCAACAGTTGCACGGCGCGCGCCTGGAAGTTCAACCTGCAACATCGTCTCTGCAACCGACACGGCCTGCGGGTGACGGTGGCCCACTACCCGCCGGCCACGTCGAAATGGAACCCCATCGAGCACCGCCTGTTCTCCGAGATCAGCAAGAACTGGGCGGGCCGACCTCTCGATAGCTACGAGACCATCCTGAAATACCTGCGCACCACCCACACTTCCACCGGATTGCGTGTGCGCGCACACCTTGTGCGGAAAATCTACAAAACCGGCGTCAAGATCACCGACGTCCAAATGCGAGAACTGCGCATCACACCGGACAGCATCATGCCCAAGTGGAACTACACCATCGCACCCATGTAGCAAAAACGGAATCTATTTTTGCGCGGACCCTTTGCCCTACGACATGGGCAATGCGGGCGATCTTCTCAAACACGGCGCGCTTGCCACGTTCGTCGAATGGTTTCTGGGCCTCCCGGAAGTGGAGCGGATTCGCTACGCCGATCCGTTCGGCGGACATCCGTGGGAGGACTTGAAGAAGAACGAAATTCGGAACCACCTGCATAAATTGTCATCCGCCCTGCCTGTCATCCAATCGGCGCAGCCGCATCGGGAGAATAAAAACAGGTACTACGGCAGCAGCCATGTCGTCCTGAACGTCGCCAAAGCCAGCAAGGCCCAAGCGGTAGTTCTTGCATCAGACGAAGACGAGATCGCCCGCAGCGATCTGGAAGCGTCGGGAATCGACCTGCTCGAGGAAGCCATCGAGACGTACGACCCCGGCAACGGATTCGGCATCTTGAGCGAGCAATACGATGGAAGATTCGACTTGATCCTGCTGGACCCGTTCAGGAGATTCCTGCTGAACGAATTTGGCCGCAACAGAACTCAGACTGGACATTTCACTTCCATCTCCAGGGCGGTGAAACGCAACTCCGATCTCTGTATCATGCTCTTCGTGCTGGACATGACAGAAAATTACATTCACGACAGCTATCTTGAAGAGAAGAAAAAGATGAAGGATTTTTCGTTTTCCCTGCGCTGTCCCAAGCTTGAAGATACCGGAGTTCGCGGCGAGGACGGCTACAACACGGAGATCCTTCTGATTTCCAAGCGATTCGCCGAAAGAACAACCTCGATTGAAGAACTCAAACGTCGGTTGCGCAATCTGGGAAGGACTCTGGAGACAGTCTTGCCGGAACCGGGCAACAGGATCGAGTTCTGGCCTTCCGATTGACTCCGACAAGGCCTCGCCGACGCGGTTGCAGCAATCCGCCGGGACCGGCCACGGTCGTCCCCGAGACCGAGACGCCGCCGGGCCGTCCGCGTATCGCGGTGTCGCGTGCGTATGATACAATTGCAAGAGGTGCTGTATCCCCGTTGACACTCAGAGGAGTTTGAACCGTGGAGCGATGGCTCTTCCACAGGACCGAAAACTGGATCGTGCTGCTGGTGCTGACGATCGTTCTGGTCGGCGCGGTGCTGTTCGGTGGGGTGGTGAAGACCGTGGCGGAAGGTGGTCGGCGGGACGGGGACTGGATCGGAACCACCGCCATCCGGGTTGCGGGACTGCCGGAACGCGTTGCGGGCGTATTCGATTTTTTTCTGGGTCCGCCCCGGACCTCGGTAAGAGCGCAGCGATTCGAGGGGCGCTCGGGGCTGGTGTTCCCGCCCGGCGCCCGCCAGGATGGAGGGTACCTGCTGCTGGCGCGCTACGACGGCGACCGGCGGACCACCCTCGTCGAACTGATCGACTTGGCCCGGCGGGAGAGCATTCACGAGTGGCGGCAGGAACTGGACCCGACCTCGACCGCTGTGCCGTACCCGATCGAGGACGGATCCCTGCTGTTGCAAAGCAGTCCCGGGCTGGTCATGCTGGACGGATGTTCCCGGATCCAGTGGGTGCTGGCGACGCCGCGTTTTCACCACTCGATAGAGCGCGACGCGGACGGCCATTTCTGGGTGCCGTATCGCGTCGACCCGCCACTGGCGCCCGGCGCGGGTCCGGGATTCATCGAAGACGGAATGGCGCGCATCTCGCGCGACGGGCGGATTCTGTCGCTGGTGCCTCTGTCGCGGGCCCTGATCGCCGGCGGACACGGCCACCTGTTGTACGCCATGGATCGTCCCCTGAACGACCCGATGCACATGAACGACATCCAGCCGGTGCTGGAGGACGGCGCCGTCTGGCGGCGCGGGGACCTGTTCGTCAGCCTGCGGTCACGATCGGTCGTCCTGCTGTATCGGCCGTCCAGCGACGAAGTCGTCTGGATCGCCTCGGGACCGTGGATGCACCAGCACGACGTCAACGTCGTCGGCCCGCACGAGATCTCCGTCTTCAGCAACAACGCGGCCCGGTTGGGACACGGTCGCCGGGAGGTCCTGGGCGCCAACGAAGTCTATCTCTACGACCTGGGCTCGGGCGCCGCGCGCTCGCCCTGGCGTGACGCCCTGCGACGGCACGACGTCCGGACCGACGGGGGGGGACGCGCGACGGTGCTGGCCGACGGCGACGTGTTCGTGGAAGAATCGTACTACGGTCGCGCATTGCGAGTGGCCGCGGACGGAACGCTCCGCTGGACCTACGTCAATCGGAGCGACGACGGCCTGTTGTACATCCTGGTCTGGAGCCGCTACCTCGACGCCGACGCGGGGGCGCGCCTCGCGGCCGCGGTCACCGCCCTGGACTGCTGATGGTATGATTCCGGCGTCTTGACGTTAATGGTAGCTAACACCTCCTCCTGACCGTCCTGGCGTTGCCAGCATGGGCGCCGGCGGCGCACGCCTGCCGCCAGCCACCGTTCGGACTGAATCGAGGCGATCACTGCCGCGGGTGGAATTCGCACCCAGAGGAGTTCGAACCGTGGAGCGATGGCTTTTCCACAGGACCGCAAACTGGATCGTGCTGCTGGTGCTGACGGTCGTTCTGGTCGGCGCGGTGCTGTTCGGCGGAGTGGTGAAGACCGTGGCGGAAGGTGGTCGGCGGGACGAGGACTGGATCGGGACCACCGCCATCCGGGTTGCGGGACTGCCGGAACGCGTCGCGGACGTATTCGACTTTTTTCTGGGTCCGCCCCGGGCCTCGGTGAGAGCGCAGCGATTCGAGGGGCGCTCGGGACTGGTGTTCCCGCCCGGCGCCCGCCAGGATCGCGGATACCTGCTGCTGGCGCGCCACGACGGCGACCGGCGGATCCCCCTCGTCGAACTGATCGACCTGGCCCGGCGGGAGAGCATTCACGAGTGGCGGCCGGATCTGGATCGAACCGGTGCGCTCGCGGACCTGGAACGCCCCTGGCGAATGTTCCCGTACGCAATCGAGGACGGTGCCCTGCTGTTCACGGACGAGAACCATAGACACCTGGTCATGCTGGACGGATGTTCCCAGGTCCAGTGGGTGCTGGCGACGCCGCGTTTTCACCACTCGATAGAGCGTGACGCGGACGGCCATTTCTGGGTGCCGTATCGTGTCGACCCGCCACTGGCGCCCGGCGCGGGTCCGGGGTTCCGCGAAGACGGAATGGCGCGCATCTCGCGCGACGGGCGGGTCCTGTCGCTGGTACCTCTGTCGCGGGCCCTGATCGCCGGCGGACACGGCCACCTGTTGTACGACATGGATCGTCTCCTTAGCGACCCGATGCACATGAACGACATCCAGCCGGTGCTGGAGGACGGCGCCGTCTGGCGGCGCGGGGACCTGTTCGTCAGCCTGCGGTCACGATCGGTCGTCCTGCTGTATCGGCCGTCCAGCGACGAAGTCGTCTGGATCGCTTCGGGACCGTGGATACACCAGCACGACGTCGACATCGTCGGCCCGCACGAAATCTCCGTCTTCAGCAACAACGCGGCCCGTTTGGGAAACGGTCGCTGGAAGGTCCTGGGCGCCAACGAGGTCCATCTCCACGACCTGGGCTCGGGCGCCGTGCGATCACCCTGGCGTGACGCCCTGCGGCGACACGACGTCCGGACCATTACGGAGGGACTCTCGACGGTGCTGGCCGACGGCGACGTGTTCGTGGAAGAAACAACCTACGGCCGCGCGTTGCGAGTGGGCGCGGACGGAACGCTCCGTTGGAGCTACGTCAATCGGAGCGACGACGGCCTGTTGTACCACCTGGCCTGGAGCCGCTACCTCGACGCCGACGCGGGAGCCCGCCTCGCGGCCGCGGTCACCGCCCTGGACTGCTGATGGTATGATTTCGCGATGCGGCGAACGCTCCTTCTGGCCGTCCTGGCGTTGCCGGCATGGGAACCGGCGGCGCACGCCTACATCGGTCCCGGCGTCGGCATCGGCGCCCTCGCCACGGTGCTCGGCATCCTGGGGTCCCTCGTGCTCTGGCTCGGCGCGGTGCTGTGGTATCCGCTCAAGCGCATGCTGCGCCGGCGGCGCCCACCGGCGAACCACGTCAGCGGCCGCGCGTCCTGACGGTCAGCGCTCCTGCGGAACGAAGACGCCGCGGGCCGGCATCTCCACCGCCGGCAGCGTGGCGGCGTTCATCACGTCGCCGTCGGCGATGATGCCGTTCCGGGCCAGGATCCAGGCGACGAGGCCGTAGACCTGGTGGGGTTCGAGCGTGCCGGGCGCGTTCGACGGCATCGCCCGGTAGATGTAGTCGTAGAGCGTGGTGGCGTACGGCCAGTAGTTGCCGACCGAGTACGGCACGTCGGGGCGGTCGCCGCGCCACGCCTCGTAGCGCGGGCCGAACGGCGGCGTGCTCTCCGGCGCGTAGCCGACGAGCCGGTCCGCGACGCCCCCCTCGCCCGCCTGCCCGTGACAGACCGCGCACTGCCGGGCGTAGACGGGGCCGCCGCTCGCGGCCGTCCCCTCCCCCTCCGGCAGGCCCGTGCCGTCGGGCATGACGTCGATGTCCCAGGCGGCGATCTCCTCCGCGGTGGCCGGGCGGCCGAAGCCGAACCGCTCGGGCGCGGCGTCCGCGGCGACGCCGCCCGCGTCCTGCCCGGCGGCCCGGGCCGCAACGTCCGGGGCGACGCCCGCGGAGAGCGTGACGAGGAGCAGCGGCGCGGCGACCGTTCCGAAAAGCGTCACGCGTCCCACGGCGGCTCCTCCCGGTAGTGGACCCGACCGTCCGGCCGGATGCGCCAAGCGGTGATCGGATTGAGGTGATACCGGCGCGCCCGGCGGCCGCGGGCGGCGCGCAGCGCGGCGCGGGTCGGCTGGACGTAGCCCGTGTCGTCGGTCGCCCGGCTCATGATCTCGGTCCCGGAGCCGTCCCAGCGCCACGGGTGGCGGAAGCGGGTGTGGGCCTGCCGCAGCACCGGCTCCTGCAGGCGCGCCGCCTGCCAGGTCCGGCCGCCGTCGGTGCTGACGTCCACCTGCGCGATCGTGCCGCGGCCCGACCAGGCGATGCCGCGGATCTCGATCCAGCCCGGCTCGACGACGTCCGGCCAGGCGGGCGAGGTGATGACCGAGCGGGCGTCGAAGACGAAGCTGAACTGCCGTGCCGTGCCGTCGGCCAGCGGATCGGTGTACTTCGAGGTCTCCTCGCGCGTCATGAACGGGCGGTCGGCCAGCTCGAGGCGGCGCAGCCACTTGACGTTGGAATTGCCTTCCCACCCCGGCAGCAGGAGCCGGGCCGGGTAGCCCTGGGCCGGCCGCAACGCCTCGCCGTTCTGCGCGTAGGCGATCAGCGCGTCGTCCCGGGCCTTTTCCATCGGGACGCTGCGCGTCATCACCGCCGCGTCCTGCCCTTCGGCCAGGAACCACGTCGCGTCGGGGCTGGCGCCCACTTCGCGGAACAGGGTGGCGAGCGACACGCCGGTCCACTCGGTGGTGGCGGTCATGCCGCAGACGTTCTCCGGCTTCGTCTCCGGCCCCGCGTCGCGGGGATAGTTGCCGGAGCATTCGAGGAAGCAGATGCGCGACGTGGCGGGAAAACGCTTCAGGTCGGCCAGCGTCAGGACCGTCGGCCGCTCGACCATGCCGTGGATCAGGAGCCGGTAGCCATCCGGGTCGATCGCCGGCACGCCCCCGTGGTGCCGCTCGAAGTGGACGTCCGACGGCGTGATGACGCCGTGCAGGTCCTGCAGCGGGGTCCGCGAAGAGGCGCCGGTCACCGCCCCCCGCGCCAGCGGCTCGTGGGGCGACCGCGCGCCCAGCGCGCTCGCCAGCGCGCCCGGCGACCTGGTGGTGTCCTGCGCGCGGACACGCCGACCGGCCGGCGCGAGCGCGGCGGCGCCGACGACGCCGGCGGCGCCGGCCAGAAGATCCCGGCGGGTGACTGTTCTCGGCATGGGCCCTCCCCCCGTGAGACGCACGACCGAACCGGCGACGCGCACACGATGCCGCAGAACTCACCCGCGCGCCGCAGCCCCTCCTCCGCGAAACGCACGACCGGACCGGCGAGACCGAACGTCACGCGGCGCGCAGGGCGCGCAGGGCGTCGATGACCTCGTCCGGCTCCGGAAACCGTTGCTCGGCATGCTTCGAGAAGATCGTTCTGCCGTCCGCGACGACGTCGAATATCCCGTTGGTTCCCTCGATCAGCTCGGTCTCGAGGCCGAGCGCGCTCTGGATTCGGGCCGCCAGACCGGAGGCCCTGGGGAGGTACTTTCAACGGGTGCAGTACGTGATCGACAGCTTCATCGGTCATCCTCCTGACCCTCGTATACTACCCGTTGCGTCCGCACCGCGTGAAGCCTTTCCGCTCCCATGTCCCGCGAGCGCCCGCGCGTCACCGCCGCCCGTGCGGCGCAGGGGGAA
This sequence comes from Vicinamibacterales bacterium, assembly GCA_965203525.1. Classification (GTDB taxonomy): domain Bacteria; phylum Acidobacteriota; class Vicinamibacteria; order Vicinamibacterales; family UBA8438; genus WTFV01. The sequence goes on along the minus strand of OZ241898.1, from coordinate 263,695 downwards.
TCGGCGTGAGCCCGGCCCGGGAGGACGAGTCGCCGGCCGCGGCGTTGCGCTGGGCGTGCGACCTGCTCGGCGCCCGCGCCATCCCGTTCCAGGTGACCGGCGACGCCGCGGCGGCCGCGTACGGCGCCACCCGCCCGGTCCGTTGCGTGGAGCTGTTCGTCGCGGCCGAACACGTGCCCGCGCTCCTGCGGGCCGCCGGCCAGCACGTCGTCGACCCTCCCTGGCGCCGGCGGGACGAAGCGTGGGATCGAGTCGCCCTGTCCCTGGCCCGCGACGGCGCGCGGATCGACGTCTGCGTCGTGGAGGCGGCGCGCTTCAAGGAGGCGGCGACGGGGGAATGGCGCGCGGCGGCCGTCGATCCGGCGGCGTCGGTGATCCGGAAGATCCGGGGCGTGGAGGCGCCGGTGATGCCACGTGCGCAGCTTCTGGATCTGAAGCGGCGACTCGACCGCGAGGTCGACCGGCGCGACGTCCGGAATGTCGCGGGAGCAGCCTCTTGAAGAGAATCACCGCCGCCAGGCGAACAGCCGGTTCAGGATCGCCTTCTGCCGGCCGGTGAACCGCGCCCTGCGCATCCGGTTCGCCGCCTTGCGCCACGCTTCGGCCTGCGTCGGGTACGGGTGGATGGTACCCCCGATGGTCCCGAGGCCCGCCCCCGCCCGCATCGCGACGCTCACCTCGGTGATCAGGTTGCCGGCGTCCGCCGCGACGATCGTCGCGCCGAGAATCCGGTCGGTGCCCTTCCGGACGTGGACCCGGGCGAAGCCGGCGTCCTCGCCGTCGAGCACGGCCCGGTCGACGTCGGCCAGCGGCTGCGTGAAGGTCTCGACCTCGACGCCCTTCTTCCGGGCGTCCTCCTCGTACAGGCCGACGTGCGCGATCTCCGGCTCCGTGTAGGTGCACCAGGGGACGTTCAGCGATCTGGTGGACGCCATTCCGAGGCCGAACGGATGCGGGAACAGCGCGTTCCGGATCACGATCTGCGCCAGCGCGTCGGCCGCGTGGGTGAACTTGAACGGCGAGCAGACGTCGCCCGCCGCGTAGACGCGCGGGTTGCTGGTCCGCAGGTGCGCGTCGACCCGCACGCCGGAACGGTCGTACGACACCCCGGCCTCGTCCAGCCCGAGCCCCTCCACGTTCGGCGCCCGGCCCACGCCGACGAGGATCTCGTCCACGATCGTCTCGCGCGCCGCGCCGGCGGCGGTGTGGCGGATCCGTTTCCCCACGCCGCCCGGCCCGTTCGAGGAAACCGCCTCCACCTCGTCGATCGTCGTGTCGAAGGCGAACCGGACCCCGTCGTGCTCCATCCGCGCCCGGACCACCGCGGCCGCGTCCGGGTCCTCCCGCGGCAGGATGCGCGGGGTCCGCTCGAACACCGTCACTTCGCTGCCGAAGCGGGCGAACGCCTGGGCGAGCTCGCAGCCGATCGGACCGGCGCCGACGACGGCGAGCCGGCGCGGTAGCTCCGTCAGCGAGAAGACCGTCTCGTTGGTCAGGAAGCCCGCCTCCGCCAGCCCCGGAATCGGCGGCGCGGCGGGTCGCGCCCCGGTGCAGACGGCGGCCCGCGCGAACCGCAGCGTGGCGTCGCCGACGCGCACCGCGTCGCGCCCGCGGAAGCTTCCCGCGCCGAGGAAGACGTCGACGCCGAGTCCCTTGTACCGCTCGGCGGAGTCGACGCGGCTGATCGCCGCGCGCAGCCGGCGCATGCGGGCCATGGCGGCCCCGAAGTCGCGCTCGACGCCGCCCGGGAACGCCAGGCCGAACTCCGCGCCGTCCCGCGCGGAGGCCCAGACGCGCGCGGCCCGGAGGATCCCCTTCGAGGGGACGCAGCCGACGTTCAGGCAGTCGCCGCCCATCAGGCGCCGTTCGACCAGCGCGACCCGGGCGCCGATTCCCGCCGCCACCGCGGCGGTCACGAGACCCGCCGTGCCGGCGCCGATCACGACCAGGTTGTAGCGTCCGCCGGGCGCGGGGTTCTCCCACCCGGGCGGATGGACGTTCGCAACGAGCTGCCGGTCGAACCGGTCGCCGGGAACCAGGCCGTGCATCGATGGAACCTTTCGGCTGCCGCGGCTTCTCGCCGCGGAGGATACACTGGCCGGGCGTTTTCCACTTGCGCAGCATGGCGTTCCTGACGGTGCGGGAGGCGGCCGGGCGACTCGGCGTGGGCTACTCCACCCTCAAGCAGTGGATCTACAAGGGGAGCGTCCGCACGTCCCGGACCGACGGCGGGCACTACCGCATCCCGGACCAGGAAGTCGCACGGCTGCAGGCCGCCCGCGGCGCCCTCCCGCCGCGCGGGCGGCGCCGGCGGGGCGGCGGCGTCCTGGTGTCGCTCAGCGGCCGGAACCGGCTGCGCGGCGTCGTCGAGGAGGTGCGGCGCGAAGGGCTGCTCGCGCAGGTCCGGCTCCGGATCGGCGACCAGCAGCTCACGGCGGTCATCACGCGGGACGCGGTCGACGAGCTGGGGCTGCGGCGGGGCGACGAGGCGACGGCCATCGTCAAGGCGACCGAGGTGATGATCGGCCGGGAGGACGCGGCGGGTTCCCGCGACTGAGCATCTGGCGGCGGCGCCGGTGTCGGCGTGCGGGACGCTGGCGCGTGCGCCGGCAGGCTTGGCGCTGACCGCGGTCACGATCATGCTGTCCCGCATCGACCGGCTCGACGCGAAGAACGAGCGGGCGCGCGCGGCCATCACCGGGAACGTCAAGGCCGTCGACGACCGCGCCGAGTCGAGAGCGGTTGCGATGCGGCTGCCTTCGTCACCTCCGGCGGATTGCGGCGGCCCATCGGCCGAACGTCGTGACGGCGAAGTCCGACGTCGGAAAGGTCGGCGCCTGGACGCTGCGGATGACGAAGGCGTTGCCGTTCGCCACGGCCTGGCCGTTCACGCCGAACCGGTAGCGGCCGAAGGATCGGGCGCGCTGGTACGGAACGTTCAGCGCTTCGAACTCCACCGTCTTCAGAAACAGGCGCGGATCCGGCGGGTCGTAGAACAAGGGGATCGTGTAGTGGACGCTCTCCGGCATGTAGATGGCGTCGCCGGGGTCGGCGCGCCGGATGACGTGGGCGAGCGCCGCGGCGTAGGAGGAATCGGCGTAGAAACGGCTCGGCCCCCAGTCGATGAAGTAGTGGCGGGTGAAGGCGGCGAACGAAAGCGTCAGGTACGCCAGCGCGGCGATGCACAGGACGTTCGCCGTCCTCTCGATCCACCGGCCGGCTCTTCCCCGACGCGCCCGGCGCCCTGCCGTGGCCGGCCGCCGCCGCCGGGCGCGGATGCGCGGAAACGCGCCGTGCAGCCCGTAGGCGGCGCACAGCAGCAGCGGGAAGTAGAGAACGTTCAACCGGGTCATGTGGCTGTATGCCGCTGTCGCGGTCACGACCCCGGCCGCCAGCCACAACAGGACGAGCATGTTTTCGGGGCGGCGGCCCCGCGCCAGGTCGCGCACCATGAAGCCGGCGCCCGCCAGCGTGACGCCCAGGCCCACCTGGTTGTAGAAGTACCCGAACGCGGGGATCGAGAGGGGGCGCCGGCCGGCATGACCGTCCACCACGAGGATTTCGAAGGCTCGCCATGCGTACCGCGCAATCGTGCGCAACGGGTCGTCCGCGAAGAACACGGTCTCCGCGGTCAATCTCGACGGCGTGCTCGTGAGGCGCGGTATGGAGAGCAGCGGCGTCTCGATGGCGGGCAGGTCGAAGAGGTTGACCGCGAGGAACAGGCCGATCGGAAGCGCGGCCGCCGCCATCAGGGCCAGACCGAGGCCCCAATGGCGGAAGTCCGCCAGGCGGCGCCGCATCCCGTACGCAAGAACGCCGAGGGTGAACAGCGGCACGAAGACGTAGGCGGTCTTGTAGGCGTACAGCGCCAGGGCCAGCAAGAGGAACGCCGGAATCATGTGCCGCGGGGCGCGCAGTCCCCGCAGCAGCAGGGCGAAGGCGAACAGCAGGAGCACGGGCAGCAGGTTGCTTTCCGAGCCCCACCGGCTCACCATGACGTGCCACGGGGAGATGGCCAGCACGAACAGGGCGCACAGGGCGAAGCTGCCGTCCACCAGGCGGCGCCCGACGGCGTACATCACGAACAGGGCGGCCACGCTCAGGATCGCGTGCGCCAGGCGGATGGACAGCAGGTTCAGGCCCAGGAGCTTGATGAACGGCATGGAAAGGTAGCCGTACAGCGCGTCCTGGCCGGAGCCCCAGGCGACGAACTGAACCGGATAGCGATAGCCGTGCCGGTCGATGCCGTGCTCCAGCAACGCCCAGGCGTCGTAGCCGACGGACGCTTCGTCCTGGTGCGCCCCCTCCGGCACCTCGCCCAGCCAGAGCAGGCGCACGGCGGCGCCGGCCAGAATCAGCGCGAGGAACAGCGCGTTCTCCGCGGCGGAGTCCCCCGGCAGAAGCAGCCGCCGCGGCAAGCCCGCAAGCGCCTTGCCGCCGGGCCGAGCCAGGCGGGCCAGCGCCCGCGGGCAAGCGCCACCCTTCATCCCGGTCCAGTCAACCATGCCGCGAACGGCGTGGGCCGCCGGACGCGCCAGGGGTTGAGCGCGCGGCGACCCTCCGGCATGGCGGTCCCGCTTCTTCCCCGCGCAATCCTTCCGGCTACTGCCCTTCCGCCGCCCGCACCGCGTGCGCGCCGGTCAGCGAGCTGGCCATCGAGTAGTTCCCCTCGTGGCAGGCGTACTCGTACAGCGGCTCGCCGGTCCGGGTCATCCGCACCTCGGCCGTCCAGGGGCGGGCCCAGGTGGTCGGGTCGGTGACGGTGAACGCGTAGGTGAGAGCGTCGGGGCCGGTGCGGGTGAAGCGCTCCACCAGATGCAGGCCGGCGCTCGACCCGGCGAACGACGTCTCGCGGAGGAAGTTGCGGGTCTCGACCACCAGGGTGTCGCCGTCCCAGCTCGCGCGCGAGTCGCCGGCCCACTGGCGGACGGACGCCGGCAGGTGCGGGCGGCCGTCGATCGGCGCGAGGCGGACGTTGTGGACCATCTCGTTGAGGATGCCGAAGTGGTCCGGGGTGAGGAAGAACTGGACGTTGTTGTTGTAGACGCTCGGCGTCATCGGCGGCCCGGAGTTGAAGCCCATCAGGCAGCGCTCGGAGAGGCCGCGGTCCTCGGGGCCCTCGGCGGGCCGGCCGCGCATCAGCCGGACCAGCGCCCGGCGCGCCTCCGCCTCCGGCCGCAGCGCGGGGATGCGCCCGTTCGGCGGATCCACCACCAGCGACGTGCGGTATTCCGCGAGCGCGTCGCCCCGCTCGAACCAGATCGCCTGCTCGTAGCTGACCCGCGCCTCCAGCGAGGCGGTGGGCGAAGTCGAATCCCCGGCGCGGCGGCGCTCGGCGAGCCGCGCCTCGTATTCGGCCGCCTCCTCGGCGGTCAGCCGGTCCTTGCCGGCCAGCTCCTCCGGGCGCTGCATCGGCGTGGCGGTCGAGAAGTTCCAGACGCCCGACAGGTCGGGCCGGCCCTCCGCGGTGCGCGGAACGTCCGCCTGCGCGAACGCGGCGGCGGGGGCGGCCAGGACGACGGCCGCGAACACGAGCGAAGCAGGATGGAACGACGAGAACGGTCGACGATTCATGGCGCCACCTCCCACGGACGGAGTGTAAGGTACCGCCATGACCAAACGCCACCGTTCCGATCCGCATCTCGACCTCCGGATGGACCGCCGCGACCTGCTGGCCGGCGGCCTGACCCTGCTCGGCCTCGGGGCCGCCCGCCGCGCCGCGGGGCGGGCGCTGCTCCAGCCGTCGATCTTCTCCCTCGGCGTGGCGTCCGGCGATCCGGCCTCCGACGGCGTCGTGCTCTGGACCCGTCTGGCCCTGGACCCGCTCCACGGCGGGGGAATGCCGCCCGGCGACGTCGAGGTGCTCTGGGAAGTGGCCCGGGACGACGGGATGGCGAACATCGTCCGGCGCGGGACGGCGGTCGCCGCCGAGGCGCTCGGACACAGCGTCCACGTCGAGGTGCAAGGGCTGGAGCCGGGACGCTGGTACTGGTACCGGTTCCGCGCGGGCGCCGACGAGAGCGCCGTCGGCCGGACCCGCACGCTGCCGGCGCCCGGATCGGCCGCGGACCGGCTCCGGTTCGCGTTCGCCTCGTGCCAGCACTACGAGCACGGCTACTTCACGGCGTATCGCCACATGGCCGACGAGGACCTCGACCTCGTCTTCCATCTCGGCGACTACGTCTACGAATACGCCGGCCGCGACGATCGCGTGCGGGCGCACCCCGGCGGCGAGATCGAGCTGCTCGACGACTATCGCAACCGGTACGCGCTGTACCGGAGCGACCCCGACCTGCAGGCGGCGCACGCGGCGTTCCCGTGGGTGGTGACGTGGGACGACCACGAGGTGGACAACAACTACGCGGGCGCCGTCTCGGAGGAGGACGGGCTGCCGGCCGAGCGGTTCCTCCGCCGCCGCGCCGCCGCGTACCAGGCGTACTACGAGCACATGCCGTTGCGGCGGACGTCGAGGCCGCAAGGTCCGCACATGCCGCTCTACCGCGCCTTCGCCTGGGGCGGCCTCGCCTCGTTCCACGTGCTCGACACCCGGCAGTACCGGACCGACCAGCCGTGCGGCGACGGCGACCTCCCGGTCTGCGACGGCATGCGCGACCCGGCCGCGACGCTGCTCGGCGAGGCGCAGGAGCGCTGGCTGATGGATGGCCTCGACCGCTCCGCGGCGCGCTGGTCGGTCATCCCCCAGCAGGTGTTCATGGCGCGCGTCGACTGGACGCCCGGCCCCGGCGAGTCCTACGCGATGGACGTCTGGTCCGGCTACGAGGCGGCCCGGCGCCGCCTCATGGCGTTTCTCGCGGCGCGGCGCCCTTCGAACCCCGTCGTGCTGACCGGCGACTTCCACAGCAACTGGGTCGCCGACCTCAAGGTGGACTACCGGGACCCTGCCGCGCCGGTGGTCGGCACCGAGTTCGTGGGCACGTCGATCAACTCCGGGGGCGACGGCGCCGACACGCGCGCCTCGGCGACCGCGGCGCTGACCGAAAATCCGTGGCTCCGGTTCTACAACGGCCAGCGAGGTTACGTGCGCTGCGAACTGACGCCGGCGCGCTGCCGCGCCGATTACCGGGTACTCGACCACGTCACCCGGCCCGGCGGCCCGATCGCGACCCGCGCGTCCTTCGTCGTCGAGGACGGCCGCCCCGGCGCACAACGACTCTGAGGGCTCCGCGACCCTTTTGGTGCGCCGTGCTTGCGATCCGGGCGGGGTTCGCGGCCTTCCGCGCAACGACTCCGAGGGCTCCGCGGCCCCTGGTCCGAGCAGGGAATCCGGTACTCCGCGACGAGCACGCAACGGATCCCGCGACGGAGCACGCGTCGCGAAACCTCGTCGGCGCCGAGCCCGGCCGGTTCGATGCTATGCTGGATCGGTGGGGGATCTCATCCGTCTTCTGGCGCTCGACGGGCCAGTGGTCGGCGTGGGCGTGCTGCTGGCTCTGGCATGGCTGATCGCCAGGCTGGAGTCCACACGGTCCGAGAACGCGGCCGCCCACGAAGGCATCACGAAGAACATCGACGATGTGAGGCAGCAGCTCACAAGGAACGTCGACGACGCGAAGCAGCAGCTCACGAAGAACGTCGACGACGTGAAGAAGAACGTCGACGACGCGAAGCAGCAGCTCACGAAGAACATCGACGACGTGAAGCAGCAGCTCACGAAGAACATCGACGACGTGAAGCAGCAGCTCACGAAGAACGTCGACGACGTGAGGCGGCAGCTCACGAAGAACGTCGACGACGCGAAGCAGCAGCTCACGAAGAACATCGACGACGTGAAGCACGACGTCCGGGACGTGAAGCAGGATGTTCGGATGCTTACCGCGCACCTGCTGAGTCGCAAGCCGTCGGAGTCGGACGACTGAGTTCGACGACGCGCAGTCCCGGCCGCGGAGCGGTTTCCCGAGCGCGCGGCGAGGCTTTTGTGCGTTCGCAGGCAGATTCGGCGCGTCCGCGCAGGACGGAGAGCGGCGCGCGTCGGGTACGACATCGGAGTGCAGATGGATTTTTCGAAGCTCGGCGGGTTGATTCCGGCGGTCGTGCAGGACGACGACAGCGACGAGGTGCTGATGGTCGGGTTCATGAACGAGGAGGCGCTGGCGCGCACCCGCTCGTCGGGGTTCGCCACCTTCTTCAGCCGGACGCGGAACCGGCTCTGGATGAAGGGCGAGACGTCCGGCAACCGGCTGAAGGTGCGGCGCCTGCTGGCCGACTGCGACGACGACACCGTGCTGGTGCGCGTGGAACGGCAGGGCGACGGCAACGTGTGCCACACCGGCGAGCGCACCTGCTTCTTCAAGACGCTCGACGGCGGCGCCGGGCACGTCGAGCGGCAGGCGGCGGCGGAACCGGCGCGATGACGCTGCGGCTGGGCATCCCGAAGGGTTCGCTGCAGGAGTCCACCGTGCAGCTCTTCGCGCGCGCGGGCTTCAACGTCTACGTCGGCACCCGCTCCTACTACCCGACGATCGACGACCCCGAGATCGAGTGCACGCTGATTCGGGCGCAGGAGATGGCGCGTTACGTCGCCGCCGAAGCGGTCGACGCGGGGCTGACCGGCATCGACTGGATCGAGGAGCACCGCGCGGCCACCGGCGAGGAGGTGGCGAGCGTCACCGACCTCGTCTACTCGAAGCAGAGTTTCCGCAAGGTGCGCTGGGTGCTGGCGGTGCCGGAGGAATCGAAGTACCGGTCGCCCCGTGATCTGGAGGGCGCGCGGATCTCGACCGAGCTGGTGCGCGTGACGGAGCGGTACTTCGCGCGGCTCGGCGTCAACGTCAGCGTGGAGTTCTCGTGGGGCGCCACCGAGGTGAAGCCGCCCGACCTGGCCGACGCGATCGTCGAGGCGACCGAGACCGGGTCGACGCTGCGCGCCAACCACCTGCGCATCATCGACACGGTGCTCGAATCGAATCCGCGGCTCATCGCGAACCGGCGCGCCCTCGCCGACGAGGCGAAGCGGACGAAGATCGAGAACGTCGCGCTGCTGCTGAAGGCGGCGATGGAGGCGCAGGGCCGGGTGGGCCTGATGCTGAACGTGCGGCGCACCGACCTGGACGCGGTCCTCGCGCTGCTGCCGGCGCTGCAGCGCCCGACCGTGTCGCCGCTGAGCGACGCCGACTGGGTGGCGGTGTCCACCGTGCTCGAAGAGCGCGCGGTCCGCGAGCTGATGCCGCGGCTGCGGGCGGCCGGCGGCCACGGGATCGTCGAGTACCCGCTGAACAAGATCGTCCTGTGAAGATCATCGCGTCGTCGCAGACACGTGCGGTGCGGGCCCTCGTCGAGCGCGGCCGGGCGCCCGACGCGGAGGTCGCCGGCCGGGTGGCGGAGATCGTCGACGACGTACGGCGGCGGGGCGACCGGGCGGTCAGGAAGTACGCCCGCGCGTTCGACCACCTGCAGGGCGCCGTCGAGCTCGACCCGGACGAGATCCGGCGCGGCGCGCAGCAGACGCCCCCCGCGGTGCGGACGGCGATCCGCACCGCGGCGCGCCACGTCCGCCGCGTGTCGGCGAAGCAGGTCCCGAAGGGGTGGCGGACGACGGTGGCGCCGGGCGTGGTGATCGAGCAGCGGGTTACGCCGCTCGAGCGCGTCGGCTGCTACGTTCCGGGCGGCAGGCACCCGCTGCCGTCGTCGCTCCTGATGACCGCCGTGCCGGCGCGCGCCGCGGGGGTGCGGGAAGTGATCGCCACCTGCCCGAACCCCGCCCCGGCGGTGCTCTCGGCGGCGGTCGAGGCGAAGGTGACGCGCCTGTTCCGGATCGGCGGGGCACACGCCGTCGCCGCGTTCGCGTACGGCACGGCGACCATCCCCCGCGTGGACAAGATCGTCGGGCCGGGCAACGCCTACGTTTCCGCCGCCAAGGCGCGGGTGGCGCCGCACTGCCCCATCGACTTCCACGCCGGGCCGACCGAGATCGTCGTCGTGTCGAGCGCCGGCGACCCGGCGTGGATCGCGGCGGACCTGGTGGCGCAGGCGGAGCACGATCCGGACGCGCGGGCGATCCTGCTGACGCCGGAACGGCGGCTGGCGCGCGCGGTGTCGACCGCGGTCGCCGCGCAGATCGAGGAGCATCCGGACGCGGCGCCGTCGATCGCGGCGCACGGGGTCGCCGTCGTGACGTCTACGCTCGACGAAGCGGTGGAGCTGGCGAACGCCATCGCCCCCGAGCACGCCGTCACGGACACGCTGGCCGTCGCGCACCGCGTGGTCCGGGCCGGCACGGTCTTCGCCGGTCCGTACGGCGCGCAGGCGGCCGGCGACTACGCCACCGGGTCGAACCACGTCCTGCCGACCGGCGGGGCGGCGCGGGTTCGCGGCGGCCTGAGCGCGGCCGACTTCGTGCGGGTGAACAGCGTGCAGCGGCTGACGCGGCGGGGGCTGCGCGGCCTGGCGCCGAGCGTCGTTTCGCTGGCCCACGCCGAGGGGCTCCGCGCCCATGCCGCGTCGGTGGCGCGCCGGGTCCTGCCGCCGCCGCGGGCGGGCGGGAACCGGGTGCCGCGGAAGGACGGCGGAGCGGCCGGCGGGACGACTCCGAGGACCGCCGCGCCGCCACGCGGGAGCCGGCCGCGGAAGGACGGCGAGGAGACGGACGGTTGAGCACGGACGCGGCCACGTCCGACGCACCCGACCCGCGGCGGGCGGCGATCACCCGCGAGACGGCGGAGACGCGGATCGCCCTGCAGCTTGCGCTCGACGGCGGCGGGCAGTACGCCGTCACCACCGGCATCCGTTTCCTCGATCACATGCTGGAGCTGCTGGCCCGGCACGGGGCGTTCGACCTGACGCTGCGGGCGGCCGGGGACCTGGACGTCGACCAGCACCACACGGTCGAGGACGTCGGCATCGCGCTCGGGCAGGCGGTGTCGCAGGCGCTCGGCTCGAAGCGGGGCATCAACCGGGCCGGATACTTCGTCATGCCGATGGACGAGACGCTCGGGGTGGCGGCCGTGGACCTCGGCGGACGCACGCACGCGGTCACCGACCTCAACCTGGCCGTCGAGCGCGTCGGCGATCTGCAGTCGGAGCTGGTGCACGACTTCTTCGACGGCTTCGCCCAGGGGGCGCGCGCCAACGTGCACGTCAAGGTGCTGTACGGCCGCTCGAGCCACCACCAGATCGAGGCGCTGTTCAAGGCGTTCGCGCGGGCGCTGCGGGTGGCCTGCTCGCGCGACCGGCAACTCGGCGAGATGCTGCCGAGCACGAAGGAGCTGCTGTAGCGGCGGCGGCGCGAAACGGGAGCGCGACACCAGGATGCGCATCGCATTGATCGACTACGGCGCCGGGAACCTCACCTCGGTGCGCAAGGCGCTGACCCACCTGGGCGCGCGCTTCGAGACGCCGGCGCAAGCCGACGCGCTCGCCGGGGCCGGCGCGGTGATCGTTCCCGGCGTCGGCAACTTCGAAGCGACGGCGGCCCTCGACGCCGGGTGGCGGCGCGCCATCGCCGGCGTGGTCGAGCGCGGGGGCCTGCTGCTCGGCATCTGCCTCGGTCTGCAGTGGCTCTTCGAGGGCAGCGAGGAGGCGCCCGGCGTGCCCGGGTTCGGCGCGTTGCGGGGACGTTGCCGCCTGATCGAGCCGCCCGCCGCGGACGGCGGCGGCCATCCCGTCAAGGTGCCGCACGTCGGCTGGAACAGCCTGCACCGGATCCGCGACTCGTGGGTGCTCGACGGCGTGGCGGAGGGCGACCAGGTGTACTTCACCCACTCGTACGCCGCCCCGATCGGCGCCGAGTGCATCGGCTCGACCACCCACGGCGTCGAGTTCGCGAGCGTCGTCGAGCGCGGGCGGCTGGTCGGCATGCAGTTCCATCCCGAGAAGTCGGGCGACGTCGGGCTGCGCCTGCTGAAGAACGTGCTCGACAGGACGGCGGCGTGAGCGCGCAACGCCCCGACGCCCCGCGGACTGGCCGGTAATGCTCTCCAAGCGCATCATCGCCTGTCTCGACGTCCGCGACGGCCAGGTCGTCAAGGGGATCCATTTCGAAGGGCTGCGCTCGGCCGGCGATCCGGCCGCGCTCTCCCGGCGCTACAACCGCGAGGGGATCGACGAGGTGGTGATCCTCGACGTCACCGCGACCATCGAGAAACGCAAGGCGCTGGCGCGGACGATTCACGCGGTCGCGCAGGAAATCTTCCTGCCGCTCTGCGTCGGGGGCGGAATCCGGGACGAAGCGCACGCGGACGCCGCCATCGAGGCCGGGGCCGACAAGGTGAGCCTGAACACCGCCGCCGTCGCCCGCCCGGAACTGCTCACGGCCCTGGCCCGGCGCTACGGCAGCCAGGCGGTGATCGTCGCCATCGACGCCAGACGGGAGGGCGGCGGGTTCCGGATCTACGTGCGGAGCGGACGGCAGGCGACGGAGCGCGACGCGGTGGAGTGGGCGCGGGAGGCGGCGGACCGGGGCGCCGGCGAGATCCTGCTGACGTCGATCGACCGCGACGGCACGAAGAGCGGTTTCGACTGCGAACTGACCGCGGCGGTCTCCGCGGCGGTCTCCATCCCGGTCATCGCCTCGGGCGGGGCCGGCACGTTCGACCACTTCGTCGACGTCTTCACCGCGGGGAGAGCCGACGCGGCGCTCGCGGCGTCGATCTTCCATTACGCCGAGCGCGCGGTGGCGGACCTCAAGCAGCACCTCCGCGAGCGCGGCATCCCGGTGCGGACGGGCCGCTAGGCGCGGTCCGGCGGCGAACCATGCTGATTCCTTCCATCGATCTGAAGGGCGGGCAGGTCGTGCAGCTCGTCCAGGGCGAGCGGACGGCCGTCGCCTCCGACGACGTCGACGGGTGGGTGCGGAAGTTCAGGGACTTCCCGCGCGTGCAGGTCATCGACCTCGACGCCGCGCTGGGGTCCGGCGACAACGATGCGCTCGTGCGGTCGATGGCCCCGCGGCTGTCCTGCCGCGTCGGCGGCGGGATCCGCACCGTCGAGCGCGCCCGCGCGGTGCTCGGGTACGGCGCCGCGGCGGTGATCGTCGGCTCGTCGCTCTTCCGCGGCGGCCGGCCCGACCCGGACTTCGCCGCGGCGCTGGCCGAGGCGGTCGGTCCCGAGCGGGTCATCGCCGCCGTCGACAGCCGGGGCGGACGGGTCGTCGTCAAGGGCTGGCGCGAGGCGACGCCGGTGACCGCCGTCGAGGCGGTACGCGCGCTCGAGCCCTGGTGCGGCGAGTTCCTCTACACGCACGTCGACCGGGAAGGACTGATGCAGGGGACCGACGTGGACGCCATCCTGGCCGTCCGCGCGGCGACGTCCCGGCGCCTCACGGCGGCCGGGGGCATCACCACCCGGGACGAGATCGACCGGCTGGACGCGGCGGGCATCGACGCCGTCGTCGGAATGGCCATCTACACCGGCCGGCTCGACGCCACGCCGCCTTCGGCCTGACGAAGTCGCCGCAACCGGCCCCGGCGCGGCCCGGAGACGCCTCGCAGCCCCGCGTTGCGGGAGACGGCCTACTCGTCAAGGAAGTAGATCGCCAGCCTGTCCTCGACCAGACGCGACACCCTCCCGTTGAATCAGCTCGGAACGCAGGTCGTCGAGTCGCAGCCGGTAATCGAAACGAAACCGATCCCAGTCCATGCCAGCGTTTTTTTCTGACGGCATTCATCAGGACGCCACTGCGGTGCCGGCAGCACGCCCGACACCGGTATCATGCAACAGCCAGCCCCACCGCGGATACACGGATCGCGAGACGGCGGGCGCCGCGCAGGACGTTCGATGCAGGTCTGGGACCCGGAACGGTACGCTACCCACGCGCGGTTCGTCTCCGACCTCGGAGCGCCGGTGGTCGAACTGCTCGACCCGCGGCCGGGCGAGCGCGTGCTCGACCTCGGCTGCGGCGACGGCGCCTTGACGGAGAAGCTGGTCGCGGCCGGCTGCCGCGTCGTCGCCGTCGACGCCAGTCCGCGGCAGGTGCGGGCGGCGCGCGGGCGCGGGCTCGACGCGCGCGTCGCCGACGCCACCGCCCTGGGCTTCGACGGCGAGTTCGACGCGGTGTTCAGCAACGCGGTGCTGCACTGGATCCGGGACCCGGACGCGGCGCTCGCGGCAATCCGCCGGGCGCTCGCACCCGGCGGCCGGTTCGTGGCGGAGCTCGGGGGGCACGGCTGCGTCGCGTCGATCCGGGCCGCCTTCGGCGAGGTCCTGGCCCGGCGCGGGATCGACGCGGAGCGCCTGAATCCGTGGTACTTCCCGACCGCCGAGGAGTACCGCGCGCGGCTCGAAGCCGCCGGTTTCGACGTCGACTCGATCCGCCTCTTCCCGCGGCCGACGCCGTTGCCGTCCGACGTGACCGACTGGCTGGAAACCTTCGCCCAGCCGTTCCTGGCCGGCGTCCCGAACGGCGACCGGCCGGCCGTGCTGCGCGAGATGCGCGAGCGGCTCGAGCCGGCGCTCAAGTCCCCGGACGGCGGCTGGACCGCGGACTACGTCCGCCTCCGGTTCGCGGCGCACGGACGCGCGCCGGAGGCGGCGAGCGCCGCACCCGGCGCGCCCGCCGGAACGACACGCCGACGAGGCGCGGATCGCGAGAACCGGGCCGGGTCATGACGGCCGCACCTGTCTCCCCCGCCGGCACGACGGCGCCGAGATCGTGGGTCTGGGGACTCGGCCGCCTGGCCGTGCGGGCCTATTACCGGGTCGAACGGATCGGCGGCGCGCTGCCGGAAGGCGCCCTGCTGCTGGTCGCCAACCACCCCAACACCCTCATCGACCCGGCCGTCATCCAGACCACGGCGGGCCGGCGCATCCGGTTCCTCGCCAAGTCCACCCTCTTCGCGAGACATCCGATGAGCCCGCTGATCCGCCGCTCCGGCGCGATCCCGGTCTACCGGAAGATGGACCCGGGCGTCGACACCTCCCGCAACGTGGAGATGTTCTCGGCGGTCGCGGCGTCGCTCGCGGCCGGCGAGGCGATCTGCCTCTTCCCGGAAGGCACCAGCCACGCCCGCGGCCGTCTCGAGCCGCTGCGGACCGGCGCCGCCCGCATGGTGCTCGACAGTTGCGCCGCGGGGCACCCGGTGACCATCGTGCCGGTCGGACTCAACTTCGATGCGCTCGCGCGGTTCCGCTCGCGCGTGACGGCGGTCTTCGGGCGCGCGGTGGAGTACGGGGATCTGGCGGAGCGCTTCGCCGGCGGGGAGGCGGCGGACGCGGTGCGGGCGCTCACGGACCGCATCGAGCAGCGGCTGAAGCACCTGCTGGTCGAGGCGGAGCCGCGGCGCGATCTGCCGCTCGTCGAGCGCATCGACCGCCTCTACGCGGCTGCCCGCGGCGCCTCCCGCGACGCGCGCGAGCGCATCGGGCGCCGCCGCCTGATCGCCGCCGGTCTGGCCAGGCTGCGCGAGCAGGACCCGGCGCGCCTGGCGGCGTTGATGGCGCAGGTCGAGGAGCACTTCGAGAACCTCGCGCGGTTCGGACTCCGCGAGCGTGACGTCGAGCAACGCATCCCGGCCGCCGAGGTGATCCGCTTCGCGCTCCGCGAGGGTCTGCTGGCGCTGGCGCTCGGGCCGGTGGCGCTCGCCGCCGCCGTCCTCTTCGCCGTGCCCTGGTGGCTCACGGACCGCATCGGCCGCCGGGCGCCCAACCTGCAGAGCCGCGCAGTGTGGCAGATCATCGGCGGCGGGCTGATCTACGCGGCCTGGATCGCGGGGGTTGCCGCCACCACCGCCGCCCGGACCGGGACGCCGGCCGGCGCCGCGACCGGCCTCGGGCTGGTGATCCTGGCCGTCCTCGGCACGCTGGCGATCGAACGGGAGTCGGCGGTCTGGCGCACCACCCGCGCGTTCTTCGCGTTGCGCCGGACGCCCCCCCGGGCCCTCGGCGCGCTACGGCGGCGGCGCGCGGCGCTCGCCGACCTGCTCGACGACGTGCGCGAGTGGATCGAGAGCACGACCCGCTACTGAGCGCGCCGAACCGGCGGTGACGGTCCGCCGAACGGCCCCCCGCGCCCATGCCGAACCGGTCCCAGCCGCGGTTCGACCGGAGCCACCCGCCGACGGCGGCCGATGCGAAGGTCGTCCGGGCGGACGGTTCCCCGGCTCAGAGTCCGAGCTGGCTCGCCATGTCGTTGAAGTCGGTGGCCACCAGATCGAAGTCGGGGTCCGGCGTCAGATCCCGCTCCACGCGCGGCCCGTACTCCGTCGGACGCGGCACGTAGGCGGTGCGGAAGCCGACCCGGGCGGACGCCCGCAGATCACCCTTGTGGGCCGCGACCATCATCACCTGCTCGGGGTCGAGTCCCAGCAGATCGGCCGCCGTCAGATAGACCTCCGGATCGGGCTTGTAGCGGCGCGCGAGCTCCGCCGACAGCACCGCGTCCCACGGGATGCCGGCGTTCTTCGCCATGTTGACGAGCAGCGCCACGTTCCCGTTCGACAGCGACGCCAGCACGTAGCGCGTCCGCAGGCGGGTCAGCCCCTCCACGGTGTCCGGCCACGGCGTCAGGCGGTGCCAGGCCCGGTTCAGGTGGTCGAGCTCTTCCTCGGCGAGGCCTTCCAGCCCGTACCTCGGCGCCAGCTCGTCCAGGATCATCCGGTGCAGGTCGTCGATCTTCGTCCAGCCCAGCTCGCCGAGGCGCACCCGTCCCATCGCGGGTCCGTAGCCCGCCCGCCAGTCGTCCGCGAACGCGGCCCAGTCCGCCTCGATGCCCCGCGCGCGCCCGACCGCCTCGCCCTCGCGGGTGATGCTCGTCCGCCAGTCGACGACGGTGCCGAAGACGTCGAACGTCATCGCGCGGACCCCCCGGATGCGGCCGCTCGACTCCTGCCCCGGCGGCAGCGCCGCGAACGCCGCGGTGCGCGCGAACGCCGCGGCGACGAGCGCGCCCGATCCGCCCGCCAGAAACTCCCGCCGTCTCATCGCCCGGTCCTTCACTGGCATCGAAACCCTCCCGTGGCCGACGCCCCCAGCGTATCGTTCCCGCACCCGTCCTGTCCACGACGAAAGGCGGCCTTCGGATAGAATCGTGACCGTTTCGAGATGATGGATCCTCCCGCGGACCGCCGGTCCGAGACGCATCCGCCGCCGCGTGGCGACGATCCGGCGACGCGGATCGCAACGCACGACGCCGGCGCGCTGGCCGCGCTGCACGATCGTCACGCCGGCGCGATGTACTCGCTGGCGATGCGAGTCGCCGGAGAACCCGCCGACGCGGAAGCCGTCGTGCGGGACGTCTTCGCCGCGCTCCGGCCGGAAGCCGAACGCCGCCCCGGAAGGCGGGCGCCGGATGCGCAACGGCTGCTTTCGGCGACGCGTGTTCGCGCCATCGAGCACGTGCGCGCGCGCGGCGAGGCGCCCCCGGCCGCGGCAGCGGCCGCGAACGACGCCGCGGCGGACGCGCAGGCGGGCGGCGATCCTCCGGCCGGAGCGCAGGCGCCCCACCGCACTTCGGCCGGCGAGCAGACGGCCGACGTTCGGAAACAGGATGGCGATGGTGTTCAAGAAAGCCCCCACCACACTTCGGCCGGCGAGCAGGCGGCCGACGTCGCGACGTTGCGCCTCCCCGACCCGGTCCAGGAACGGATCACCGGCGAGGACGGCCCCGCGGACGCGCCCCGTCTGCGCGCTGCGTTCCGCGCGCTGCCTCTCCTGGAGCGGCTCGCCATCGAGCTCGCATACTTCGAGGGCCTGACCATCTCGCAGATCGCGGCGCGGCTGGAACAGACCCCGGGCGCGGCCAACGCGCGCATCCGGACCGGCCTGCAACGTCTGGCGGGCGGCACCGGGGCGCAACGCAAGTACGAGTCACGGCGCGACGCGCCTCCGACCCGCGAGCTGGCGGGCCTCTACGCGCTCGGCGCGCTGAACGCCGGCGAGCGGGCGGCGTTCGACGCCCACCTGGAGGCGCACCGCGAATCCGTGGACGAGGTCCTCTCCCTCCTGCCCGTCACGCGGCGGCTCGTCTGGGCGGCGCCTCCGCACGAGCCGCCGCCCGGACTGCGCGAACGGGTCGTCAAGGCCGTGACCGGCGCACCGCCTCCCGAGCCGACCCCGCCCGGTCGGATCCAGCGGCCGGCCGCGGCCCGGCGCGCCGTGACCGGCGCACCGCCTCCCGAGCCGAACCTGCCCTTGCAGCAGGCTGCTCCAATCGTGCCGAAAACGGCTTCAACCGCGCCGAAAACGGCTTCAACCGCGCCGAAAACGGCTTCAACCGCGCCGAAAACGGCTTCAACCGCGCCGAAAACGGCTTCAACCGTGCCGAAAACGGCTTCAACCGTGCCGAAAACGGCTTCAACCGTGCCGAAAACGACTCCAGCCATGCCGAAGCCGACCCCGACCGCGCAGAAAGGCAGGCGCCGGGCCCTGCTGGCGCTCGCCGCCGGAAGCCTCGTCGCCGCCGCCGGCCTCGGCCTGTGGGGGTCCCGGCAGGCCAACCTGGCCACCGCCCTTCAGGAGAACCTCGACGCGGCGAACACCCAGGCCCGAATCGCGGAGCTGGAGACGGCGTCCGCGCTACGGATCGCCGATGCGCTCCGGGACGGAGCGCGTGTCCTCACGGCCACGGACGTGCGGACGCTCGACCTGACCGGCCAGCCGGCGGCTCCCGACGCGCGCGGACGTCTGTTCTGGAGCGTGGGCGAGGGCGGGCTGCTCACGGCGACCGGCCTGCCGCCGGTGCCGCCCGGGCTCGTCTACCAGCTATGGCTCATCCCGGACACGACACCCGTCCGCGCGGCGTTGCTGCAAGTCGACGCCGAGGGCCGCGCGATGGCCGCCGCCACGACGCCGGACGGCGTGACCGAACCGGTTCCCGCGGCGGTGACGCTGGAGCCCGCGGGCGGCGCCGCGACGCCCGGCGGAGACGTCTACCTGCTCGGCCGGCCCTGAACCGTTATTGGCGCGGTCTCCGTCCTTCGTCAGGTTCGGGCGGAGACATCCCACCTGCTCGGCCGGCCCTGAACCCGGCGCCGGCGCGCGCCGGGTTCCTGCACGCTTACAGGTGTGTGCGAACCCAGTCCTCTGACACGCCGCCCGGACCCGGGTTCCTGCACGCTTACAGGTGTGTGACCGCGCTGTTGCTCGGCCGGCCCTGAACCCGGTGCGCCCGCCGCCGCCTTCCGGCCCGCGGCTACCGTTCGCCGGCGCCCAGGCTGAGCAGGTTGGCGAGCAGGGCGTACGCGCCGGGCGTGCCCGCGGGAAGCTGCCGCCAGAGCCCGAGCCCGACGTAGATCCACCGACCGCGGCCCGGCTGCGCCTCGACGAGCGCCCCCCGCTTGAGACCGGGGTTGTACTCGAACGTGTCCTCCAGCTCGACCAGATCCGCGTAGCGTTCGTCGCGCTCGCCGAGGAAGTACAGCCCGCGCTCCTGCACCCACCGATCCCAGGTGGCCGCGCCGATCGGATTGGGCCGGGCGAAGACGGGATGGTCGTCGGCGAGGATGCGGACGGGCGCCGCCTCGTCGGTGACGCGGCTGCGGCTGACGACGGCGGGATACGGACCGTACTGCGCCCGGTTGAACTCGAACTTGTTGTACTGCACGATGACCGTGCCGCCGTTGCGGGCGTACTCCAGCAGCCGGTCGTTGTTCGCGCGCAGGTCCTCGCGCCGCTCGTAGGCCCGCACGCCGGTGACGATGACGTCGAAGCGCGACAGGTCGCCCCAGGCCAGATCGTCGGCGTCGATGAATTCGAGCCGCGCGCCGAGCTGCTCTATCGCCGGGGGCACGGCGTCGCCGACGCCTTCCACGTAGCCGACCTCCAGGTCCGGCGCGACGGCGACGTCGATGATCTGGAACGTCCCGGCGGCCGGCCGGACCATGTGCCGCCGCTCGACGTGCGGATACTCGATCACCTGGTAGCCCCGATCGAACCTGTCGCCCGCGTGCTCGACCACGGCGCCCACCGCGTACTCGCCGGCCGCCGCTCCCTCCGGCGACACGCGGAAGCGGACCGTTCGCGATTCGTCCTCGCGCGCGAGCCGCACCGCCGCCGCCGCGGGCGTCGCGCGCCAGCCCGCGGGCAGATCGAGGGTGACGGAGCCCTCCGCCGCGTCCGGCCCGGTGTTCGTGACCGTGACGCGCACCTCGCGCGCGGCGCCGGAACCGGCGGGGATGATCGCGACCTCGGGCGTCATGGAGACGGCGAAGCGCGGCGCCACCTGCAGGTCCATCCGCTTCTCGCCGGTGAACACGTCGTCGACGTAGCGGTAGCGGACGGGCCGCTCCACGGCGATGCGGACGCCGTCCAGCTCCACGTCGAAGGTCGCCCGGAACGGAGTCGGACGGAACGGCAATCCGAACGGAACGTCCGGGTCGAAGGCGTAGCGGTCCGCCCCCGCGACGCGGCGCCAGTGAACGCCGGTCGGCCGGGCGCCGGCCGGAATCCGGGTGCTGCGCTCGCAACGGTACACGCCGGCCGGTCCGAGCGGCTCCGCGCCGCAGACCGCTTCGCCGGCGAAACCGGACAGGCGGACGCCGCGGACGGCCACGCCGGCGCCGCCGTGGTTCGCGGCCCGCAGCTCCACGGCGACCGGCTGGCCCGGCGTCACCACGCCGTCGTCCGCGAACGCGTCGAGCTGCAGCCCCTGCGCGAGCAGGGCGGCGCGCTCGAACTGGCGCTCCTTGGCATCGAGGCGGAAGTCGATCTCCCGCCGGGCCGGCGCGGACAACCCCATGTCCGCGAGCCCCGCGCGCAGGTCGCGCACCGCCCGCAGGCCGGCCACCACCGGCTCGCGCGCGCCCGCCATCCCCGCGGATTCGAACCGCTCGAGCGCCGCGCGCGCCTGGCGCGCAAGCCCGGCCAGCGCGCGCCGGAGCCCGGCCGGGGGATTCTCGCCGGCAAAGCGCACGAGCCCTTCGAGGGAGGTGTCCACTCCGTCGAACAGCGACGTTTCCGGCGCCTCCCGTTGTCCCGGAATGGTGGTCTCGGCGAGCCGATGGCGTACGCCGGCCGCGCCGGACGGCAGCGCGACCAGTTGCGACATGCCCTGGCACTTGTGCATGCCGCGCGCACGGCTGCCGATCTCCGCGTAGGTGGCGCCGAGCAACGGATCGTAACCGCCGAGGTCCATCGTGATCAGGTTCGCATCCGGCGCCGGCCGGAAGCGGAAGCCGGGCGGACCGGCGCCCATCCCGAACGGAAAACCGACCCGGAAGTAGAACTTCCGCGCCTGCCAGGGGGCCAGCCCCTCGGCGACCTGCTCCGGGAAGCGGTCCGGATCGGCGGCGGCGTGCCACGCCTCGCGGGCGAGCACCGCCGACGCCTGGTGGTGCTGGCCGCCGCCGCGCCCCTCCGGAGACATGGCGGAGACGACGTCGGGGCGGATGGTGCGGATCATCCGAACGAAGTCGCCGAGGATCTGCTCCCGCCCCCAGCGCTCGAAGGTCTCTTCGATGCTGAAGGAGTATCCGAAGTCGATGGCGCGGCTGAAGTACTGCTCGGCCCCGTCGAGGCGGTGCGCCGCCTCCAGCTCCTCGGTCCGCAGCACCGCCAGGGCGTCGAACAGCTCGGCGCCGATCTCGTTCTGGCCGCCGTCGCCGCGCGTCGCCGTCAACAGTACGGCGCGATGGCCCTCGCCCTTCGACAGCCGCGCCAGCAGGGCGTTGTTCTCGTCGTCGGGGTGGGCCGTGATCATCAGGAAGGAGCCGGTGCTGTTGATCTGGCGCAGGGCGATCCCGAGCGCCGCCCGCCCTTCGCCGACGGCGAACGGCCGGGCGTGGGCCGCGGCCCCGAATCCGCCGGCGCAGACCGCGAGCGAAACCGCAAACGCCGCTACGAATCGACAGGTGCGCATCATCCTCCCAGTATACTTGGCGCTGCGGTCGCGGCCCGCGCGCGTACGGCTTCGTAGAACGCCTCGTAGCGCGGCACGACCGCCTCGGCGCAGAAACGGTCGCGCACGGTTCGCCAGCCGCCGGCCGCGATGCGGCGGTGCAGCGCGGGGTCTGTCAGCAGGCGGATGGCGCACGCCGCCATGCCGTCGAGGTCGTCCGGGTCGCGCAGGAACCCGGACTCGCCGTCCGTGACGACCTCGGGCAGGCCCCCCACCCGAGACGCGACGACCGGCACCTCGCACGCCATCGCCTCGAGCGCCGCGACGCCGAAGCTCTCCTGCGCCGACGGCAGCAGGCACAGGTCGGCGACGGAAAGAAGCGGCACGACCAGTTCCTGCTCGCCCAGCGGCTCGACGTCGTCCGACAACCCCAGTTCCCGCGCCCGGCGGCAGGCCGCGGACAGATCCGGGCCGTCACCCACCAGCAGCAGCCGCGCCGGCGTGCGCTCGCGGATGCGGCGGAACAGCTCGACCACCACGCCGGCCCGCTTGACCGGCCGGAAGTTCGAGACGTGGATCACCAGCTTCGTGCCGGGCCGGCCGCCGCGGTAGCGCGCGGCCAGGCCGGCATCGGTGATCCGCCGGTGATCCCGGCAGTCGAGAAAATTGGGAATGACCTCGATCCGCGCTCGTACCGGAAGCTGACGGTACGTGTCGTCGCGCAGGCTGCCGGAGACCGCCGTGACGCCGTCCGACTGGTCGATGGAGAACGCGACGGTCTCCAGGTAGGACGCATCGCTGCCGATCAGGGTGACGTCGGTGCCGTGCAGCGTCGTGACCACCCGCGGGACGTGGCCGTAGCCGGAGGCGGCCAGGATCTGCCGGGCGAGCCAGGCGGCGGTGGCGTGCGGCACCGCGTAGTGCGCGTGGATGACGTCGAGCCGGCCCTCCCGGCAGACCTCGACGATCTTGTTGGCGAGCGTCAGCAGGTACTGCGGCTCCCGGAACAGCGGGTAGCCGGGAGTCCGCACCGCGTGGAACGCCAGTCCCGCCTGGAAGTCGCCCAACCGCACCGGCGGCTCGCTGCTGATGAGCCGCACTTCGTGACCACGCCGCGCCAGGCCCTTGGCGAGCTCGGTGGCGACGATGCCGCTGCCGCCGACCGACGCGTAGCAGACGATGCCGACATTCATGGGGCGTGCTCTTCGGTGCGCCGCGTGCGCCGGGTTGTCCGCGCGCGGCGTCTGATGGAACTATGGACGACAACCGCGGGGGCAACGTTGCGGTCCGGACGACGGGATCGACGGTGCGGCCGAGCGGCGCGCTCTCCCCCGGCCACCGCGGGGGCAACGTTGCGGTCCGGACGACGGGCGACGGCCGGGTCATTCTACCGTGCGCCCGGCGCCTGCAACGGACCGCGAGCGAATCGACGAAGCAGGGTCCGCGCCGCCGTCCTCCGCTCCGGTACGGCACACGTTCTGCATCGCACCCGGCATGCCCGGAAAGGAGAACGCGCATGATACGCAAGCTCATCGTGACGGCCGGCGGGTCCCTCGCGCTCACCCTGGCCGCGGCCGGCGCGCCGGCCCAGTCGCTGATCGAGATCGCACGGCAGGAGAAGACGCGGCGGGAGGCCATCGCGCCCGAGGACCGTGCGCGGGTCTACACGAACGACGACCTGCGCGACAGCGGCGGGCTGACCATCGGCGCCCTCCCGGCGGCTGGCGCCGCGCCGGCCGCGGACGCCGGGTCGGGTCGCGCCGGCCACGGAGTCGGCGGCGGCGATGCGGCAGCCGGGCCGGAAGCGGGCGAGAGCCTCGACGAGAACGCCTGGCGAACCCGCCTGACGGCCGCGCGGCAGGCCCGGGCGCGCGCCGAGCTGATGGCGTCGGCCCTCCAGAACCGGGCGGACGGCCTGTGGGCGCAGTTCACCGCGACGGACGATCCGGCGCAGCGCAGCGAGGTGCAACGGCAACGGAACGAGGCGCTCGCGGAGCTGCAGCGCACGCAGGCGGAAACCGAGCGCCTGGAGCAGGAGGTCCACGACGCGCACGAGGAAGCGCGCCGCGCCGGCGTGCCGCCGGGCTGGCTGCGGTAGGCGGCGATCCCCGGCGGTCATCGTGTTCCCGCCGGGTCCCTTGCAGGCGTGCCGCCGGGCTGGCTGCGGCAGGCGGCGATCCGCCTATAATCGTCAACCCGCGTTGCTCGCCGCCGTACGCGGGCGGCCGAACGACTCGCGGCGCAAATCAGGGACTGGAGCGCAGCATGGCACGGCAGCGACGGTACCGGATCGGCGCGATCCACGCGCTCATGAACGCCATCCCGACGACGCAGACCGCCTTCGACCGGAACTGGTCGGAGGCCGACGTCGCCCACCTGCTCGACGGCTCGCTCTACCTCGACCGCAGCCGCGGGACGGCGGACGACGCGGAGCTCGGGGCCCGCATCGACAGGCTGGTGCAGTACAGCGCGTCGACCGGCGCCGAGGCGATCATCGTCACCGGCTCGTTCTTCGGCGACATGACGAAGCGGGCGCGCGAGGGGATGAACGTCCCGGTGACGACCTCGTTCGACGGCATCGTCGAGCGCGCGTTCTCCCTCGCCCGGCCGCTGCACGTGCTGTCCACCGCGCCGGACTCCTCCGCGTTGCTGCAGGCGGAAATCGAGGCGGAGGCGGCGCGGCGGTCGCGTCCGTTGCCGATCTCCCGTTCGGCGGTGGACGGCGCCCTCGACGCCCTGGTCGGCGGCGACCCCGAACGCCACGACGAGCTGGTGCTCGATGCCGTACGGGCCGTCGACGACGGGACGGCGATCCTGTTCGCGCAGTTCTCGATGGAGCGGATCCTGCCCCGTAGCGCCGCCGCGCACCCGGCGCCGGTCGTCGGACCGGCCAGCGAGGGCGTCCTGCGGCTGCGCGAGCTGCTCACCGGGCGGTAGACGGGCCGGTACCGACTGCGGCTGCGCGAGCTGCTCACCGGGCGGTAGACGGGCGGGCCGGTACCGATCCCGAAGCCTCGAGCGGACCCGGGATCCGGCAGCGTGACGGCCGCGGATCTCCCGCCTGACGGTCCGGCTACCGCTTCCCCGAGTACTCCAGCATCTGCCGCGTGAAGTCCCGCGGATAGGAGATGCGCACGTCGGTGATGGAGCCGTCGGCGCCGGTCACCGCCTCCAGCTTCGGCATCACGAAGCCGGTGTAGGACGGGAGATCGACGCGGGCGACCCGCTCCAGCACCTCGTCGCGCAGCGCCGGGTCGAAGCGGATGCCGTAGGTCTCGAACAGCGACCGGGCCGCGTCGTAGTCGCCTTCCGACTTGATCCGCTGCACCTCGGCCAGCAGGCGGGCGACGCCGGCGCGGAACGCCGCCGCGTCGGTCACGACGTTGTAGGTCCTGCCGTTCCGCCGGCGCACCTCGATCGCGTCCGTGTTCTCGATCAGCCAGTGGACCACCATCTGCCGGTTGCGCATGTGGTCCTGCTCCAGCTGGTTCCCCTCGCGGACGCGCCGGAGCTGCAGGATGGCGTTGCGGGCGTACGCCTCGTACTGCGCGAGCGCAACGTCCGCCTGATCCTCGGCGTCGAAGATCCCGATCTCCACCAGCTTCGGGTCGGCGATGAAGTAGAGCGCGACGAGGTCGGCGCGCGCCTCCTCCAGCGCGGAGTACTGCTCGCGGAGGAACGGCTGCGCGTTGCCGCCGAGGCGCTCGGCGAGCTGGCCGGAGGCATGCCCGATGACCTCGTGCATGTTCGTGGTCATGTCGCCGGCCAGGCTGCCCCAGCGCTCGGCCCGCGCTTCCTCGGCCTCGTCCCAGGTGAACTCCGAACGGTAGGCGGCCGGCCGCGAGAGGTCGTAGGCCTCGATCACGTTCGACAGCGACACCGACTTGCTGCCGTACTGCTCCCGGACGGTCTGGTCGTTCGGCAGGTTGATGCCGATCGGCGTGACCGGCCCGGCGTCGCCGATCTCGACGACCACGTCGATGGCGTTGGCGGTGATGCCGCGCACCCCCGCCTTGCGGTAGCGCGGATCCCACGGCATGTGGTCCTCGAACCACTGCGCGTGCTCGGCCAGGGTCCGGATCGTCTCCGTCTTCTCGCGGTTGACGTAGTAGACGAGCGCCTCCCACGCGCCCTTGGCGCCCCGCGCGTCCATGTAGACCTCGGTGAACCCGTTGATGGTGTCGACCGGCGACGCCCGATCGGCGACCCAGGCGACGTCGTAGGCGCGCCGGTCCGCCGGCTCGCCGGTGCGGTACCAGGTGATCAGCGCCTCGAGCGCCTCGGCCATCGGCTCGGTCGCGAAAGGAATCGCCGCCTCCAGGTGCCGGACGACCTCGGCGAGCTCCCGCGCGTAGCGGCCGCCGCCGTCGATGCGGTAGACCTCCTCCACCAGCCGGCCGCCGCGCTTGACCAGCCGCGAGTTCAGCGGATACCGCTCGTCGAAGCCTTCGAGGTCGGCCATCGAGACCCCGTCGTACAGGTTGTTCGCGCTCGACAGCAGCATGTCGTCGCCCGGGGCCGGGGTCTTGTTCGTCAGGATCGGATCGACGGCGGCGTCGAAGAACAGCGGCTCCAGCCGATCCAGCAGCGCGTCCAGCGTTTCGCCGCCGCGGGTCGGGAAGGCGGCGCCCGCCGCGGCGGCCGCGTGCGCCGCCGAGCGGAACGCCGCCGGCGTCGTGTCGAGCACGAACTTGCGGGCGGTGAGGTTGTTGTACGGGCCGGTGTTGATCCAGAAGAGCCTGGCGTAGCGGTGGATCGCCTCCAGCGTCGCCGGCTCGACGCCGTCGGGGTGCGTGAGGATCTCCTCGAACGTCTCGCGCATGTCGAGGTTGTGGGCGTAGCGCTGGTCGTAGAAGATGTCACGGCCGGCGAGCGCCGCGTTGTAGAGGTGCCAGACGAGCACCTTCTCGCGCAGGTCCAGCTCTTCGAAACCGTCGGCGTAGATCTGCGCGACGGCGGCGTCGTCGATGCGCTCGAGCAGGTACCGGCGTTCGGTGTCCTGCGCCGCGGCGGCGCGCGCCGCGCGGCGGTCTTCGCGCGGCTCGGCCGACGCCGGAAAAGCGACGCCGGCCAGCGCGACGAGCATCGACGGGACAACGTATCGCAGGCAGGTCATGGGTCTCCTCCGCCGCCGGCGAACCGGCCGCTGTAGAATGCAGGCTTTCCTCGAAATTATATCGGCGGGAGGCTGTCCCCATGCGTTGCGCACCGTTCGACCGCGTCGTGCCCCGGTCCGGAAGCCGCCCCGAACACCGCCGCGCCGGACCGTGGAGGCCGCGCGCCGCGGCGGCAGCCCTGCTCGTCCTGGCGGCGGTCGCGTGTCTGTCCGCCTTGCCGGCGCCTGCCGGGGCGCAGCCGCGGACGCTGACCGTCGCCGACCTCTACGGTCCGGCGCGGCGCGCCGACTTCGACGGCAACGCACCGTCCGGCCTGACGTGGCTCGACGACCGGCACTACGTCGAGCGGCGGTCCCCGCGGGACCCCTTCGCCGGCCCGCTGGCGCGGGTGGACGCGCTCACCGGCGCGCGCACGCCGCTCTACGACGTCGCCGCGTTCGAAGCGGCGGTGGCGGCGCTGCCGGGCCTGAGCGAGGCCGACGCCGCACGCATCGCCCGGCGGGCGGATCACGTGACCGACCGGAAGCGCACCGCGCTGGTCTTCGAGTTCGCGGGCGACCTCTACCACTACGACGTCGTCGCGGAGCGCGCCGGCCGCCTCACCGCCACGCCGGAGGCGGAGGCCGAAGCGTCCCTGAGCCCCGACGGCCGGCTGGTCGCCTTCGTCCGCGGCGGCAACCTGATCGTGGTCGGCGTCGAGCACGGCCGCGAGCACGCGCTGACGACCGACGGCGGCGACCGCATCCGGAACGGGCGGCTCGACTGGGTGTACCAGGAGGAGATCTACGGCCGCGGCAACTTCCGCGGCTACTGGTGGAGCCCCGACTCGTCCCGCATCGCGTACCTCCGGCTCGACGACCGGGCGGTGCCGACCTTCACCGTGCTCGACCACATTCCCTATCACCCCGGCGTCGAGCACTGGGAGTACCCCAAGGCGGGCGACGCCAACCCGGTGGTCCGCCTCGGCATCGTGCGCGCGGCCGGTGGTCCGACCACCTGGGCGGACCTCTCCGGCTACCGGCCGTTCGATCCGCTCGTCGTCGACGTCGCCTGGACGCCGGACAGCGCCCGCGTCGTCTTCCAGGTGCAGGACCGCGAGCAGACCTGGCTCGATCTGGTCCTGGCGGATCCGAACGGCGGATCCGTCGAGACGGTGCTGCGCGAGACGACCGAGGCGTGGGTCAACGCCAACGGCCCGCCGCTCTGGCTGGCGGACGGCTCCTTCCTGTGGCTGAGCGAACGCTCCGGCTGGAAGCACCTGTACCACGTCGACCGGTCCGGCGCGGTGCGGCGCGCCGTGACGAGCGGCGAATGGGAGGTGCGAAACGTCCACGGCGTCGACGAAGCGGCCGGCGTGGTCTATTTCTCCGGCACCGAACACAGCCCGATCGGGCTCGACGTCTACCGGGTGGGCCTTGACGGCTCCGGGCTGCGCCGGCTGTCGGAGGTCCCGGGCACGCACGGGGCCACGTTCAATCCCGGCCTGACGCACTACATCGACCGCTGGAGCGACGTCTCCACGCCGCCCCAGGTGCGCGTCCACGCGACGGACGGATCGGTGGCGCGCGTCGTGGCCGCCGGCGAGGTGGCCGCGCTCCGCGACTACGATCTGCCGGCCCCGGAGTTCCTGCAGGTCGCCAACCGCGACGGCTTCGAGATGGAAGCGCTGATGATCAGGCCGACCGGCTTCGACCCGTCGCGGCGCTACCCCGTGTACCAGCACGTCTACGGCGGCCCGCACGTGCAGCGCGTCCGCAACGCCTGGAGCCGCGAGACGCTCTGGTGGCGGCTCCTGGCCCAGCGCGGCGTCATCGTCTGGGTGCTGGACAACAGCACCGCCAGCGGCAAGGGCGCCGTCTCCACCTGGCCCGTCTACCAGCGGTTCGGCGAGCTGGAGCTCCGCGATCAGGAGGACGGTCTCGACTGGCTCGTCGGGCAGGGCTACGTCGACGCCGACCGGATCGGGATCGAAGGCTGGAGCTACGGCGGCTTCCTGGTCAGCTACGCGCTGACCCACAGCCGGCGCTGGTCGATGGGCATCGCGGGCGGATCGGTGACCGACTGGCGCGACTACGACACCATCTACACCGAACGCTACATGCGGATGCCGCAGCACAACCCGGACGGCTACCGGCGCAGCTCGCCGCGCTTCGACGCCGCCGACCTGCACGGCGCGCTGCTGCTCGTCCACGGCTCGATGGACGAGAACGTCCACATGCAGAACACCCTGCAGTTCGCGCTCGCCCTGCAGCAGGCCGGCAAGCCGTTCGACATGATGATCTACCCGCGGTCCCGGCACCGGCTCGGCGGTCCCGACCTGGAGCTGCACCGCCGCGAGAAGATGCTGGCGTTCGTCCTCGAGCATCTGCGGCCCGAGCGCGTCGCCGTTCGATAAAGCCCGGCATGTGCGCAAGCGGGCGCTCATCCAGGCTGCGCGTGCCACCTCGCTCCGCTTCTTGCGCGGTCTGACGGGCGTCGGCACGCCGCGGAGCCCGCCGGGCGAGATGCTTCGGCAAACGGGGGACAACGTGGATTTCTCGGCGGCGTGAGTGCCTGATAAATATGCCCGAATTTTGGGTAAAATAGTACGTATTGTACGCCAGATTGCTCCCGACGCCCACACGTTCGGTCTTCCTGTTCGGCCCGCGGGGCACCGGCAAGACCACCTGGATCCGCGACCGGTTTCCGGCCGCCGCCACGTACGACCTGCTCGACACCGGCGAGGCGTTGCGGTTGAGCAAGGCCCCGGACGCCCTGCACCGGGAACTCGCCACGCTGCCGGCGGGCTCGTGGGCGGTCATCGACGAGGTGCAGAAGGTCCCCGGGCTCCTGAACGAGGTGCATCGGCTCATCGAAGGCCGCGGCCTGCGTTTCGTGCTCTCCGGTTCCAGCGCGCGCCAGCTACGGCGGCGCGGCGTCAATCTGCTCGCGGGCCGCGCCGTCACGACGACGATGTTCCCCCTCGTGTCGGCCGAGCTGGACTTCGCACTCGACGTCGAGCGGGCGCTCTCGCACGGCACGCTGCCGATGGCCGTCGCCGGCGACCATCCCGAAGACTACCTGCGCACGTACGCCGAGACCTATCTGGTGCAGGAAGTGCAGGCCGAAGCGCTGACCCGCAACCTCGGCGCCTTCGCGCGGTTCCTGGAGATCGCCGCCCGCCAGAACGCGCAGGCGACCAACGCCACGTCCATCGCCCGCGACGCCGGCATCGACCGCAGGACCGTCCAGAACCACTTCGCGATTCTGACCGACACGCTGATCGGGTACTGGCTGCCGGCCTGGAAGCTGAAGTCCGCGACCAGACAGGTGCGGCAGAGCAAGTTCTATTTCTTCGACGCGGGCGTCGTGCGGGCGCTGACGGGCCGCCTGCCCTATCCGCCGGCGCCGGAAGAACGGGGACCGTTGGTGGAAACGTTCATCCTGAACGAAATCCGCGCCTTTCTGAGCTACTCGGGCCGCCACTATCGTCCGCACTACTGGCGGAGCTACGACGGCGCGGAAGTGGACGTGCTCTGTGAAACGGCCGCGGGATTCGTGGCGATCGAAATCAAGGCGGCGGCGCGCTGGGACCGGCGCTTCAACCGGGGCCTGCACCGGGCCCGGGAACATCTGTCAAGCGACATCCAAAACTGACCCCCTGGCGACATCGAAAACTGACCCCCCGAAGAAACGGCGTATGTATACAGATCGACAACGATGAATTCGTGTGGAGCCTGTGGGCGGCGCTTGCGCCGTCCAAACCGGGGTGGGAAACGCGCTTCTCGATGCGGCACTCCTTTTCGAAGCGCCCGCGCGCGTTTTCCACGCCGGTGGCAGGATCCACACGACTCCCGGAGTGGACGCGACCCTCGCACGAGTCGCCTGGCGCGAGGGTCCGCGTCCGTGCCCGCCGCGGTGTCGGCCGTGTGGTCACAGGGTCCGCGCCCGTGCCCGCCGCGGTGTCGGCCGCGTGGTCCTGTCGATGCCCGCGAGCGGGTCCCCCGCCGCGGCAGGCTCCGATACCGGGATCTTCAGGGCGCCCGCTCGACGCTTCTCCCGCAGCCGGTAGCTCTCGCCGGTGATCGTCAGAACGTGGCTGTGGTGCAGCAGCCGGTCGAGGATCGCGGTGGCGACCACCGCGTCGCCGAACACCTCGCCCCATTCGCTCACCGGCCGGTTCGACGTGATCAGGAGGCTTCCGCGCTCGTAGCGCCTCGCGACGAGCTGGAAGAACAGGTGCGCGGCGTGCGCCTCGAACGGCAGGTAGCCGAGTTCGTCGACGATGAGCAGCTTCGGCTTGGCGTAGAAGACCAGTCGGTCTTCCAGCCGGCCCGTGCTGTGCGCCTTGACCAGCGCCGCCATCAGCGCCTGGGCCGTCGTGAACAGCACCGAGTAGCGCTGCCGGATCGCCTCGCGCCCGAGCGCTATCGCCAGATGCGTCTTGCCGACCCCGGGCGGACCGAGCAGCAGCAGCGCGTCGCCGTGCGCCACCCACCGCGACGCCGCCAACTCCCGGATCTGGCGCTCGTCGACGCTCCGCTGCGCCGGGAAGTCGAAGTCCGCGAGTTCGCGCACGGCCGGGAAGTGCGCGATCTGGAACGCCATCCCGATGCGCCGTTCGTCCTTGCGGGCAACCTCCCGTTCGACGAACAGGGCCAGCGCCTCGCGCAGCGTCAGCTTCCGCTCCGCCGCCTCGTCGAGCAGGTTGTCGAGCTGGTCGCGGATCGCCGTCAGCCGCAGCCGGGTCAGCCAGCCGGCCAGCGTGTCCTGGTCCACACCGGCCATCTCAGAAGCTCCCCCCGGCGACCGCCGCATACTCGGCGAGCGGACGCAGCAACGCCGGCCGCGGCCGGACCGCCGCGGTCTCAGACGGGCGGGGGCCTCCGTTGACGCCGACCAGGTGCGCGCGGTTGATGACCCGCGCGTGCCGGCCCGGATGCTCGACATGCTCGGCGACGACGTCCGGCCCGTGGTGCACACGCACCCGCCCGCCGCTGACCACCACCCGCACGCGCTCGCCGATCAGCCGCCACGGCACCGAGTAGGCGTTGGTGTCGACCACCACCGCGCAGTCGGCATGGACCGTCCGAACCAGGTCCCGCAACTGGCCGAACGGCGGCCGCCCCGCACAGGGGCGCAGGCTCTCCGCTTCCCGGACGAAGCGGTCGAGAGGGACCTCCCCCGTCGTGCCGTGGCGCCGCCGGTCCGCAATCTCCCGCTGCCACCATCCCAGATGCGCCTCCAGCGCCGCCCAACTCTCGAAGCGATGGCCCGCGATCGCGTTCCCCTTGACGTAGCCGACACCCCGCTCGTCCTTCCCCTTGGTCCGCGCCCGATACGGAGCACAGGCGCGCGGACGGAATCCCCAGTAGGCCGCGAACGCCAGGAACCGGTCGTTGAACTCGACCGCGCGCGTCACCGCGTCGTGGCTGACCACCAGCGGACGCGGGTTGTCGATCAGCACCTCCCGGGGCACGCCGCCGAAGTGACCGAACGCCCCTTCCAGACCCCGGAACCACGACGACTGCCGCTCGTGACGGAACGCCGCCACGTGGCAGCGCCGCGAATACCCCAACGTCGCCACGAACAGGTACACCCGCTCCCGCTCGGCGGCGATCGGCACCCGGAGCTGCCCGAAGTCGATCTGCAGTTGACGGCCCGGCGGCGTCTCGAAACGCACCGTCGCCTTCGCCTCCGCCGTCAGCAGCCGACGCAACGGCGCCACCGCGCGCTCCACCGTGCGCAGGCTCACCTCCACCGACTGCTCCCGCAGCAGGTCCTGGCGTACCACCTCGGCGTTGCCCCGGTGCCGGAAGAAGCGCTCCTTCAGCCACGCCTCCTGCGTCTCGAGCCGGCCGCCACCGGCCCGGCGGCGGTACGCCGTCCAGCCGTCGGCCGCCACGTAGCGTCTCACCGTGTTCCGACTGCACCCGAACTCCCGCGCTATGCGCCTGAGTCCCCAACCGAGCGCGTGCAGACGCAGCATCGCCTCCACCTCATCTGATTTCATCATCGTCTGTGCCCGTGGCCTCCCCGTCCACGAGCCGACATCCTCGCATCCCTTCATCTGCTGACTCCTCCCTGGACAAGGGGGTCAGTTTTCGATGTCGCCAGGGGGGCAGTTTTCACTGTCGCCTGACAACATCTCGCTCCGCACGCCGCGACCTGCTACGGCGTCTATCTCGGACGACGCGCGGCGCTGTGGGACGACGTGCAGGTGCTGCCGGTGCTCGACTTCCTGAAACGGTTGTGGGACGGGGCGCTGCTGCGCTGAGCGGGCCGCCGGCGCGAATCGTATCGCGGCACACGGAGGCGACCCGCCGTTGCGCTGAGCAGGCCGTCAACCGTCATCTCGATGGACCGTGGCCGGCGAGAACGCTGGCAGGCAGACGGCGACGTACTCCGCCCCGCCGGGCTCGGGAGTGCCGTAGCGCACCCATTCGCCGGGCGCCGTCACCACGGCCTGCCCGGCCTTCACGTCGAGACGCCCCCCCTCGTGCTCGACGCGGAGCATTCCGCGCAGCACGATGGTGATCTCCTCGAACTCCGGCCGCTGGCCCGGCTCCTCCCAACCCGCGGGTGAAACCATGCGCGCCACGCTCACCTGCCGGTGCCCGGAATTGACCCGGCCCGCGAACTCCTGAATCTGCTTCGGTTTCGTTCCGGCCGCCTCGACGATGGCCGGGCTCTCGATCAGGATCGGCATCGCTGATCCCTATCGCAAGTGCCGGCCGCCGTCCACGCGGATGGTCTCGCCGGTCAGGAAGTCGGACTGCAGCACGCCGGCGACCGTATCGGCGATTGCATCCGGACCGCCCCACCGGCCCACCGGGGTCGCCCGTTCGACCGCCTCGACCTCGCCGGCGTCCAGGTCGGGAGGCGGAACGATCGGACCGGGCGCAACGACGTTCACGAGAATACCGGCGCCGGCAAGCTCCAGCGCCAGCGCCTCCGCCAGCCCGATCACGGCTCGTTTCGCCACGTAGTAGGGAAGATAACCGGCGTAGCGCGGCCGGCCGCTGGCCGCGGTCCAGTCACTGAAGTGAACGATTCGCCCGCCGCCCGCCGCCCGCAGATGAGGCACCGCCGCGCGCGTGAGCCTCCACGCCGCGGAAAGATCGACGTCCAGCGTCCCGGTCCAGTCCTCGTCCGTCAGCGCGTCGAAGGACGTCCGCCGATAGACCGACGCCATGTTGATCAGCATGTCGAGGCGCCCGAACCGCGCGGCGGTTCCATCGACCAGCCGTTCCACCTCCGGCAGCCGCCTGAGATCCGCTCGCGCAACTACCGCCGTCCGACCGGCGCGGCGCACTCGTTCCGCCGCCTGTTCCGCCTGGCCCCTGGATCGATTGCAGGAAAGCGCAACGTCCACGCCGAGACCGGCGAGTCGTTCGGCGACCGCGACGCCGATGCGCCTGCCGCCCGTGACGAGCGCGACCTTGTCGGTGAGATCCATCGAACCCTGGGACCCCGCTTTCTCGCCCGAGGTCGCGACACCTCGTCCCGGCGCGTGCGCAGTCGCGCTGTGCCATCGTGAAGACGATCCGTGCCGCCTGCCGAGTCGCACGACACCCCTCGTCCGGTGCGTGCGCGGTCACCCATCACCGGCGGGGTTGCGGCCGGCATCAGCGCCCTCGTCCCGGCGCGTGCGCGGTC
Source organism: Vicinamibacterales bacterium (assembly GCA_965203525.1). GTDB lineage: Bacteria > Acidobacteriota > Vicinamibacteria > Vicinamibacterales > UBA8438 > WTFV01. The sequence goes on along the minus strand of OZ241898.1, from coordinate 229,216 downwards.
ACTCCCCGGCCGGCGGCGTATGCGGCGGATGCGCGGCGTCCGGCCGAAGAATCTCGTCGAGCAGGAACACGTCGGTCAACAGCGCGCGAAGGTGGATCATCCCGTTCAGGTTGTCGATCATTTGCGACGTGATGCCCGGTTGGGCGAGAACGAGCTGCACCGCCGCCAGGCCGGCGGCGGAATCGCGCCGCATGACTTCCACGAACGCCCGGTACCGATCTCCGTTCTGCGAACCGCGCTCCTCGGCCAGCGCCATGAAGCTGCCCGGAAGTTCCGCCAGGGCCGCCGCCATCTTCTCGAGCCGTTCGCGCACCAGCCTGTCGTTCGCCGCCGCCATCTGCGCATTGACCCCCTTGGCGGCATAGGCGAGACAGAATTCGTACGTTTCCTCGACGACGTCAACATGCGCCTGCAGCGCTTCGGTCGCGGACTGCGACATACAGACACCTCACGGGGTTGGCACGCGCATGGCTGCGCCGTACAAGAAAGGAGCGACGCCAAGCTCAGCCCGGCGCCGCCCCGTGAGAGAAATACCGGTTCGGCTGCGGCGTGCGGTTGCTAACCCTTCGACGTGGACTCCTTCGACACATCCCAGCGCTTCGGGTCATGGTGCGCCAGATAGTGGTCCCGGTCGACGGACCCGAAGAGCATCGACTTCGTCAGCCAGAACTTGTCAGGCCGAATCGCGAAGTAGATGTGGGTCAGCGTCAGCATGACGAAGAGCACCGCACCCAGCCCGTGGAGCGCGTACATCAGCCCCCAGGTCGCCTCGGACAACAGGTACGCGTTCCGCGGCACCAGCACGTTCTCGATCCGGAACATCATGACCAGGCCGGTCCCGATCACGGCCAGCCCCGCCAGCATCACCGCGGTGTGGTACAGCTTGTGGTCCAGCGGGTACTTCCCGTGCTTCCGGACTTCGCCCGCTTCCTGTCCCAACTGCCGCTTCACGCGCTGCACCGCTTCGTCCATGTCGTCCGGAAGAATCCAGATCGACCAGAAGTCGAGGTAGAAGGTGGCGTGGACGATGTGGTAGAGAATCGAGATCGTCAGAACGACGCCCGCGACCCAGTGGATGGTGACCCAGGGAAACTGGATGCCGATGATCGGGAAGAACCCGGTCACCAGCAGCACCAGCATCGCAGCCGCCATCACCCAGTGGAACAACCGCGCGGCCAGCGTGTGCCGCTCGATCGCCTCCGGAACGCCGGTTGCCTCCCCCTCCTGACCGCCGTTCGCCCTCGCCAGTTTCGGCAACCAGACCGCCGCGTACACGACGTGGAACACGATGAAGGCGACGCCGGCCCAGAAGAACAGGTAGAGGAGATCCCAGGAGACCCTGATCAGGGTCTCCTGCCCCCACGGATTGGTTCCCCACTGAAACAGATCCATCTACGCCTCGGCACCCTGAACGGACCGCTTCACGAGGTTGCGCAGCAACGTCACCTTGTAGGCGTTGTGCCGCAGCGGCCGAACACCGTTGATGGCGACGTCGCCCGCCTCCATCGCAACCACCTGGCTCACCTGACGCCCCCGGACGGCGTCCTCGGCCGCAAGGAAGCGCACCGGATAGGGCGCCACGCCGTTGGCCACGATGCGGATGTCCTCCACCACGCCGTTGCTGATCTTCGCCGCGGACGCCACGTTGGCGAGGGGGAAGTCCCAGACGGCCCGGTCCCTGGCCTTCTCGAAGTAGAACCGCGTGTTGGCCCAGGTCCACGGGATCCGAATCGACGTGAGGATGTCACCCGGCTGCAGCGCGGTCATGCGCATGATGTCCACGGCCGGACCGATGAAGAAGTCCTGCGCCGGAACGACCCGCTCGCCGGTGCTGTTGCGCACCACCATCTCGGCATCGAGGGCCACGAGAACCGGAGCGGTGTCCGACGGATTGACGGCCACGCACCGGCTGGCGCCCAGGATGGCGTGCTCGCGGTTCATCGCGGTCGGCGTGTCGGCGTAGCAGATGTTGCCGCCGGCGCGATAGCAGCTCCAGCCGTCCCGGTAGTACCAGCAGCGCGTGTCCTGGCCGACGTTGCCGCCGAGCGTGCCCTGGTTCTGAATCTGCGGCGATGCGGCCTGCGAAGCGGCGTCGGCGAGCATGCTGAACTGCTCCGACACCTCGGGGTGCCGGATCACTTCGCGCAACGTCGCCATGGCGCCGATGTCCAGCCCGCCGCCCAGCGAGCGAATCTCGCGCAGCTCGGAGATGCCGCCCAGATCGACGACGGCGGCGGGCTTCTTGACGCGGTCCTTCAGCCAGTCCCAGGTGTCCAGCCCGCCCGCGAGCACCCAGGCATCGGATCCGTACTGATCGAGCACTCCCAACGCTTCCTCCGTGCTGGCAGGCTGGAAGAGCTGAAATGCCGGCATCTTGTCGCGAATCACGGCCATGTTTCTTCTCCCTGTACCTTCCCGGTGCGGCGCTAGACGTGCGTCGACAGCTTGTTGTGAGCCTCGTCGAGCTCGGGGTTGAGCTTCGTCAGAATCATGTCGCGCATGATCGGCGAGCGGTTGAAGTCGACGTTCCCGCCCAGCGCGTCGGAGATGGCGTTGAGCACCGCGCCTGCGCCTGCGCCGACCGGCGCCTCGCCGATGCCCTTGCAGCCGACGGGGTTGAACGGATCCGGAATGTCCGCCGCGCTCCACGCCAGCTCCTTGTCGTGCGGCGTATCGAGCAGGGTCGGCGGCCGGTTCGAGTAGAACCGCTTCGCCACGTGCAGCCCCCACTGCGGATCCATGACCCACTTCTGACCGAGCGCCACGCCGAAGCCCTGGATGCCGCCGCCGTGCACCTGCCCGGCGAAGTTCTGCGGATGCAGAATCGTCCCGGCGTCGGAAGCCACCTTGTAGTCCTTCAGCTCCACCGCACCGGTCTCGGTGTCCACCTCGACCTCGGCGAAGCCGATGGCGAACGACATGTTCCGGCCGCCGGTCTCGAAGTTGTCCTTGATGGCGACCACGAGACCCCGGCCGCGCAACGCCGTCGCCGACCGCGTCGTCATCTCGTTGATGTCCTCGGGCAGCTCCGACCCGTCGTAGACGCCGCCGAGCTCGATGGCGCGCTCGGACGCCTGGCCGAACGTCATCGCCTGCCCGCGGTTGCCCCGCCGGTAGACGCGGCCGTTCCCCACCTCGAAGCTGTCCGGCGCGCCACCGAACCGATCGGCCGCAATCTCCTGCAGCCGCTTCTTCGCTTCCAGGCCGGCCGCCCAGTTCGACCGCGTATGCGCGTGGGTGGTCATGCTGCCGCCCTGGATCGCGCTCCACGGCAGATGCTTGCTGGTGTCGCCCCAGACGACTTCGGCCTGCTCCCACGGCGTGTCGAGCGCCTCCATCGCCGCGCGCGACGTGTCGGAGAACGACTCGGTGCCGAGGTTGCCGACGCCGGTGTGAATCTCGACCATGCCGTCGGGCCGAATCACCAGCAGGCCGTCGATGCCCGACGTTCCGGCGGAGTAGGAGCTGATCGCAACGCCGACGCCGGTCACCTTCGTGCCGTTGCGCTGGCCGCTGCGCGCCTTCATGCCGTCCCAGTCGAACTCCGTGCGCGCCTTGTCGATCGCCTCCTTCGGGAAGGCGCTCGAGACGTTGCCCTGCTGCCCCTGACGCGGGCGGCCGAACAGCGCCTGCCCCTGCGGCGCGTTGAGGTGCACGATGTCGAGCCGGTCGACATCGAGCTGCCGCGCCGCCTTGTCCACGATCGGCGCGAACATCGCCACCGCCTGCACCCCGCCGGGGGCCCGTTGCGCGCCGCGCGGCGGCGTGTTGGTGTAGACGGTGATGCCGCGCACCCGCATGTGCTCCGGCTGATACATCAGCGAAGCCTGGTCGGCGCACGACATGTAGTCGCCGGACCGCCCGTACGGGCCGCCGTCCTGCACCAGCGTCAGATCGATCGCGGTGACCCGTCCGTCGCTCTTGAACCCGAACCGGGCGCGGGCCTGGATGCCCGGCCGGGCGCGCCCGAAGAAGTTCTCCTCCTGGCGCGTCACGCGCATCATGACCGGCTTGCCCGCCTTGCGCGAGAGCAGGGCCGGAATCCGCGCCTGAATGGACGACGAGATCTTGCTGCCGAACCCGCCGCCGCAGTACTCGCCGATGAGCACGAGGTCGGTCGGATCGATGCCGATCCAGCGCGCCATGCCGCCCTCGGTGCGGGCCGTGCTCTGCGTCGAGCAGTGCATGTAGCACTTGCCGTTCTGCCAGTAGGCCATCGCGGTGCGGGTCTCGAGCGGCTGGTGCGACAGCGACGCGGAGAACACGGACTCGTCGAGAACGAGGTCCGCCTCGGCGAATCCGGCGTCGACGTCGCCCACCTGCCACTCGTCGGTGACTTCACCGCCGGTCGGCACGACGCCGCGGTCGATCTCGTTCCAGTCGACGTTCTCCCACTTGATCGTGGAGAGGTCGCGGCCGGCCATCGTATTGCCGTCGAGCCGCGCGTTCGGACCGCCCGGACGCAGACTGTCCATCGGGTCGAGCACGAAGGGCAGCGGCTCGAAGTCGATCTGCACCGCCTCGACCGCCTCGGCCGCGGTCTCCTCGTCGACCGCCGCGACGGCGAGAATCGGCTCGCCCTCGTACAGCGGCTCGTTGGTCAGACCCGCCTCCTGCGGCGCCTCGGCCTCGGGCAGATCGTCGGCGGTCAGGATCGCCTCGACGCCGGGCATCGCCAGTGCGGCGCTGGTGTCCAGCCGGCGAACGCGCGCGTGGGGCATCGGGCTGACGAGCAGCTTTGTGAAGAGCATGCCCTCGGCACGAAAGTCCTCGGCGTACTTCGCGCGCCCGGTGACCTTGGCGAGGATGTCGGGCGTCGTGTAGTCCTTGCCGATCAGCTTGTAGTCAGCCATCGTCAGCTCCTCATCCCGTTACGCGTATACTCGCACGCCTTCTCGGCGACGTTGAGGATCTTGTTGTAGTCGATGCAGCGGCAGATGTTGCCGGCCAGATGGTGCGCGGCCTCGCCCCGGGTCGCGTCGGGGTTCTCGTTGGTCAGCGCGACCATGTTCATGACGAAGCCGGGCATGCAGAAGGCGCACTGGAAACCCTGCAGGTCGACGACCGCCTGCTGCACCGGGTGCAGCGAGCCGTCCGCGCCTTCGAGCCCCTCGATGGTCAGGACCTCGCGCCCGCGGACCTGATGGGTCAGGGTCGAGCAGGAGTAGTGCGGGACGCCGTCCACGAGGACGGTGCACGCGCCGCACTCGGCGCGGTCGCAGCCGATCTTGGTGCCGGTCAGACCGAGCTTGTACCGCAGGGTCATGGCCAGCGTCTCCTGCGGCATGACGTCGACGCGGCGCTGCTGGCCGTTGACGTTCAGCGTCACGAGCCGTTCGACCGCTCCCGGCGCCTGCGCGAGGGCCACGCCGTGACCGCCGCGCAGAACGTAGTTCGACGCCGATACGCTGGCGCCCGTGGCGATCACTCCCTTGATGAAGCCTCGCCGGCTGACGCCCTGCTGCTCCGTGGTTGTCTGCACTTGCGTGTGCGCCACGTCTCCCATGAGACGACCTCCTCGTAGCGCGCCCCGGCGCGCCAGGAACCAGAGGGAAGAAATTCCTCTCCCGAAGGGCGAAGTCTAGCACCGGATTTCCCGAATGCCAACCCCCGACCGAGACTTTCTGGCGCATGCCCGGATCGCCGACAAGCCCTTTTCAATGAATCATTTACGCCCGCAGAGGAAGCCGTCCGAAAGTGAGATTACGTCTCACTTGCGGGCGGGATCCGGTTTCGCCCGGGTGGAATGCGCTCCGCCGCCGCCCGACGCAGCCGGGGATCCGAACCAATGCAGCCGCGCCACCGACGACGGTCCCAGTGCGCTCCCCGGCCGCCCGACGCGGCCGGGGATCCGAACCGACGCAGCCGCGCCACCGGCGACGGTCCAGCCGCGCTCGCGGAACGCCGGCAGGCCTCGCGGGCCCGGTTCGGCGGCCGGGCGGCGCTGCCGGGTCACGGCCGCCCCGGCAGCAGGCCGTGCGGGCCCGGTTCGGTCCCGAACGGCGCCGGCGGCCGGTCCCCCCGTCCAGCGGCCGATCGCGGCATCGCGCCTCCATTGAACCTTCCCGTTGTTCATACGTATGATTGAAACGAGCGTTTTGATCACGGGAGATCCACCGATGGCCATCGACACCCGGGAGCGCATCCTCGACGTCGCGGAGCGGCTGTTCGGCGAGCGCGGATTCCCGGCGACGTCGCTGCGCGACATCACGGCCGAGGCCGGGGTCAACGTCGCATCGGTGAACTACCACTTCGGCTCCAAGGAAGCGTTGCTGGCCGAGGTGCTCGAGCGGCGCCTCGAACCGATCAACGAGCGCCGGCTGGAGTTGCTGGACGCGGTCGAGGCGCGGGCCGGCGACGGACCGCCCGCGCTCGAAGCGGTCATCCGGGCCTTTCTGTCGCCCCCCTTTCACCGACAGCGGGTGTGGGGCGACGACGGGCAGGGCTTTTTCCGCTTGGTCGGGCGGATCCACGGCGAGACCAACGAGGACTTCCGCGCGACGTTCGTCAAGCAGTTCGACGAGGTGTTCCGGCGGTTCACGGCGGCCCTGCACCGCGCGCTGCCGCACCTCGACGACGCGGACATGAGCTGGCGGATGCTGTTCATGGTCGGCTCGATGGCGTTCACGATGTCCTGGGGACCGACGCTCGTGGCGCACGGGCCCGCCGCGGCGCGCGATCCGGAGGACGTGCTCGAGTCGCTCGTGCTGTACGCGGCGGCCGGGATGGCGGCGCCGGCGGGGGCGCCGGCCGCCGTGGCGGCGGCCGAACGACGAAGAGGCTGACACGCAGGCGCCGAGGTGCAAATGCCGATCCGAACCCTGAAGCGGCGGGCGTTCCGGTTCGCGGCGTCCGCGTCGCTCGCCGGCCTCGCCGCCGGGTGCGCCAGCGCGCCGCCCGTGGCGCATCCCGGGCTCCGGTTCCCGGTACCGGACGACTGGACCGCGGCCGAGGTCGAGGCCGGCCGGATCGATCCGGACTGGTGGTCGGATTTCGGGGACGCCGGCCTGTCGGCGACGATCGAGGCCGCGCTGGCGCGCAACCTCGACCTGCAGGCCGCGGCGGCGCGACTCGAGCAGGCGGCGGCCGACGCCCGCGTCGCGTCCGCGGCGCTGCTTCCGTCCATCCAGGCACCGTACAACGGGAGCCAGCGGAAGCAGAACTTCATCGGCTTCCCGATTCCCGGCGCCGAGGACCGCGTGCTGAGCTCGGTCTTCACGAATCACGGAATCTCGCTCGACACGACGTGGGAGGTCGATCTCTGGGGCAAGCTCCGCGCCACGGAACAGGCGGCCCTGGCCGACCTGCAGCGTTCCGCGGCCGACCTGCGGGGCGCCCGGCTGTCGCTCGCCGGGCAGACCGCGAAAGCATGGTTCGCCATCGCCGAAGCCCGGCAACAGGTGCGTCTGTCGGAAGCGACGGTCCGCAGCCTCGGCGAATCCGTCGACCTGGTCCGGGACCGCTTCGAGTCGGGCATCCGGCCGGCGCTCGATCTGCGGCAGGCCCTGTTGAACCTTTCGAACGCCGAGGCGGGGCTCGCCGAGCGGCGCCGGCAGCTCGACGCAACGACGCGGCAGATCGAAGTGCTGCTGGCCAGATACGCCGCCGGCGACGTCTCCGCGCCGGCGGATCTGCCCGCGATGCCGCCGCCCCCGCCGGCCGGGGTCCCGGCCGAACTGGTGGCGCGACGCCCGGATCTGGTGGCCGCCGAGCGACAGGTGGCGGCGTCCGCGGCGCGCCTGCGGGTCGCGCGGCGCGAACTGCTCCCGAGCATCACGCTGACCGGCAGCGCCGGAACCGCAACCGACGCGCTCCGCTCGCTGCTCGGCGGCGACTTCAGCGTCTGGAGCATCGTCGGCAACGTCGTCGCCCCGCTCTGGCAGGGCGGGCGCCTGCGGGCGCAGGTCAGCCGCGCGGAGGCCCGGGTCGCCGAAGTGCTGGCGAGCTACGTGAACACCGCGCTGGTGGCCTTCTCCGAGGTCGAGACGGCGCTCGCCGCCGAGGAGCACCTGGCGGCCCGGGTCGCACGCCTGACGACGTCCGTCGAACAGGCGCTCGCCGCGGAACGCCTCGCCGGCGAGCGGTACCGAACCGGACTCGACACCTACATCACGGTCCTCGACTCGCAACGGTCGGCGTTTCAGGCCCAGTCCGATCTGCTCGCGGCGCGCCGGCTGCGCCTCGAGAACCGCGTCGATCTCTATCTGGCGCTCGGCGGCGGCATCGAACGGCTCGCAGCGCCGATCACGATGGCGCGCCTGCGCGACACCGGCACCAGCGGGCAGTAGCAGCCCGACAACGAACGGACGGTACCCATGCAACGCCCACTCGCCCGCATTCTCAAGCCCCTGGCGCCCCTGATCATCGTCGCCGCGGCCGGCTTCGGCGCCGTCACCATGATCATGAACCGCCCCCCGGTGGAGACCCTGACGCCGGTGATCGAGCTGCCCGGGGTTCGCGTGCACGAGGTCACGATAGAAGACGTGCCGCTCGCGGTGACCAGCCAGGGCACGGTCCAGCCGCGCACCGAAAGCCAGCTCGTCCCGGAGATCGCCGGCCGCGTGACCTGGGTCGCGCCCTCGTTCGCGGAGGGCGGCTTCTTCGAAGCGGGCGACGCGCTCGTCAGGATCGACCCGTTCGACTACGAACAGCTACTGATCAGCGCCCGGTCGCAGCTCGCGCAGGCGCGCCTGCGGCTCGCGCAGGAAGAAGCCGAGGCGGAGGTCGCGCAACGGGAATGGGAAACGCTGGGCCGCGGCGACCCGCGCGAGCTGGCGTTGCGCAAGCCGCAACTCGAGGACGCCCGCGCCTCGGTGGCCGCGGCCGAGGCGGGCGTCGAGCGGGCCACGCGGGATCTCGAGCGGGCGGAGATCGTCGCGCCGTACGCCGGCCGGGTGCGAACGAAGAACGTCGACATCGGCCAGTACGTCCGGGTCGGCGACGACGTTGCGACCATCTACGCGGTCGACGTCGCGGAGATCCGCCTGCCGCTCCCGGACGACGAGCTCGCCTACCTCGATCTCCCGCTCTCCTATCGCGGAGTCCGGCAGCGGACACAGCCCCCGGTGACGCTGCGCGCCACCTTCGCCGGGGAGACGCACGCCTGGGCGGGGCGGGTCGTGCGCACCGAGAGCGAGATCGACTCGGTGAGTCGGATGGTGCATGCGATCGCCGAGGTCGCGGACCCGTACGCGCCGGGGCCGAATCCGAACCGCCCGCCGCTTGCGGTGGGGATGTACGTCGAGGCCGAAATCAGCGGGCGGATCGCCCGGGACGTCGCGGTGCTGCCGCGTCCCGCGTTGCGCGGCCGCGCCCAGGTGCTGGTCGTCACCCCCGACGACCGCCTCTCGTTCCGGGACGTCGACGTGCTGCGAACCTCGACCGAGTCGGTCATCGTGCGGGCGGGCCTGCGAGCGGGCGAGCTCGTCGTCGTCTCCCCGCTCGACACGCCGACCGACGGGATGCGGGTGCAGTTGGCCGACGCCGCCCCCCGCCTGCTCGAGCGCAGAGCACGCGCCGCCGCGAACCCCGCCGGCCCGGCCGCGCCGCCGGAAAGCGCTCCGGTCGCCGGCACCCCCGCCGCGCCCCGCGCGGACGCGCCGCCGCCGTCTCCGGAGGCGCCCGGCCCGGCGGAGTGGGCGGACGGCGGCGCCGCTTCCGGCATGGCGGTCGCCGACAGCCGGAGCGGGGCCGTTCCGAGGGCGGAGCGGGCGGCCGGCGGCGCCGCTTCCGGCACGGCCCCGGCCACCGGCCGCGCAGACCGGCCGGCCTGGCTGGCGTCTCTTCTCGAAGAGAGTGACCGGCCGGCGCGCAACCGCCCCGGCGCGCCTCGCACGCGGCGGGCGGCGCCGGAACCGGCGAGAGGCGACGTTCGCCGGAACGCCGGGGCGCGGACGGCACGAGCGCCGGGGCGCCCCGGCCCGGCGCCGGCGGAAGAAGAACGGGCGACCGCCGGACGGCAGCGAGCCGGCGCGCCCGATACGATCGCGGTCGCCTCGTTCGCCAGCCTGAATGCGGCTGGCGACCCGGGCTTCGGGCCGGCCCTCGGCCGCGCGGTCGCGACGCGTCTGGCGGCGTCCGGCCGCTTCACCGTGGCCGACGACGAGACGGGCGCGCGGTACGTGGTCCGCGGCGGCGTCCAGCAAGTCGGCGCGGCGGTGCGGGTGACCGCACGCATCGTCGATACCGCGAACGGCGCGGTGCTGCACGCGGTGAAAATCGACGGCGCGGCCGGCGACCGTGCGACCCTGGAGGCGGAGGTCGCGACGGCCGTCATCGAGAACCTGCCGGCATCCGGGGGACGAACCGCGGCGGCGGCCGGCCGCATGCCGGCCGCGGGGACGCCGAGCGCGCTGGCCGTGCTGCCCTTCGACGATCTCACGGCCGGCAGTGCGCCCCCCCTCGACGTCGACCTGGCAGGCTCGATCACGCAGGCGGTCGCGGCGCAGGCCGCCGCACTGCCGGAGGTGACCGTCGTGACGCCCGCCGACCGGGCCGCGTGGGCGATCGGCGGCGGCATCCAGCGGATCGGATCGCTGGTCCGCGTGACCGCGCGCCTGACCGACGTCAGGAGCCGCGCGGTGGTCACGGCGGTGAAGGTCGACGGCACCCTCGAGGCGCTCGCCGACCTGCGGTCGCGCGTGGCGGCCCGGATGATCGAGAGTCTCCGCGACGCGCTCGCCGGCGAGGCGGCGGCAAGCGGGAACGCCGCGGCCGACGCGACGCGGCCGGAAGGAAGAAGGTCATGAACAACGGTGGCATCGCCTGGTTCGCACGGAACCCGGTGGCGGCGAACCTCACGATGGTCTTCATCATCGTGAGCGGTCTGATCGCCACCACGACGGTCAAGGAAGAGACCTTCCCGGAAATCGAGCTCGACCGGATCAGCATCCAGGTGCCCTACCTCGGCGCGGCGCCCGAAGAGGTCGAGGACGGGGTCGTGATCCGCATCGAGGAGGCCATCCAGGGAATCGACGGCATCAAGCAAATCCAGTCGACCGCGTCGGAGGGCAGCGCCTCGGTCATGGTCGAGCTGGAACTCGGCGCCGACGCCCGCCGGGTGGTCGACGAGGTGAAGAACAACGTCGACGCGATCACCACCTTCCCTCTCGAGACCGAGGAACCGATCATCCGGGAACTGACCGCCCGCAACCAGGTGACCGACGTCGCGATCGCGGGCGACACGGACGTCTTCGCGCTCAAGACGCTCGCGGAGCGGGTGCGGGACGAGCTGGCCGCGATGCCGGAGATCACCCAGGTCGACATCGTCAGCGCCCCGCCCTACGAGATCTCGATCGAGGTGTCGGAGGTGGCGTTGCGCCGCCACGGCATGACGTTCGACCAGGTGGCGAACGCCGTGCGCCGCTCGTCACTCGACCTGCCCGGCGGCTCGGTCCGCACCGACGGCGGCGAGATCCTCCTGCGCACCATCGGTCAGGCCTACCGCGGCGCCGAGTACGAGAACCTCGTGCTGTGGACGCGTTCCGACGGCAGCCGCCTGCGGCTCGGCGACGTGGCGACGGTCGTCGACGGCTTCGAGGAAACGGACCAGTACGCCCGCTTCGACCGGAATTCGTCGGTCACGGTCTCGGTGTTCCGGACCGGCGAGCAGAGCGCGCTCGACATCGCGGCGGCCGTCAGGCGCTACGTGGACCGCGCGCAGGAGAGCCTGCCCGACGGCATCTCGATGACGATCTGGCAGGACCAGTCGGAAGTGCTGAGCGCCCGGCTGGCGCTCATGCTCCGCAACGGCGCCACCGGGTTCCTGCTCGTGTTCGTCGTGCTGTCGCTCTTTCTGGAACTGCGCCTCGCCTTCTGGGTCAGCCTCGGGATCCCGATCTCGTTCCTCGGGGCGATCGCGCTGATGCCGGGCCTCGAAGTGTCGGTCAACGTCATCTCGCTGTTCGCGTTCATCCTGGTGCTCGGGATCGTCGTCGACGACGCCATCATCGTCGGCGAGAACATCTACCGCCACCAGGAAGACCACGGCGAGGGCCTGCGCGGGGCCGTCGAAGGCGCGCGGGAGATCGCGAAGCCGGTGACCTTCGCCGTCCTGACGACGGTGGCGGCGTTCATGCCGCTGATGTTCGTGCCCGGAATGATGGGCAAGATCTTCCGGGTCATCCCGCTCGTCGTGGTTCCCTGCCTGCTCTTCTCGCTGGTCGAATCGCTCGGCATCCTGCCGGCCCATCTGGCCCACGTTCCCAGGCGCGGCAGGCCCGGCCCCTGGCGCCGGTTCCAGCAGGTCTTCGCCGAGGGGCTGAAACTGTTCATCCGCAGGGCCTACGCGCCGGTCCTCGAGACCGCGCTCCGCTGGCGCTACGTCACGGCCGCGATCGGCGTCTCGACCCTGATCCTGACCGGCGGGATGGTGCTCGGCGGCTGGGCGAACTTCCACTTCTTCCCCTCCATCGAGGCCGACTTCATGGCGGCGTCGGTCACGATGCCGCAGGGCACGCCCGTCGACGTGACGTCGCAGGCCGTGGAGAAGCTGGAGGAGGGGGCCGCGCGGCTGCGCGCGCGGCTGCAGCAGGAAACCGGCATGGACTATTTCCGGCACGTCTCGACGTCGGTCGGCGATCAGCCGATGGCGTCGCGCGGCGGCGGACCGCTGGGACCGGTGCTGACCGTGGCCGCCGCAAACGTGGGAGAGGTCACGATCGAGCTCGCGCCGGCGGAGACCCGCGCCTACACCAGCGAGCAGCTCGGCAACCTGTGGCGCGAGACGACGTCGCCGATCCCGGAGGCGGTCGACGTCAACTTCAACATGTCGGTCATGAGCCCGGGCGAAGACGTCGACGTGCAGCTCGCCGGGCCCGACATCGAGCGGCTGCGCCGGGCCGCCGAGGCGGTCAAGGGACGGCTGGCGGAGTACGCCGGCGTGTACGAGATCTCCGATTCGTTCCGGGCCGGAAAGGAGGAGATGCAGCTCGGCATCAAGCCGGCGGCGGAGACGCTCGGCCTGACGCTGCAGGACCTCGGACGGCAGGTCCGGCAGGCGTTCTACGGCGAGGAGGCCCAGCGCATCCAGCGCGGGCGCGACGACATCCGGGTCATGGTGCGCTATCCCAGGGACGATCGACGGTCGCTCGGCGACCTGGAGAACATGCGCATCCGCACCCCGAACGGCGGAGAAGTGCCGTTCAGGCAGGTGGCGGAGGTCGTTCCGGGCCGCGGCTTCGCGTCGATCAAGCGGGTCGACCGCAACCGCGCGGTGAACGTGACCGCGTCGGTCGATCCGGCGATCACGTCGGCGGGCGCCGTCATCGCCGACCTGCAGACGCGCATCCTGCCCGAGGTGCTCGCCGATCATCCGGGCGTCTTCTACACGTTCGAAGGCGCCCAGGCCGAACAGGCCGACGCCGTCGGCGGCCTGCAGCGCGGCTTCTTCCTCGCCCTGCTCATGATCTTCGCCCTGCTCGCGGTGCCGTTGCGGTCGTACGTGCAGCCGCTCATCATCATGGCCGCGATTCCGTTCGGTCTCGTCGGCGCCATCTGGGGCCACCTGCTGATGGGGCTCGACGTGACGATGATGTCGATGTTCGGTCTGGTGGCGCTGACCGGCGTCGTCGTCAACGACAGCCTGGTCATGGTCGACTTCATCAACCGCAAGCGGCTGATTCACGACGAGGTCGGCGTCGCCGTGCGCGAAGCGGGCGCCAACCGCTTCCGCCCGATCCTGCTGACCTCGCTGACGACCTTCTTCGGCCTCGCGCCCCTCATGCTGGAACAGAGCATGCAGGCGGCGTTCCTCGTGCCGATGGCGGTCTCGCTCGCCTTCGGCGTCCTCTTCGCCACCTTCATCACCCTGATCCTGGTCCCCGTGTCGTACCTCATCCTGCATGACTGCAAGCGGGCGATGCGGCGGACGTTCGGACGCGGGGAGCCGGAGGGGGAACCGGAGGACGCGCCGCGCCTCGAAGCCGGCGCGGCGGCGGCGCGGGTGGCGGAGGCGTCGTAGCGCCAGGGCGCCTTTCACCCTTTGCGCGGGCGCCTTTCCGCGGGTCGGCCGATGACGTACACTGATCGTTCCCCCAGAGAGCCGCGGTGGCCGGCGGTGCGCCGGCCCGGAAAGGAGCCGACGGCATGAATCAGAACATCCCGGTTCTGTTGGGCGCCGGGGCGATCGCGGCCGCCGTCACGGGCGGATCCTGCTCGACCAACGCCCGGATCGACGACATGAACGCCCGGATCGACGACATGAACACCCGGATCGACGACATGAGCGCCCGGATCGACGACATGAGCGCCCGGATCGACGACATGAACACCCGGATCGACGACGTGAGCGCCCGGATCGACGACGTCGTCGAGCAAATGAGGGAGCATCGCAGGGAGATCCGCGCGGACCTCCAGCGCTTCGACGACCGGCTGCGCGCGGTCGAAACGGAATTCAGCAAGATCGACCAGCGGCTGCTGACGCTCGAGCGCGTCATCCTCCCGGCGGCGGGCGGCTGAGCGCAGCCGTCGTCAGTCCGCGCCGGTGACCTCGGCGACGAGCTGCTCGACGAGCGGCGGGCTGACGCCGCACGTCGAATCGTTGATCCGGCACTGGGCGAGCGTCAGCGAGCAGCCGCAGGGACAGCCCTCCGCGTTCACCCGGCGCAGCACCTCCTCGCGCTGTCCGGCGGTCAGCGGCGACAGGTCCAGGCCGGGAATCTCGGTCGCCTGCGCGGCGTTCGCCAGCCGGATCCGGTCGTCGGGGGGGGCCGTCTCGACCGTGGCGTCGTACGGCAGCGACGCGAGGTAGCGGGTCTCCTGCTCCAGGACGACGGGGCTGATCAGTCCCACGTGGCTCCCGACCATGCGCCCCTCGGGATCGACGACGAACGAGGTCGGCAGCGCGAAGACCCCCGGGAACGCCCGCTTGATCTCGGGCGTCGACATCACGATCGGGTAGTTGACGCCGTAGCGTCCGGCGAACGCCGCCACGGCGTCCGGCGATCCGTGATCCTCCGACACGCCGATCACCGTCAGATGGTCCGGATACCGCTCGGCGAGCCGCACCAGGAACGGGATCTCCTCCCGGCACGGGCCGCACCACGTCGCCCAGAAGTTGACCAGCACCACCTTGCCGCGCTGATCGGCCATCGAGATCGTGCGCCCGTCGAGCGTCTCCATCGTCAGGTCGGGCACCGGGGCCGGCGCGTCGACGAAGCGGAGCGTCACGCCGCCGTCCGGGGCGGCGAACAGCGGGGCGGGTCCGTTCGCCGCATCCGGCGCGGCGCCGTCGGGCGGCCCGCACGCCGCCGCCAGGAGCAGGGGAGCAAGGAGAAAGGCGCAGGCTGATCGCGTCGGCATGTCGGTGTCCTCTGGATTTCCGCGACGGCCATTGTACCGCTTCCCGCCGGCTCGCCGACGAACGCCGCCCGGCGCGGGTGGAATCCTCGCCAGTCCCGGCATGCCCGTCAGCAGGGCGTCGGTCGGAAGTCGCGGACCGGTCCGACCCCACCGGTCCGGGGACGTATCGGAACCAGCCGGTTCGTCATTCGGACCCGAGAAGCCCCCGGACCGGGATGCGGACCGCGCACGGTGTAAGATGGCGGGCATGGGGAACCTGGCCGCCACCCGCGCGTCGCAGGCCGGCGGGGCGCGCGTGGTCGCCAGGACCGGCTGGACGACCGCCGAGGAGCTCCTGGCTCTGCCGGACGACGGCTACCGGTACGAGCTGCTCCGGGGGGAATTGAAACGGATGTCGCCCGCCGGGAACCGTCACGGCCGCTTGGCCGCCAACATCGCGGCTTCCCTCTGGATCCACGTCCGAGCCAACGGCCTCGGCACCGTGTACGCCGCGGAGACCGGCTACCAGCTCGCTTCCGACCCCGACCACGTGCGCGCGCCGGACGTATCCTTCATCGGACGCGAACGGCTCGAGCGGACCGGGGAAACCGACGGATACTGGCCCGGAGCGCCGGACCTGGCGGTCGAGGTCGTATCGCCCGGCGACCGCCGGGCCGAAGTCGAAGAAAAAGTGCGGGACTGGCTGGACGCGGGCGCCGGGATGGTCCTGGTGGTCGACTTCCACCGCGGCCGTATCGTCCGGGTCCACCGCCCGCCGTCCCACGTCGTCGACCTGACCGGGGACGACGTCGTCGATGGGGGCGACGTCGTCCCGGGCTGGCGGCTGCCGGTCAGCGAGATCTTCGACTCGTGAGGCGGTCGCGGACCGGTCCGGCCCGGTCCGGGGACGTATTCGTTCACCGGCAGCGAGCGCGGCCAGCCGGGTTCGTCATTCGGACCTGAGAAGCCCCCAGACCGGGATGCGGACCGCGCGCACGGCGGGCACGAGGCACCCGGCCGCCACCGCCGCCAGGACAACCAGCACCGCCGCGCTCAGCACGACCCAGTCGTGCGGCGACACTTCGTACAGCAGCGCCGCCAGCGCCCGGCCCGCCGCGACCGAGGCGCCCAGGCCGAGGACGACCCCGATCGCCGCCGGCCGCATGCCCTGCCGGAGCACCATCGAGACCAGGCGGAACGCGCCGCCGCCGAGGGCGAGGCGAATCGCGAATTCGGTCCGCCGACGCGCCGCCCACGTCGCCACCACCCCGTAGACCCCGAGTCCCACCAGCAGCACGCCCGCCAGCGCGAAGGCGGCGGTCAGCGAGAACTGCGAACGGCGCAGGGCGACCGCGCGCGCCAGGACGGTGTCCATCGTCCGGAAGTCGTGCGCCGACGCCGCCGGGTCGACCCGCCCCACCGCCTCGGTCATCGACGCGACCATCGCCGTCGGAGCGGTCGCGGTTCGCACGACGTATATACCGCCGGCCAGAGGCAGATCCCAGTACGGGAGGTACGCAACGGGACCGGCGTCATGCTCGATGGAAACGATTCGCGCGTCGACGGTCACACCGACCACTTCCCGCGGCGGGAGTTCGTCCCCGCGGCGCACCAGCCGCCCGATCGGGTCCTCCCCGGGCCACAGGGTCCGGGCCGCGTGCGCGCTGATCACGATGGGACGCCGCCCCCGATCCGCCGCGGTGAACGTCCGGCCGCGGCTGACGGCGATGCCCATCGTCCGCAGGTAGTCCGGGTTCACGAAGCGGTATTGCGCCAACGGGCGTTCCGCGAGCGGCCGCCGATCGTCGTCCCGGGCGAGCGTGTCGACGAAGAATCCGCCCTCGAGCGGCAGGCGCTGGACGAGCCCGACCCCGCGCACCCCCGGCGCGTTCCGCAATTCGCGCAGGACCTCGTCATGGAAGCGGGTGATGCGTTCCGGATCCTGGTAGCGCCCGGGCGGAAGCAGGACGTCCGTCGCAAGCAGGTTCTCGACGTCGAAACCGCGGTCCGTGTTCAGCACGCGCAGGAAACTGCTGATCAGCAGTCCGGCGACGATCAGCAGTCCGATTCCGAACGCGACCTCGAAGGCCACGAGCAGGCCCGGCCCCGTTCCCTGGCGCCGCGCGGCGGCGTTGTCCGTCTTGATCGTCTCCAGCGAGTCGGCGCGGCGGGCCTGCCACGCCGGCGCCAGCGCGCACGACACCCCGCAGACGAGCGTGACGCCGACCGCCGCCGCGAGCACCGACCCGTCTATCGCCACTTCGTCGATCCGCGGCAGATCGGCCGGCAGGGACGCCAGCAGGGCTCGCAACCCCGCGTGCGCCGTCACCACGCCCCCGACCCCGCCCGCCGCCGCGAGCACGAGGCACTCCCGCAGCACCAGCAGTACCGCGTCGCGCGGCGGGGCGCCCACCGCCCGCCGCAGCGCGACCTCCCGCCGGCGTTCCAGCCAGCGGGCGCCGAGCATGGCGGACAGGTTCACGACGGCGATCAGCAGCACGGCCGCGGCGGCCGCCAGCAGCAGCCAGAGCGGACCGCGCACGGCGGCGGTCACCGTTTCGGACAGCGGCCGGAGCCGCACCCGCGGGTGATACGGCCCGCCTGCGAACGAATGCTCCAGCACCGCGTTCATCTCCGCGGCCGCCTGCGCCGCCGTCGTGTCCGGCGGCAGGCGCAGCAGCGCCGGGTGGTCGAAATTGCCGAACGACTGCAATATGGATTCGTTCCAGGTGAGTGTTGCGAAGAACTGCGCCTGCCCCGCCGGGCCATCGGGGTACAGATGCTGGAACCGCGGAAAGCGGAACGACGCCGGCAGGACCCCGACGATCTCGACCGGCTGGTCGTCGACGGTGACGACGCGGCCGAGCACCGACGGATCGCCTCCGTAGCGGCGCTGCCACAAGCCGAAGGTCAGGACCGCGGCCGGTTCCCGCTCGCCGGCGCCGAACACCCGTCCGAGCAGCGGTTCGACGCCCAACACATCGAAGAAGCCGGGCGTGACCCGCAACCCGTCGAGCGCTTCCGGCGCCCCGCCGGCGCCGCCGACGATCATCCGGCCCGTAGTCCCCGTAGACATCGCGGCGACCTCGCGGCAACTCGTTCCGCATCCCTGCCACCACGCATCGACGGCCCGAGGGCTAGCTGACAGGATCGGAAAGCGATCCTCCAGTTCCGGAATGACGACCTGCACCATCATCAACCGTTCCGGCTGCCGATAGGGAAGCGGCGACAGCAGGACGCCGTCGACGAAGGACCAGACCGCCGTCGTCGCGCCGATGCCGAGGCTGAGGGTGGCGATCGTCGCCGCCGTGAACAGCGGGCGGCGCCGCAACGCCCGCAGGGTGACTCGGAAATCCCTCATCATGCCGCACCCCTTCGTCCGACCCGTGGCGTCTTCATCGTGCTCATGTCTCTACTATGGATAAAGGGTCCGACGAACGGACCAGCACGTTCGTCATTCGGACCTGAGAAGTCCCCAGACCGGGATGCGGACCGCGCGCACGGCGGGCACGAGGCACCCGGCCGCCACGGCCGCCAGGACAACCAGCACCGCCGCGCTCAGCACGACCCAGTCGTGCGGCGACACTTCGTACAGCAGCGCCGCCAGCGCCCGGCCCGCCGCGACCGAAGCGCCCAGGCCGAGGACGACTCCAACCGCCGCCGGCCGCATGCCCTGCCAGAGCACCATCGCGATCAGGCGGAACGCGCCGCCGCCGAGGGCGAGGCGAATCGCGAATTCGGTCCGCCGCCGCGCCGCCCACGTCGCCACCACCCCGTAGACCCCGAGTCCCACCAGCAGCACGCCCGCCAGCGCGAAGGCGGCGGTCAGCAAGAACTGCGAGCGGCGCAGGGCGACCGCGCGCGCCAGGACGGTGTCCATCGTCCGGAAGTCGTGCGCCGACGCCGCCGGGTCGACCCGCCCCACCGCCTCGGTCATCGACGCGACCATCGCCATCGGATCGGTCGCGGTTCGCACGACGTACATGCCGCCGGGCAGGGGCAGGGGCATATCCCAGTACGGAACGTACGCGATGGAACCGGCGTCATGCTCGATGGAAACGATTCGCGCGTCGACGGTCACACCGACCACTTCCCGCGGCGGGAGTGCGTCCCCGCGGCGCACCAGCCGCCCGATCGGATCCTCCCCGGGCCACAGGGTCCGGGCCGCGTGCGCGCTGATCACGATGGGACGCCGCCCCCGATCCGCCGCGGTGAACGTCCGGCCGCGGCTGACGGCGATGCCCATCGTCCGCAGGTAGTCCGGGTTCACGAAGCGGTATTGCGCCCGCGGGCGTTCCGCGCCCGGCCGCCGATCGTCGTCCCGGGCGAGCATGTCGCCGAAGAATCCGCCCTCGAGCGGCAGGCGCTGGACGAGCCCGACCCCGCGCACCCCCGGCGCGTTCCGCAATTCGCGCAGGACCTCGTCATGGAAGCGGGTGATGCGTTCCGGATCCTGGTAGCGCCCGGGCGGAAGCATGACGGCCGTCGCAAGCAGGTTCTCGACGTCGAAACCGCGGTCCGTGTTCAGCACGCGCAGGAAACTGCTGATCAGCAGTCCGGCGACGATCAGCAGTCCGATTCCGAACGCGACCTCGAGGGTCACGAGCAGGCCCGGCCCCGTTCCCTGGCGCCGCGCGGCGGCGTTGTCCGTCTTGATCGTCTCCAGCGAATCGGCGCGGCGGGCCTGCCACGCCGGCGCCAGCGCGCACGACACCCCGCAGACGAGCGTGACGCCGACCGCCGCCGCGAGCACCGACCCGTCTATCGCCACTTCGTCGATCCGCGGCAGATCGGCCGGCAGGGACGCGAGCAGGGCCCGCAACCCCGCGTGCGCCGTCACCACGCCCCCGACCCCGCCCGCCGCCGCGAGCACGAGGCACTCCCGCAGCACCAGCAGTACCGCGTCGCGCGGCGGGGCGCCCACCGCCCGCCGCAGCGCGACCTCCCGCCGGCGTTCCAGCCAGCGGGCGCCGAGCATGGCGGACAGGTTCACGACGGCGATCAGCAGCACGGCCGCGGCGGCCGCCAGCAGCAGCCAGAGCGGACCGCGCACGGCGGCGGTCACCGTTTCGGACAGCGGCCGGAGCCGCACCCGCGGGTGATACGGCCCGCCTGCGAACGAATGCTCCAGAACCGCGTCCATCTCCGCGGCCGCCTGCGCCGCCGTCGTGTCCGGCGGCAGGCGCAGCAGCGCCGGGTAGCCCCAATTGTTGCCGGACGCCTCCACCATCCATTCGGGCCAGGTGAGCGTTTCGAACAACTGCGCCTGCCCCGGCGGGCTCTCGACGTTCAGATGCTGGAACCGCGGAAAGCGGAACGACGCCGGCAGGACCCCGACGATCTCGACCGGCTGTTCGTCGAGGGTGACGACGCGGCCGAGCACCGACGGATCCCCTCCGTAGCGGCGCTGCCACAAGCCGAAGGTCAGGACCGCGGCCGGTTCCCGCGCGCCGAAGCCGAACACCCGCCCGAGCAGCGGTTCGACGCCCAGCAACTCGAAGAAGCCGGGCGTGACCCGCCACGTGTCGAGCGCTTCCGGCGCCCCGCCGGCGCCGCCGACGAGCACCCGGTTCGACTGCATGGCGGCGACCTCGCGGCAACTCGCTTCGCATCCCCGCCACCACGCGTCGACGGCCCGCGGGTTGGGCAACAGGATCGGAAGGCGATCCTCCAGTTCCGGAATGACGACCTGCACCATCATCAGCCGTTCCGGCTGGCGATAGGGAAGCGGCGACAGCAGGACGCCGTCGACGAAGGACCAGACCGCCGTCGTCGCGCCGATGCCGAGGCTGAGGGTGGCGATCGTCAGCGCCGTGAACAGCGGGCGGCGCCGCAACGCCCGCAGGGTGACTCGGAAATCCCTCATCATGCCGCACCCCTTCCTTGCGCCGGTTCGGCGTCCCCGGAAACGGCTTGCGCCGAAATCCGCGGGCGCCGAACCGGTTGCTCCACCGCCGGGTCCGGACGCGGCCCGGCCGTTCCGTTCTTCCGATCTCCTGCGCCTTCGACCAGCTCGTCCACCAGGAACGCCGGACCCGCGTCGGCGAGAACCCGATGCATGAACGTGGCGATTCCCGCGCCCCCGGTCCCGAAATCGCAGCTTATGCGCGTACCTCCCTCGCCCGGAAACGCCAGTCCGTCGCGCTTTTCAATCGCGAACAGCATGACTCCATCGAGCACCTTCCTGCACATCTTGCGAGCCCGCGGCGCCTGATAGCCGAACTGCAGCATGTCGACGGCGAAGTCGCCGATTCCGGCCAGTCCGGCGAAGCGACCCGGGAAGACGGTGTATTTCCTGTCGCAATCCACGACCGCGTGCTTCAGGGTCTCTTCGACGGCCGGGTCGTCTCTCACGGCGCGGTACCGGAGCAGCACGGCCCCGATGCCCGCGCTCCCCCAGCGGTGGTACGGCATATGCGTCACGTGCTCTTCGTATGCGAGCCAGCTCCGGCCGCCGTCGGGCGTAACCCGCGCCTTCGACAGGATGAACCTGACGCCGTTCCATCCGGCGTCCCGGAACGCCGTATCCCCGGTGGCGAGATGGAGATAGAGTAGGAACAGGCTGACGCCGGCCGCCCCGTGGCCGAACGAACAGCCGGTCTGCCCGAAAGACCTCCACGCCCAGCCGCCGCCGGTCTCGACCCTGGCGCGGACAATTCGGTTGCCCGCGTCCACCGCGCGATCGAGATACCGTTGCTCCCCGGTCCACAAGTGAAACTTCAGGTTCGCCATTCCCCAGCCGGCGACGCCGTAGAACAGGTCCGGGCACTCGACGATCGATCCCAGTCTGCGGTGCGATTCGTCGATGAGCGTCATCGCCTCTTCGATCAGTCCGATTTCGTACAATCCCCACGCCACGCCGGACAGGCCGACGTACAGCCCCGCCGTCATCTCTTGCGCCGTCCCGTCTCCCAGCCGGCGGCGAATCCATTCGACCATCCACGCCGGCACGCTCCCGTCGATCCGTTTCAGGCACCACGCCACTCCGGTCGCGCCCCACGCAACGTTGAGTCCGTTCGTCCGGAAGACACCCGGGTCCGCGGGAACCAGCCGATCGAGCCGATCCGGCGATCCATTGGCCAGGATATAGTCGACGGTCCGTCGCAGGTTTTCCCTCGCCGCCGCGCGACGCGCGCCGTTCCGGGTTCCGGTCCGCTTCCCCGGTTCGCGGGGCCGGCGAAGTGCTGCGATGGCAGCGGTCACGCTCCACCGCCGTTCCGGGTCGGGATGCATCAGGCCCCGCACGATCTCCGCGTATTCCGCCGGCATTCCCAGGTCGCCCCGCCACGCGTCGAGAAACCTCTCGACGGCCCGCCCGTCCAGGGTCAGGACGTGATTGACCGGCATCACGCCGGCGAACATGAGCGCCCCCAGACCATAGCAGTCGTCGGCGCGGGTCGGAGTCCACGGGCGGCCGGTCAGTCTTCGGGACGTGAACCCGGGGGTTGCGAGCGGCAGAGACAGGTCCACCCCCGTTTCGACGGCGCCTTCGAAATCGATGAAGCGTATTTCCTCGCCGTCCGGGGACACCATCAGATTCAGGTGCGACACGTCTCCGAAAACGACGTTCCGTTCGTGCATGACCTGCAGCGCCAGCGCAATTCTGAGATAGAGGCGGCGGTAGTGTCCGAAGAACTTCCGCAGGTCGGCGCGGCCGACGCGGGTCCGAATCGCCACCTGGCGCGTCGCCATGTGCCGCCGGAGGTTCATGCCCGCGATGAACTCCTGGACGAAGTAGTAGTGCTCCCAGTCCCGGAAGAAGTCCAGCGGCCGGGGCGCGACGCCCGCGTCCTCCAGCAACCGATGAATGCGATGCTCCTTTCTGAGCAGCGCCACGGCGTCGAGTCCGTTTCGCGTCATGCTCGCGAAGGGCCTGGCCTCCTTGATCACGACCTGGCTGCCGTTCCGCCGGTCGCGTCCAAGATACACTCCGCCGGAGTTCGAGAACGAAATGGCGGACTCGATCGCGTAGCGGCCGTCCTTCAGGGTCATCGTCGACTGGTCCCGGTGATCGGTCGTGTCCGGAACGAGATCCGGAACTTCTTCGGGAAGATCGAAGTACGGTTTCCGAACGTCCTCGTGAAGTCGGCCGCCGGGCATGCGGAGCAGATGGATTCTCTCCCCCCGGGCCGTGAGCCGCTGTCTCGGCGTGAAGCCGCCGTATCGATAGTGGACCACGCGGCTGTCCTTGTACCGCCGGTCCGACAGGACGTAGGGACCGTCGTACCCGCACAACGAATCGCGCAGAAGATCGAGCAGCGCGAGGCACTTCGCGGCGTCCGCCGGATAGCCGGTGATGAACTTCCCGGACCCGCCGCGCGACCACGACTTGCCGTTCTGCAGCGACAGGATGAACTCGTCGATTGCGAACTTGAACGCCGTTCCCTGACGGACGAACAGACGGGTTGCGATCGAAAGCACCGCGGCCGCGTCGTTCGGCGTGCTGGACACGTGGATTTTCCAGCCCTGTTCGGGAAGACGGACGTCATCCGGCCGGCACATGCACCAGATGCCCTTGCGGCTCGTCGTCCACTTCGGCGGGATATGCCGCGCGGCGACTTCCTGAAATCCGCGTGCTTTCGGTTCGTACAGATCCAGGCTTTCGTAGAACTCGTCGTCCAGCAGCGTGTCCATGGGGCTGACGTCAATCAGAAGCGGAAGCGGCACGGCATTTCTCCTCATGGAAACGAATGGAAGGAAGGCGGAGCGGAGCGCTCCGCCTTCCGGTGGCGGCCCCTACTCGCAGGCAAAACTGACGGTCGAGCAGACCTCGATACTGAGGGTGCTCTCCGCGTAGTAGTCGGCCGGCGAGTTGCCGGAGACGGGCAGGGACTGCAGAGCGAGGATTCGAGGCATCTTTCCTCCTTCGTCCAGCCATCGACCCATTTCGACGGCATGCTGAAGCGTGTGCTCGGCGCACGGATCCCGCTCGGCAGCCCCGACACCGCAGCCGAGGACCTCGCGTGCGCGACGACTTGGCGGATCCGGTCCGGAAAACCGACCGGCGCCGGCGGGTTCGTCCGACCCGTGGCCGCCTTCATCGTGCTCATGTCTCTCTATAGAGGGTCCGACGAGCGGATCCGTCCCAAAAAAGATGCAGGCGCCCGGCGGCCTCGGCGGTCGAGCGGCCTTCGAGGTCCCGCAACCCCACGACCTCCTGGTACCGGGGCGGGAGCTGCCCGATCGTCTGCGACAGCAGGCCCATCGTCTCGCGGGTCTGCAGCTCGCGCTCGGGAGTCGAAGGAAGGCGGAGCAGAGCGCTCCGCCTTCCGGTGGCGGCCCTACTCGCAGATGAAACTGACGGTCGAGCAGGCGCAGCCCTCGGCACTGCACGCGCTCTCCGCGTAGTAGTCGGCCGGCAGGTTGCCGGAGACGGGCAGGGACTGCAGAGCGAGGATTCGAGGCATCTTTCCCTCCTTCGTCCAGCCGTCGACCCATTTCGACGGCATGCTGAGGCGTGTGCTCGGCGCACGGATTTCCCGCTCGGCAGCCCCGACACCGCAGCCGAGGACCTCGCGTGCGCGACGACTTGGCGGGTCCGGTCCGGGAAACCGACCGGCGCCGGCGGGTTCGTCCGACCCGTGGCCGCCTTCATCGTGCTCATGTCTCTATAGAGGGTCCGACGAGCGGATCCGTCCCAAAAAATTGCTCGGCGCGCGGACTTCCCGATCGGCAGCCCTGGTGCCGCCGCCGAGGACCTCGCGTACGCGGGGCCCCGGCGGGCGGAGGCCCGCGGGTGGCGCGCCCGGTCCGCACCGGGCGGCCGCCGACGTCTTCGGCGAGCGACGGGGCTTCAACGCCACGGGTCGGGTTCCGCTCCGGCGCCCGATCTGACCTTCCAGCCGGGCGCGAAGCAGCCGGTGCGCCCGCTGCAGGCGGGACGCCACGCCGGACGGGGTCAGATGCAGGCGCCCGGCGGCCTCGGCGGTCGAGCGACCTTCGAGGTCCCGCAACCGCACGACCTCCCGGTACCGGGGCGGGAGCTGCCCGATCGCCTGCGACAGCAGGTCCCTCGTCTCGCGGGTCTGCAGCTCGCGCTCGGGAGTCGGCCGCGTGGAGACCGGGTCGACCGACCGGTCGTGCAGCGCGACATCGCGCCGCTCCGATCCCCCGCGCGCCGCTTCGCGCCGTACGATCGTCCAGACCCAGGGACACGCCACCGGGCCGCCCCGGAACTGGCCCACCCTGGCCTGCACGATCAGCAGACTGTTCTGGAGCGCGTCGCGCGCCCTCTCGCCGTCACCCGCCACGCCACGCGCAACCGGAAGGAAGCGGCGCGTGCAGCATTCGGCCCATCCATCCAGATCGCCGCGCAGGAGCGGGCACGCGGACGCCGGTGCGTCTTTCCGAACCCCGGCGGCCACCGGAGGCGGTCCGCCCGGGGCGTCCCGGCGCCGCCTCGTTCCCGTTTCCGCCGCCTGCGCCGCGCCGCGATCCGCATTCATGCCAGCCTCCGTTTCCGGGCCCACCCGCCGCGACCGTCGGGACCCGTTCTCTCCCGTCTATACGTATAGAGGGCTCGAAGCCCCTTCCGATTACAAGGAAATCGAAATTTTTTGGATCGACCCGTTCGGAGACCTCCGGGGGCCGGCCGAGCCGCGCCCTTCCGCCGCGGGCAGGCGCCGAAGGCGGGGACGCGCGGGACGGCCGGCCGGCCCCCGACGGCGTTCACCGATAGCCGAGCGCGACGTTTGAGATCGACCCGCTCGGAGAACCTCCGGGGCGGCCGAGCCGCACCCTTTCCGCCACGGGCAGGCGCCGAAGGCGGGGACGCGCGGGACGGCCGGCCGGCCCCGACGGCGTTCACCGATAGCCGAGCGCGACCGCGGCGACCAGCGCCGCCACGGCCACCGCGTACAGCTTGACGAGCAGCGGGACGACGAACGCCGCCCAGCGCTGGTACGGGATCCGCGCGAGCGCCAGCATACCCATCAGCAGGGCGTTGGTCGGGACCAGCATGTTCGTGAAGCCGTCGCCGAACTGGTAGGCGAGCACCGCGGTCTGCCGCGTCACCCCGGTCAGGTCCGCGAGCGGCGCCATGATCGGCATCGTCACGTACGCCTGACCCGACCCGGAGGGGATGAACAGGTTGCACACGGTCTGCACGGCCAGCATGCCGAGGGCGGCGGCGTGCGCCGGCAGCGCGGCGAGCGGCGCGGCCAGCCCGTCGACGATCGTGTCGATGACCCGGGCGTCGGACAGCACGACCTCGACGGCGCGCGCGAAGCCGATGAGCAGCGCGGTCGCCGTCATCTGCGCCGCTCCCTCGAGGAACGCGCGGGCGGCCCGGTTCGGGCCGAGTCCGCCCACCGCGGCGGCCAGCAGCCCGCTGCCGAGGAACACCGCCGACAGCTCGGCGAGATACCATCCGCGGGCCGCCACGCCGTGGACGAAGATTCCGACGCCGGCCGCGAGCACCGCCGCCGCCGCCGCGCGCCGGGCCGTGAACCGCACGTCCGCCGGCAGCTCGAAGCCGCTCGAGTAGTCGACGCCGGCCACCAGACTCGCGGCCGGGTCGGCGCGCAGCCGGGCCGCGTAGCGCAGGACGTGGTGGACGCCGACCGCCGCGCAGACGACCAGCAGGACCCAGCGGACCGGCTGCCCGGAGGTCAGCGGCAGCCCCGCGATCTCCTGGGCGACGAGCACGGTGAACGGGTTGAGCGCGGCGCAGGCATAGCCGACCCCCGCGCCGACGTAGACGATGCCGACGGCCACCACGGCGTCGAGCTTCAGCGCGAGGCACAGCGTCACCAGCAGCGGCACGAACGGCATGTACTCCTCGGCCATGCCGACCGTCGACGATCCGAGCGCGAACAGCCCCACCATCCCGGCGACGAGCCACCCCGGCCGCGACGCCAGCCGGCCGATGGCCGCGCCGATCAGCGCGTCGATCGCTCCGGTGGCGCGCACGACGCCGATCGTCCCGCCGGCGAGGAAAACGAAGAAGACGACCTCGTGCGCCGCGGCCAGCCCGGCAGGAACGGCGGTCAGGAAGGCGAGCGGCGGCAGCGGCTCGGCGTCCACCGCGCGCCAGGTGCCGGGGACCACCCGGCGCCCGTCCCGCTTGAACTCGCCGGCCGGCAGGACGTAGCTCGCGAGTTGCGCGAGCACGACGAGCGCGAAGACGAGGACGAGCGCGTCGGGAACGCGGCGGCGCTGCGGCACGGGTCACACGGTCGGGTCGTCGGCGACGCGCACCAGCAGCTTCCCGAAGTTCTCGCCCCGCAACAGGCCGAGGAACGCCGGGACCGCCCGCTCGAGCCCGTCCACCACGTCTTCCCGGTACCGGACGGCGCCGTCGCGGACCCAGGCCGAAACGTCCCGGAGAAAGTCCGGCTGCCGATCCAGGTGATCGAACACGATGAAGCCCCGGAACGTCAGCCGGCGCACCAGGGTCAATCCCATCAGCCGCGCCATCTGGTCGGGACCGGGCGGCGGGGCGGTCAGGTTGTAGTTGGCGATCCGGCCGCAGACCGGAACGCGCGCGAAGTCGTTCAGCAACGGCAGAACCGCCTCGAAGACCTTCCCGCCGACGTTCTCGAAGTAGACGTCGATGCCGCCGGGACACGCCGCGCGCAGGGCCCCGGGCAGGTCGTCCCCGCGGTGGCTGACGCAGGCGTCGAAGCCGAGCCCGGCCGTCACGTAGCCGCACTTCTCGGGCGCGCCGGCGATGCCTACCACCCGGCAACCCTTGATCTTCGCGATCTGCCCGACGACGGCGCCGACCGCCCCGGACGCCGCCGAGACGACCACCGTCTCGCCGCGCTTCGGCCGCCCGTGGTCCAGCAGCCCGACGTAGGCGGTATGCCCCGGCATCCCGAGCACACCGAGCGCGGTCGAGATCGGCGCAGCCGCCGGATCGAGCCGGCGCACTCCGGCGCCGTCCGACAGCGCGTAGTCCTGCCAGCCGTTCGCGGTCAGGACGAGGTCGCCGGCGGCGTACCCGGCCAGCCTCGACGCCACGACCTGCGAGACCGTGCCGCCGACCATCACCTCGCCGAGGGCGACCCCCCTGGCGTAGGACGGCCCCGGGTTCATCCGGCCCCGCATGTACGGATCGAGCGACAGGTAGATGGTGCGGCACAGCATCTGGCCGTCGGCCGGCTCCGGAACGGGCGCTTCGGCGCGCGAGAAGTCGGTCTCGCGCGGAAAGCCGGCCGGGTGGGCGGCAAGCCGGATCTGCCGGTTGGTCGCAGGGGTCGCAGCAGCCATGAGCGCCTTCCGTCTTGCGCGCGGATCGCGGAGCCTTCGACGTTCGCCGGGACGACACGCGACGCCCGTCGCCGGCGCGCCTTCGTCCCTCGCCGCCCGGCCACGTCACGTTGCGCAGCGCCGGCCACTGCGCAACGTCCGGCGCCGGCGCGCCTTCGTCCCTCGCCGCCCCCGCGGCGCCCCGCAGTATACTAGGCGGTCGATTCACCGCAGCCGTGTTTCCGCGCCCGTGCGCGCGGAAGAAACCGGGAGCAGACGATGCGCGAACATCTCCTCTTCACCTACAAGTTCAATCTGCAGCACCTCGAATCCCTCGTCAAGGACCTGACCGACGAGCAGATGGTTCGGCAGCCGCACGGCGTCGTCAACCATCCGGCCTGGACGCTGTGCCACCTCGGATCGTCGTCGAACTACATCGCCAAGGCGCTCGGACTGGAATCGACCTTTCCGGCGAACTGGGAGGAGGCGCTCAAGGCCGGGGCGCTGCCGAGCGGCGACGCGTCGAAGTATCCGTCCCGGGCGGAGCTGCTGGCGGAGCTGACCGCCCAGCACGAACGGGTCGCCGCGGCGGTCGAGAAGGCCGACCCGGCCTTCTTCGCGAAGGAGTATCCGGACGAAGCGATGCGCAAGTACTTTCCGACCGTCGGCGACATGGCCAACTACATGCTGGCCGCGCACGAGGGCACGCACATCGGCCAGCTCCAGGCGTGGCGCCGCGCGATGGGGCTTGCGCCGAGCGCCTCGTAGTCCGCGCCCCGCGCCCGCGGCCCCAGGGATGCGAGACCGATGCTGCGACACCTCGTCTTCACGTACCGGTTCAACCTCGACCGCGCCCGGACCCTGGTCGGCGACCTGTCGGACGAGCAGATGGTCCGGCAGCCGCACGGCGTCGTCAACCATCCGGCCTGGATCCTGGGCCACCTCGCGGCATCGTCGAACCACCTGGCGAAGATGCTCGGCCTGGACTCGACGTTCCCGGACGCGTGGTCGGGCGTCTTCGGAACCGGCGGCGCCCCGAGCGGCGACGCGGCGGACTTCCCCTCGAAGGAGGCGCTTCTCGCCGAGCTCGCCGCGCAGCACGAGCGGGTGGCCGGGGCGCTCGCCGCCGCCGACCCGGCGTTCCTCGCCCGGGAGCACCCCAACGAGGGCGTCCGCAAGCGCTTCCCGACCATCGGCGACTACGCGACCTTCCTGATCTCGTCGCACGAAGGGAGCCACCTGGGGCAGATCACCGCGTGGCGGCGCGCCATGGGACTCGGGTCGGCCACCGGCATCTGATCGCCTCCCTCGCCCGCGGGCCCGGCCGCGGCGGCCGATGTGCTACGCTCGATTTCATGGAGCCTCGGAAGCCTCCCGAGACGGTCTGGCGGCCGGTCCGGGATCTGCCGCTTCACGCGCAGGACTGGGGCTCGGCCCACTACCGCGAGCGCGCCGCCCGGTGGCATGACGTCCGGGGCAGGCTCCAGGATCCCGCCGTCGACCGCACCCTGCTCGACGTCTGGCTGCGTGAGCGCAACCGGGCGTTCGCCATCGAGACCGGCCAGATCGAGGGGCTCTACACCCTCCGGCGCGGCGTCACCGAGCAACTGATCGCCGAGGGCTTCGCAGGGGTGCGCGCCGCGCACGCGGTCGAGCCGGCCCTGTCGGACGAAACCCTCAGGGGCCTGCTGCAGGACCAGCACGACGCCGTCGAGCTGGTCTTCGAGACGGCCGGCGGACAACGGCCCCTCACCCACCACACCCTGAAGAGCTGGCACCAGCTCCTGACCCGGCACCAGGAGTACGCCCCCGCCGTGCGCGACGGCCGGCGCGTAGGCATCCCGTTGCTCCGCGGCGACTACAAGGTGCGGCCCAACAATCCGCGCCGCTTCGACGGCGTCGTCCACGAGTACTGCCCGCCGGAGCAGACCCGCGGCGAGATGGACCGGCTGCTGGAGATGCACCACGCCCACCGCGGCCGGGATCTGCCGGCCGACGTCGAGGCCGCGTGGCTGCACCACGAGTTCGTCCGTATCCACCCCTTCCAGGACGGCAACGGCCGGATGGCGCGCCTGCTGATGGCCTGCGTCTTCGCCCGCGCCGGCGAGTGTCCGCCGGTCATCCCGCTGGCGCGGCGGGCGGAGTACATCCTGAACCTGGAGGCGGCGGACCGGGGCGACCTCCGTCCCTTCGTCGAGTTCCTGGCCGATCTCGCGGCGATGAACACCCGCTCGGCCATCACCGCGGCGGAAGACGTGCTGCGGGGCGCGTACCGCAGGCGTCACGGAAACGACGGCGTCACGGCGCGGGACCAAGACGGCAAGTGGCGGTACCACCCCCCCGAGATGACGCCGCGCGAGCTGCTGATCCTCGCGGGCCGGGAGGTCCCGGCGGCCGGCGAGCGCCTGCCGCCGAACGTCCGGGCGGCGATTGCCCCCGGCCGGTGACGCTCTCCGGCTGGGGTCGGCATCCGGTGCTCGACTGCCGGGTGACGCGCCTGCGCGAGCGGGGCGCGCTCCGGCGTCTGCTCGTCCGGCACCCCTCCCTGATCGCCCGCGGCGCCGGCCGGGCCTACGGCGACGCGGCGCTCAATCCGGACCTGACGCTGTCGATGCTGGCGATGGACCGGATGCGGGCGTTCGACCCGGCGACCGGACGGCTGACCTGCGAGGCGGGCGTGCGGCTCTCCGACGTCCTGGAGACCTTCATGCCGCGCGGCTGGTTCCCGCCGGTGGTCCCGGGGACGAAGTTCGTCACCGTCGGCGGCATGATCGCGGCCGACGTGCACGGCAAGAACCACCACCGGGACGGCGCGTTCGGCGCGCACGTGGAGGCGCTGACCCTGGCCACCGGGGACGGCGCGGTCCGGACGTGCAGCCGCGCGGCGCACGCGGACCTGTTCCGCGCCACCGTCGGCGGAATGGGCCTGACCGGCGTGATTCTCGACGCCACGTTCCGGCTCGCGCCGGTCGAAAGCGCCTTCGTCCGGGCGGAGACCGTGGCCGCGCGCGATCTCGACGAGACGATGGCGCTGTTCGAGGCGTCGGCGGATTGGCCGTACAGCGTGGCCTGGATCGACTGCCTGGCGCGGGGCGCGGCGCTCGGCCGCGCGCTGCTGACGCGGGGGAGGTTCCTGGCGCGCGGCGCCCTGCCGCCGCGGCTCGCGCGCGACCCGTGGCGCCCGGCGCCGGCGGGCCGGCTGACGGTTCCGGCCGACGCGCCGGCGGCGCTGCTGAACCGCGCGTCGATCGGCGCCTTCAACGCGCTCTACTACCGCGCCGGCCGCGCGCGCGGCGGGGCGCGGCCGGTCCACTTCGACCCGTTCTTCTTCCCCCTCGACCGGATCGCGGCCTGGAACCGCCTCTACGGCCGGCGGGGCTTCACGCAGTACCAGTGCGTGCTGCCGAGGGCGGAGAGCCCCGCCGGCCTCGCCGCGCTGCTCGCGCGGACCGCCGCGGCCGGGCAGGGATCGTTCCTCGCGGTGCTCAAGCTGTTCGGATCCGGCGGAGACGGGTTGCTGTCGTTCCCGATGGAGGGCTACACGCTGGCGCTCGACTTCCCGCTGCGGGCCGGAACGCCGGCGCTGCTCGACGAGCTCGACGCGATCACCCACCGGCACGGGGGGCGCGTCTATCTCGCCAAGGACTCCCGGTGCGCGCCGGAACGGATCCGGGAGGGCTATCCCGGTTGCGGCGCGTTCGATGCCGTCCGCGCCGAGGCGGCCGGTTCGCCTCCGCGGTTCGCCTCCGCGCTCTCCCGGCGGCTCGCGCTGTGAATAACGGCGCCCGGCGGCTTCCGCGCCGGACCGTCCGCCGGCGCCCATGACTGCGCGCGACTGGGTGCACGTCAGATTTGTGAGGACCGTCAGGCGGCTCTGGCGGCTCGTCGCTCCCAGAAGTCCTCGAAGCGGCCACTGAGCTGGCAGCAGCGCAGGGCGATGATGGCGTTGGCGCCGGCGACGGTCCAGCGCATGCCGGCGCGCTTCAACCGTGCGCCGACGACCCGCTTGCAGCCGGCCTCGACCACGCCCGAAGAGACGCACAGGCCTTGGGCGCGGAACCGCGGATAGCGCATCCGGCGGCGGTTGCGCACCACGTAGTCGAGGCACCGGCGCGCGGCGTCGGTGGTCTCGGTGTGGGACCGCAGTTCGGCCACGATCGCGCGCAGCCGTCCGGCGTCCAACTCGTCCTTCCGCTGCCTGGCCCAGGCGTCGGCGCGGTCGGTGCCGGGGCCGTAGAGGGTCTTGGCCACGTCGGACAGATGCTGCCTGGCATGGTAGACGTCGACGATTTCGGTGGCGCCTGGAAACTGCTCGCCGGCCAGATTCCAGATCCAGGGGGCGCCGTCGCCGAGGACGACGCGGCGTTCGGCGGCGTCGAAGCCGCGCCGTTGCGCCTCGCGATACACCCGTTGCGCGAACGGGGCCGGCCGCGGGTCGGTGTCGCGGCCGGCCGCGCTCTCGACGGCGGCGTTGTAGCTGACCGATCCGGGGTCGCGCACGGGCCGGCCCCGTTTGTCGCGCGATTCGGCCGTCCAGACGGTGACCAGCTTGACCTCGCGGGTCCTGGCCGAGCCGTCCGGCTGCTTTCCGGGGCGGCCCTCGACCTCGGAGGGGCGCACCGGCACGCCGGTGCCGTCCAGCCCCAGGTACATCGTCGGCGCGGGGGCGGGCGCCGGCTCGGTCACGGTGCGTTCGTCGGCGGCGACCTGGCGTCCCAGGGCCTCGGCCGTGCGCTCGACCTGTTTGGTCTCGACCCGCACCCCGGCGCACGCCCCCACCAGTTCGCCCGCCTTGTCGAAGCTGACCTCGGCCGCCGCCGCCCCCACCATCCGCGTGGTGGCGGGCGACAACGAAGTGCCTTCCAGACCCAACGCCCGGTCGCGCGGACAGATGCCCGTGCGGCAGGCGTCGCAGTGGTAGCAGGCGCGTTCCAGCCGCAACGGCCCCAACACGCTCAGAAACGTCTTCGGACGGCGGCCGGCGTAGCGCGCCTTTCGTCCGCAGGCGCACCGCACGGTCGAATCCTGGTGGTCGGCGCAGTCCGCGTTCAGCCGGCGCTCGACCGACCGCGCGGCCGTGTCGAGCGCCCGGCGGCGGACGGCTTGCTCGAAGGCCTCGAAATCCGGGCCGCCGGCCGTCTTCGACCTTACCAGGGCATCGATTTCGGCGTCGATTTCGCCCGCGAGCGTCTTCTCGCAGCCCCCTTTTTTCCCGCGCCGGCTGCCGCCGCCGCGGGGTCCCGCCCGCTCCCGCTCCCGGCCCGCAGCCGGGCCTCGCTCAGCGCGTCGCTGGCTTCGATCAACTCCTGCGACAGGCGCCGGAACCGCCGATACTCGGCCGCCTCGGCCCAGGCTTGCTCCGCCGCCCGCGCCGGAATGATCCGGGTCACCGTCTTCCCCGACTCCTTGCGCGTCAGCGACAGCACCGGACCCCGCTGTGCCTTCCCCGGCGGGGCGCAGCCGCAGCCGGTCTTGCCGCAGCGCCGGCAACGCGCCATCAGCGACCCCGAACGCATCTCGCCGATCGAGGCCAACTGCCGGCACAGGTGGGCGCGGCGCTGTTCGAGCGCGGCGATCGATTCCTCGGGCATGGTCGGACTCCTCCAGTGAACAGCCGGTCTACTGAAGTTGTCGGCCGATCTCGCCCTGCCCTGCACCCCCGATGGCGGTCCCTCACAAATCTGACGTGCACCCCGCGCGACTCCGCCTGTTGCCCTCCAGCGGCGCCGTGGGGTAGCCTGCGGATGCAGCCGCGATTCGCGTACAGTTGCCAGGATGTTGTTCGTTGAGACGTCGGATTTCACCAGGCATCTGCGATCTCACCTGGATGATGACGATTACGCGGCGCTGCAGGCGTTTCTCAGCGCGCGGCCCGACGCCGGCGACCTGATTCGCGGGTCGGGCGGGATACGGAAGATGCGGTGGGGATCCAGGGGACGCGGCAAGCGCGGCGGCATTCGGATCATCTACTATTGGTTCGTCGCCGAAGACCGCGTCTATCTGCTGACGCTGTACGGCAAGGGAGTGAAGGACGACTTGACGCGCGCCGAGCTGGCGGCGTGGCGGAAGATCGTCGAGGAAGTCGAAAATGGCTGAACGTGACGTCGCCGCGGAGATCCTCAAGGGACTTCAGGAGGTTCGGGAGCACCGAGCCGGCGCGCGCGCCCTTCGCGAGACCCGGATCGAGGCGACTCCTTTGTCTGAACTCCCCTCGGAAATGCTCGAGAGAATCCGAGAGAACCTTGAAGGTTCGGGAGAGGCTGTCGGCGATCGGTTGCCGGCGCCTCCCGTCCATGAATCACCGCCCGGCCGCAGCGGGAAGAATGGGAAGTTCGACATCCAGCGGTTCACGGCGCGGTTGAAGGAGCATGACGCGCTACGTGACGGGGACGAGCTGAAGACGGGCGTCGCGGACGGCATCCGACCGGAACACGCGGACGACTGGCCGGCGGAACTCGACGCATCCGTTCGCGGCGTGCTGGCCGCCGCCGGCGCCGACCGTCCGTACCGACATCAATTCGAGGCCGTCAAGCGGTCGTTGAGCGGCGCGGACGTAGTTCTGGAATCGCCGACGGCGAGCGGCAAGACCATGGCGTTCACCGCGCCGATGCTGCATGATCTGAAGCGAAATCCCGGTTCCTGCGCGCTGATGATCTATCCCATGAAGTCGCTGGCTTTCGATCAGCGGGCGCAGATTCTGGGGTTTTGCGAGCCGCTGAACATCGATGCGTGGTTCTTCGACGGCGATACGGACAAGGAGTGGAGAAAGATACTGAAGTCGAGCCCGCCGCGGATTCTCATGACGAATCCGGAAACCCTGAACATGTCGTTCCTGGGTTGGAAGGACCAGTGGGTGAAGTTCCTTGGAAAACTGAGGTATGTGATCATCGACGAGATGCATGAATACCGGGGATTCTTCGGCGGAAACATGGCGCTTCTGTTGCGGCGGTTCTTTCTGCGCCTGGACCGCATCGGCGCGTCTCCAAGACTGTTCCTGTCGACGGCCACGTGCGAGAATCCGGAGGAACACGCCCGGAACCTCACCGGGCGGCAGATGGAAGTCGTTTCCGCCCGCGGCGTCCTGCGCCCGCGGCGGCACTTCATGTTCGTGAATCCGGGAATTCCCGACTTCAAGTATCGGGATATTCTCCAGCGGCGCGTGGAGCAGGCGGCGTTGGCGGCGCTCGCCCAGGGCCTGCAGGCGCTCGTATTCTGCCCGACCAAGAAGTTCCTCGAGGACGCATACGGAAAGTGCCGGTCCAGGGCGAAGGAATTGACACTGGACCCGGAACGGATATCTCCGTTTCACGCTGACCTCGAGTCGGACGTCCGGCAGGACATCCAGCGGAAGATCAAGGACGGCGAGGTCAACGTGGTGTTCACGACGAACGCGCTCGAACTGGGTTTGGACATAGGCGGGATGGACGGCGTCATCCTGGTCGGATTCCCCGCCAGCATCATGTCCGCCTGGCAGCAGATCGGGCGCGCGGGGCGGGGTTGGAACAAGGACGCCTTCGTGCTGTTCTATGCGATGAACGACCCGATGGACAGATTCTTCGTCGGTAATCTGGACGCATTCCTGAACAAACCCTTCGACGAGCTCGTGGTGGATCCGAACAACGAGGAACTCATCGAGAGACACCTTGGGCCGCTTGCGTACGACGCGGACGGTCAGTTGCGCGCTTCGGACCGGGCCATTCTCGGCGAAGCCTTCTACGACGCGGCAAGGAAGGGCATGGGAAAGCCGGTCAAGGGAAACTACAGACCGCACGCCTCGTTGAGCATGCGGGGAAACTTCGGGCAATCGTTCGCGCTGAAGAGCGGCGCCGAAGAACTCGGACGGATCTCGACGATGCGACGGTTTCGCGAAGCCTATATCGGCGCGATCTTCACCTTTTTCGGGAGAAAGTACCGCGTGCATTCTCACGAGGCGAACGCCGTGGTGCTGACGGACGTCGATCCGCACCTGAAGACCGAAGCGGGGTTCTTCACGGTGTTGACGACGAAGGACATCTTCAACGGTCATGGTTTCGGAAGATTCGGAATCTACCACGGCTCTCTGAACGTTGTGATGAATTTCACCGGCTACAAGCTGGTCGACGAACGCAACGGCAGTCTGATGGATACGGGCGGCGGTGGCGCAGCGCATTGCGAGAACAATCTGCACGCGTTCTGGATCAACGCTTCGCAAGGTGACGACGCGGCCGCGGGGATCGGCGCGCTGGAGCACCTGGTCCGCGTCGGAGCGATGTTCGTCATTCCAGCGGACCGGTTCGACGCGAGCACCCATTCGAAGGTGGGCGATGAACCGACGGCATCCTATTACGAGAACTACTCGGGCGGCATCGGCGTCGCCAGGAAGCTGTTCGAAGTATGGCCGACCGCCCTGCGGAAAGGTATCGAGATCGCCGAGAATTGCCGCTGCCGCTCCGGATGCGCCAACTGCATCGAGCCGGCGAAGTCGTACAACATCAGCAACGCGGCCATCGACAAGGCGCATGGCGTCGCACTGGCGAACGAACTGCTGGCATCGTTCGAGCGGGGACTGGACTTGCAGTTCCGAAACGGACGGATGGTGACGGTCTGAGTGCGAGGATCCACACAGTTCATGACGGGGATGCTCGTCACGGCGGCGGCCGCGGGGCTGACGGCCGCGGTCCTCGGCGCCGCCCCGGCGGCCGGTCAGGCGGAGGACCAGCCCGGCGCGGGAGACGCGCGCGCCGCCCGACCCGCCCGCCAGCAGCGGGCGCCCGGTTTCACGCGGCCGGCGATTCCGGGGGGCGGCGCGCGCGCCGCACGGTCCGCCCGCCAGCAGGAAGCCGCGCCGGCCGCGGGGCGCACCGACGCGCGGGAACCGCCGACCGCCGGCGCGCGGGAACCGCTGCCCGCCGGCACGCGGGAACCGCCGACCGCCGGCACACCGGCGCCCGCTCCCGACGCCGTCCCGGTCGCTCCCGGCGTCGCCATCGACGGCCCGCCGCCGCCGGTGCCGCCCGCCGTCGTCACCCGCGCGGGCGGGCAGGCGACCGTGCGCGCGATCCGGCTCCTCGCGGGCCTGCGCGTCGACGGCCGGCTCGACGAGCCGGTGTACGACGCCGTCGCGCCGGTCTCCGGCTTCATCCAGCAGCTTCCGGACGAGGGCGCGCCGGCCACCGAGCGGACCGACGCCTGGGTGATGTTCGACGACGAGAACTTCTACGTCGCGGGGCGCTGCTGGGACAGCGCGCCGCCCGGCGAATGGGTGGCGACCGAGATGCGCCGCGACGCGTTCAACATGTTGAACAACGACCTGTTCGGGTTCTTCGTCGACACCTTCTACGACCGCCGCAACGCGCTGCTGTTCTACGCCAACCCGCTCGGCGGCTTCGTCGATCAGGCCATCACCAACGAAGGCAACCCGAACCGCGACTGGAACCCGGTGTGGGACGTGCGGACCGGCCGCTTCGACGGCGGCTGGACCATCGAGATGGTCGTGCCGTTCAAGTCGCTGCGCTACCGGCCGGCGCGCGACCAGGTGTGGGGGATCCAGCTCCGGCGCACGGTGATGCGCAAGAACGAGTGGGCCTACCTGACCCTGATTCCGATCTCCGCCGCGGGCTTCGGCGGGCGCGGCGGGGTCTTTCGGGTGTCGGCCGCCGGCACGCTGGTCGGACTCGAAGCGCCGCCCGCCGGCAACCGCCTGGAGATCAAGCCGTACGCCATCGGCGGCGTGACCGCGGCCGGCGCGGCCGGGACCCTCCCGGACGCCGGGCCGGCGCGGCGGGTCGCGGGCGACGGCGCGCTCGGCGGCGACGTCAAGTACGGGGTCACGCAGAACCTGACCGCCGACTTCACGTACAACACCGACTTCGCGCAGGTGGAGGTGGACGAGCAGCAGGTGAACCTGACCCGCTTCAACCTGTTCTTCCCGGAGAAACGGGAGTTCTTCCTCGAAGGGCGCGGCATCTTCGACTTCGCCCGCGGCAGCTTCCGCACCGCGCGCAGCCTGCGGCGGGGGAGCGTGCTCGGCGGCGGCGACGCGCCGACGATCTTCTACAGCCGCCGCATCGGGCTGCAGGGCCGGGAGGCGGTGCCGATCCTGGGCGGGGGCCGCCTGACCGGGAAGGTCGGAGCCTTCGACGTCGGGGCGCTCAACATCCATACCGACGACGAGGCGGTCTCCGGCGCGCCCGGCACGAACTTCACCGTCCTGCGCGTCAAGCGCGACCTGCTGCGGCGCAGCAGCGTCGGCGGCATCGTGACGAACCGGTCGCGGTCGCTCTCCGGCGACGGGTCGAACCAGGCCCTTGGCGTCGACGCCACCTTCTCGTTCTTCGACAGCGTCAACCTGCTGGGGTACTACGCCCGGACCCGCACCACCGGCGTGACGGACCGCGACGCGAGCTACCAGGCCCGCTTCGACTACGGCGCCGACCGCTACGGACTGGAGGTGGACCACCTGCTCGTCGAAGACGGCTTCCGGCCGGAGGTGGGCTTCCTGCGACGGCGCAACTTCCGCCGGACCTCGCTCTCGGGACGTTTCAGCCCGCGGCCGCGCGCCGTCGAGTCGGTGCGCCAGTTCGTCCTGGAGGCGAGCCACGACTACTTCCTGACCGCCGACGCCGGGTTCCTGGAGACGCGGCAGAACCAGGTCGCCTTCCAGACCGAACTCGAGAACAGCGACCAGTTCGGCGTGCGGCTGAGCGACAGCTACGAGCTGCTGCAGGAACCGTTCTCCCCGTCGGGGGCGGACATCGCGATTCCCGCCGGCGGCTACGGTTTCACCGACGTGCGGCTGACCTACGCGCTCGGGCCGCAACGGCTGCTCAACGGGCGGGTGGAGGCGGTCACCGGCGGCTACTTCGACGGCCGCCTCACGGCGGTCGATCTGAGCCGGGGCCGGATCGACCTGTCGTCGCGGCTGTCGGTGGAGCCGAGCCTCTCGTTCAACTGGATCGACCTGCCGGGCGGATCCTTCCGCACCGATCTGGCGCGCGCGCGGCTCAACTACACCTTCTCGCCGCGGACCTTCTTCAGCGGCCTCCTGCAGTACAACTCCGCCAGCCGGACGATGGGAGCCAATCTCCGCCTGCGCTGGGAGTACTCGCCCGGCAGCGAGCTGTTCGTGGTCTACACCGAGGAGCAGGAGACCGATCCGCTGCGGCCGAACCGCTTCGACCGGCTTCGCGACCGCGGCTTCGTGGTGAAGCTCACCCGGCTGTTCCGCAACTAGCCGGCCGGCCGGCGCGTAAACGCAGCCGGTACGCGGTCCGTCTGGCATACTTGTCCGCGCGGACGGCCGGCACGTCGGGCGATCCGGCGTGCGGCCGGCTCCCCTGACTGGAAACTTCGCACGAATCCATGCGCATGACACGCATCGCTTCGGGACTTCTCGCCGCGGCGCTCGCGGCCGCGTCCCCCGCCCCGGCGCAGCCGCCGTCCGGCCCGGCGGCGGCAGCGGGGGACGACCTCCTGGTGCTCGTGGTTCCGTTCGCCAACCTGACCGGCGACCCGGCCGAGGACTGGATCGGCGCCGGCATCGCCGAGGCGGTCGCCGTCGACCTGCAGGCGGCCGGGACGCGGACGGTGCGCGCGCCGGCCGCCGTGCGCGGCGACGGCGGGCCGGACGGGGCGCTGGAAGCGGGCCGCCGGGCCGGCGCCGGACGGGTGGTCGCCGGCGCCTACCAGCGGCTCGGCGACCGGATCCGCGTGACCGCGCGGCTGGTCGGCGTGGCGGACGGGGAAGTGCTGCAATCGGCGACGGTGACCGGCGCCGTCGCGGACGTCTTCGCGCTGCAGGACCAGGTCGCGGCGGCGCTGCGCGGCGCCGCCCGCGCCGGTTCGCAGCCGCCCGGCGCGGCGGATCCGCCGCCCGCGCTGCCGCGGCCCGGTCCGCCGCGGACTCCGCCTGCCGGCGCCGGCGAACCGGCCGCGCCGGCCGGATCCAGGGGGCCGTTCGCCCCGGCGCCACCTGTCCGAGCGGCGGCCCCCGAACCCGGGTCCGCCGCGGCCGGGAGCGCCGGCGCGCCGGCCGCGGCCGCTTCCGGCGCCGCCGGACGCCCCGCCGCCCCGCCGGCCGGCGCGGCGGTCGACGCCGGCCTCATCGACGGGCCGCCCGCGCCGGCGCCGCCGGCGGTGATGACGCGGGACGAACAGGGACGCACGACGGTCCGCGCGATCCGTCTCGACGAGGGCCTTCGTCTCGACGGCGTCCTCGACGAGCCGGTCTACGAGACGGTGCCGGCGATCACCGGCTTCATTCAGCAGGTGCCCGACATCGGCGCGCCCGCGACCGAACGGACCGAGGCGTGGATCCTGTTCGACGACACGAACGTCTACGTCTCGGCGCGGGTCTGGGACTCGGCGCCGGAGAGCCGGTGGGTCGCCAACGAGATGCGCCGCGACACCAGCCAGCTCCGCCAGAACGACACGTTCACCGCGTTCTTCGACACGTTCTACGACCGCCGCAACGGCTTCAACTTCTACACCAACCCGCTCGGGGCGCGCGCCGACCAGCAGTTCACCAACGAGGGCAACCCGAACGCCGACTGGAATCCGGTCTGGGACGTGCGGACCGGCCGCTTCGCCGGCGGCTGGACCGTCGAGATGGAGATCCCGTTCAAGACCCTGCGCTACCGCTCGGAGCCGCCGCACGTCTGGGGCGTCCAGCTCCGCCGCGCGATCCGCCGCAAGAACGAGTGGGTGTACCTGACGCGGCTGCCGATCTCGGCCGGCGGCGGCAGCGGCTCGGCCGGCATCTTCCGGGTCTCGGCGGCCGGGACGCTGGTCGGTCTCGAACCGCCCCCGGCCAGCCGCAACGTCGAGGTCAAGCCGTACGCGATCGGCGGCGTCACCACCGACCTGACCGCGTCCCCGGCGGTCGTCGACGCGGGGAGCGGCGACGCCGGCATCGACGTCAAGTACGGGATCACGCAGAACCTGACCGCCGACTTCACCTACAACACCGACTTCGCGCAGGTGGAGGTGGACGAGCGGCAGGTCAACCTGACCCGCTTCCCGCTGTTCTTTCCGGAGAAGCGCGAGTTCTTCCTCGAGGGGCGGGGCATCTTCGGTTTCGCCCGCGGCGGCGTCACCGGCCGCTTCGGCGGTCCGGGCGGCGGGCCGGTGGGCGGGATCTTCGGCGACGTCAACGTCCCGCAGCTCTTCTACAGCCGGAAGATCGGACTCGAGCGGGCGCCCGACGGCACGTCGCGGGTCGTGCCGATCGTCGGGGGCGCGCGGGTGACCGGCAAGCTCGGCCAGTTCGACGTCGGCGCCCTGAACATCCAGGCCGGCGACGAGACGATCTCCCGCTCCGACCCGACCAACTTCACCGTCGTCCGCCTGCGGCGCGACGTCCTGCGGCGCAGCTCGGTCGGCGCGATGTTCACCAACCGGTCGGTCTCGCGGGTCGCCCCCGGCTCCAGCCAGGCGTACGGCGTCGACGGCACCTTCGCCTTCTTCGAGAACCTCAGCCTGATCACCTACCTCGCCCGCACCCGGGTGCCCGGCCCGGACCACCGCGGCCGGGACACGAGCTACCAGGGCACGTTCGAGTACGCGGCGGACCGCTACGGCCTGAAGGTCGATCACCTCCTGGTCGAAGACAACTTCCTGCCGGAGGTGGGCTTCCTGCGGCGCGACAACTTCCGCCGCAGCTACCTGTCGGGGCGGTTCAGCCCGCGGCCGCAATCGATCGCCAGCGTCCGGCAGTTCAGCCTGGAAGCGAGCGTCGACTACATCCTGACGGCCGACGAAAACCACCTGGAGACGCGCCAGAACGTCGTCGCGTTCCAGACCGAGTTCGAATCCAGCGACCGGATCACGTTCACCGCGGCCGACAACTACGAGCTGCTGGTGCGGCCGTTCACGCCGCCCGGCGCCGGCTTCTCGATCCCGGCGGGGGGCTACGGCTTCGCCGACGCGCAGATCTCCTACTCCATCGGGCAGCAGCGGCGCGTCAACGGGCAGGTGGCGCTGCGGCGGGGCGCCTACTTCGACGGCGATCTGACGACGGTGGCGCTGAGCCAGGGGCGCATCGCGGTGCTGCCGCAGATGTCGGTGGAGCCGACGGTCTCGTTCAACTGGATCGACACGCCGTACGGGACGTTCCGGACCAACCTGGCGGTGGCGCGGGTGAACTACGCGTTCAACCCGCGCATGTTCTTCAGCGGCCTCCTGCAGTACAACTCGGCCGGCAACTCGTTCGGCAGCAACCTGCGCCTGCGGTGGGAGTACAGCCCCGGCAGCGAGCTGTTCGTCGTCTACACCGACGACCGCGACGTCACCGGCGGGTTGCGGCCCGACCGGGGCTGGGACCTGCGCAACCGCGGCTTCGTCGTCAAGTTCAACCGGCTGTTCCGGTTCTGACGTCAACCCGCACCGGAGGCGGGGCGTCGTGCGGCAGCACGATGGCGCTGGTGCAGAGCCCGATTGCCATTTGCATCCACGGGACGAGCACCGTCCCTCCCCTCTCCCCCGATCCGCCCCAGCTCCATACCGCGAGTTCGTCCGGCGCGCAGTCCCGGACGAACGCCTGCCTCAGCCGTCCGTCCACCAAGTAGCCGACGCCGTCCGCCTGGAGTTCGAGGTGGGGCTCCAGCCTTTCCCAGAACCACGTGGCACGATCGACCTTGCTCCATG
This sequence comes from Vicinamibacterales bacterium, assembly GCA_965203525.1. Taxonomy (GTDB): domain Bacteria; phylum Acidobacteriota; class Vicinamibacteria; order Vicinamibacterales; family UBA8438; genus WTFV01. The sequence goes on along the minus strand of OZ241898.1, from coordinate 186,124 downwards.
GCGCCCGGGGCTCACGGACCCAGAGCTTGAATTGCTTCACGTGGGAGGGCCGCCGCCGTACTGCCGATCTCTTTGAATACAAATACGGACCCTCCAGGAGCATTTGGTCTCGTCGGAGTGAAATCCACCGCATATTGGCCGTGTGGGTAAGACCGTGGCGCTGACGAAATTCGTACGCGGTCCCCGCCTGCATTGCGCGCAGGTGGTCCCAGGAATTGGCCAGGCCGTCCAGGTTCATCACCGGAAAGCGCGAGAAGTATCCTATGACGCCGGAGTCGAAGGACCCGACCACACTGCCCTCGGGCAACAGGCGATTCATGACCATCGTACCCATGTCTTGGGTTACCGGGTCGGGCGAAAAAAATTCACGAAAGGGTGTGCAGGTACGGCGGCCACGTGCCGATACGTGAAGTATGGCGCGCAAGAACGATGACCGGAGCGGTTCGATGGGGCCCGGGCCTCAGCGGGACCCCCGGGACGTGCGGCGCATCGAACACCTCGAACGAGAAAACACAACGCTGATCGAGGAGCGGGACCACTGGAAGCGCCGCAGCGAGCACCTGGAGAAGGAACTCGAGGCCGCCCGGCGCGCCGGACGCCGGCAGGCGGCCCCCTTCGCCAAGGACCGCCGGCAGGGAACCGGACGCCGCCCGGGGCGGCGCGCCGGCGCGGAGTACGGGAAGCAGGGAACCCGCCGGCCGCCGACCCGGGTGGACGAGACCCATGCGGCGCCGGCCCCGAAGACGTGCCCCGACTGCGGCGGCCACGTCGCCGTGGAGCGGGTGGCGGCGCAGTATCAGGAAGACGTGCCGGACGTGCGCCCGCTGGTGCGCCGCTTCGACGTCGAGGTGGGCCGTTGCGCGCAGTGCCGGCGGCGCGTGCAGGGCCGGCACCCCTTGCAGACCTCCGATGCGCTCGGCGCGGCCGGCGTGCAGTTGGGGCCGAACGTCGCCGCGCTGACCGCCGAGTTGCACACCGAGTCGGGCCTGCCGCTGGAGAAGACCGCCCGCGTGCTGCGGACCCGGTTCGGACTGCACGTGACCAAGGGCGGTCTGGTCCGACTGCTGCACCGCACGGCCGACGTGGCGGCGCCCGCGTATGCGGCGCTGTGCGAGCAGGTCCGTCGCAGCCCGGTGGTCACGCCCGACGAGACCGGCTGGCGCGTGGACGCGACCCGCCACTGGCTGTGGGCGTTCGCCACCCCGGAGACGACGGTCTACTCCATCTGCGCCGGCCGCGGGTTCGCCGACGCGGCGGCGGTGCTCGGCGCCGACTTCGCGGGCGTGCTGGTGCGGGACGGATGGGTGGCGTATCGCGGCTTCGCGCACGCGCCCCACCAGACCTGCCTGGCGCATCTGCTGCGGCGCTGCAAGGACCTGCGGACCGATCATCCCGACAGCCCCTGGGCCGCCGCCGTGCAGACGGTCCTGCAGGACGCCCTCGCCCTGCGGACCCGCTGCAACGCCGGCGGCATCGGCGAGCACGGCCTCGCGTCGGCCCGCGGCCGGCTCGAAGCCCGGCTCGGCCGGCTCATCGACGCCCCGCCGCCGCTGGCCCCCGCCGAGCGCTTCGCCAGGCACCTGGCCCGCGAATTCGAGGCCGTGTTCCTCTTCCTGCGCGACCCGTCCCTCGACGCCACCAACTGGCGGGCCGAACACGCCATCCGACCCGCGGTGGTCACCCGCAAGGTCTGCGGCGGCAACCGCACCCGGCGCGGGGCCGACACCCAACAGATCCTGGCCAGCGTCGTGCGCACCGCCCGCCAGCGCCAGCTCGACCCCCGCGCCCTGCTCACCACGATGCTCTGCGCCCCCGAACCGGTCGTGCCCGAAGCCCTCGCCCTGCCGCCGCCCGCCTGACGGCAGGCGCGGGAACCACGCATCCGCTCCGCCCGGGCCGCGCGGCCCACGCCCCCGGACCGATACCCGCGGAAGCCGCGCCGACGGCAAACCCCGGCCCGCTCTCCGCCATCTCGACGCCGGGCCGGCCGCAACCGCCGAGGCCTGCTCCACGTCCGGGCTGCGCCGCCGCGCCGAAGACAACGCCCGCAAGAAACGCTGCGCCGACGGCCGGGTGCGGATGCGCTGCCGGAACACCCCGCTTGCCGCTTCCATACGGCAGAACCCGTCCCGCCAGAACGACAAAACTGTGCACGGCGCAGCATCGTCAGGCCGTAACTTCCCCGAACGTCCGCTTCATTTCGCCCCGTGGCCATTGCCAAATCGGTCCCGAACGCCCGGTAACCCAAGACGTACCCATATAGGCAGAATCCATCCATTCCCGGATAGTTGCTTCTCTTTTCCGGTCGACGAACTGGAACGGAGCGGTGAAGTCCGCCGTTGCGAACAGGGTTACCGCTCCGATCACGACGATCCCCAGGCTCGGGATCCCGAACCCGCGGGGCAGCTCCGGCCAGACGAAACGGCGCGCGAACCAGATGGCGACGTAACATCTTGCGGGAACGGCGAGCACCCCCGTCAGATACGCCGGAACGAAATACCAGTCAGGAGTCCCATGCCTGTAATATACCGTGAGAACGCTCTGCGTGAACTTGGCGAGATGGCCCGCCGCCAGGCCGAACACCCCCACCAGAAACGCCAGCAGCAACCAGTCGCCCCGGCCGCGGGAGCGGCGCGAGAACCACCAGACCACCATCACGTAGACGCAGATCTCCAGCGCGATCAGCAGTTCGTCGTCGAAGAAACGCGTTCGCAGGAAGCCATGGACGTTCTCCGTCAGGCTGTATCCGCCTTCCGCTTCCCAACGGTTTTGCGACCACCGTCGCTTGACCGCTCCGCTCACCGGCACCATACCGCCGAAGACGACCGCGTTGTACGTGAAATACACCAGGAGACTTGCACCGGCGGCGAGAAACGGGATGCCCGCCCTGGCCCGCTCGCCCGCCGGCGCGTGCTCCGGGCCGTCTCGCCACGACCATTCCAGAAGACACAGCGCCGCCGTCGCGGTCATCGCGACGGCGACATACTCCAGGCGCACCCACGGCAGGGCGAAGGCGACCGCCGCCAGCGGCCAACGCCACCGCCCCGGGTCCCGCGCGAAGAGACAGACGGCCAGCAGGAACAGCCCCAGCAGGAACAGACCCGCGGCCGCCTCCAGCCCCAGGAACAGGGCCGGATTCCCATAGAGCGCCGGCAGCGCCGCGAACAGGAGAATCCACGGCAGCCGAGCCGCCCGCGCCGCGCCGGCGGCCAGCGCCACGCCCCCGGCGACCAGCATGACCTCGAACGCCTTGATCGCGAACAGCGCCTCCGTCTTGTCGAACACCCAGTAGAAGGGCGTGATCAGAAACAGCCAGAGCGGGTGGTAGCCGTTGGTCCGGGTGAGGCCGCCGTCGAACGTCGAGAACTCGCCCCCGGCCATGTGCCAGGCAATCTGGAAGTAGTAGAACGAATCGTCGTAACTGACGTCGCGGACCAGGTTGACGAGGTCGAAGCGGTCGAGCAGGTACCAGGCGAACGCCGCCCCGTAGGCCAGGATGCCGGCGACGAACAGGGCGAACGGTGCGTGACGCAACGGCGCGCCCAGGCGCCGGGCGGGCCGCGGCGACACGCCGGGGGGAAAGGGAGGCACGGTGAGTCGCGGAAAGCTCAAGGTGGACGACCCTCCCGGCGAACCTTATCACATCAGGCGATCACAGCCCCGGCAGCGAGCTGTTCGTCGTCTACACCGACGACCGCGACGTCACCGGCGGGTTGCGGCCCGACCGGGGCTGGGACCTGCGCAACCGCTGCTTCGTCGTCAAGCTCAACCGGCTGTTCCGGTTCTGACGTACAACCCGAATGCGAAGCCGGGCGCCGGAGGCGCCATGTCGCGCCGACCGGCGAGGTAGCGCCGCGCCTGTTCGGCCGGCAGGACCGTCTCCTGTTCGCGGAAGCCGGCCCGCGCCATCTCGCCGGTCAGCGCCTCCGGCGTGAAGTCGGTGATCATCGGTTCCCCGAGCCGCCGCACCAGGCGCTCGAGGCGGTCGGCGAGCGGCAGGCCGTCGTCCGGGATCAGGGACCGCGCGAGCTTGTAGTCGAGCACCAGGCTGCTCCCCGGGGCGGCCGCGGCGGCGAGGCGGCCGAGCGTCTCGCGGACGGCTTCCAGCGTCAGGTAGTAGGTGGTCCCCAGCCACGCGAGGAACGCCGGCTCCCGCGCGGCGAATCCGGCGCCGAGCAGCGCCGCGTCGAGCCGGCCGGTCTCGAAGTCGACCGGCACGAACACCACGTGGGCCGGGAGTCCGCCGTGCGCGCGGCGCACGCGCTCCTTCTTGACCGCCTGCATCGCCGGCTGATCCAGCTCGAAGATCCGCAGCCGGCCGGCGAGCTCCGGGTGGCGCAGCGCATAGGTGTCCAGCCCGGCTCCGAGGATCACGTACTGCCGGACGCCGGCCGCAAGCGCATCGGCGAGCCGGTCCTCCGCGTAGCGCGCCCGCAGGATGTTCTCGGTGTGGATGGGGTGGAACGGCCCGAGGATCTTGCGGACGACGATCCAGTTGAGCAGGCGGTTGTGCGCGGCCAGCCGCCAGAACGGCGACACCATCCGGACGGCCCAGGCGTCGTCGAGGATCGGCGCGTCGTGCCACCGCCGGTGGTGCGCGCGGATGCCGGCCGCAAGCGTCGCCGTCGTGCTCGGCCGGCGCGGGCGCGCCGCGGGGAAGCGAGACCGGGTCATGCCCACAGCTTACAGGCGGACAGCACGCGACCCGTCATCGCGCGGCAGCCAACGCGGCGAGCACGCCGAGGCCGGTCAGCCAGCTCGTGCGGTCCCGCAGCGCGAACACCACCGGATCGCCGTCCACCGCCCCGCGGTTGGCGAGCAGCGTCATGCGCCCCAGCCAATAGACCAGCAGCGGGCAGACCAGCCACAGGGCCTCCGGCCGGGCGTACCGTTCGCTCACCTCCGGGCTCTGGACGTACAGGGCGAGCACCACCACCGCCGCGAAGCCCGCGGCCGACCCGATGGCGGCCAGCACCGGCAGATCGTCGGTCCGCCAGCCGCGCCCGCCGGCCACGAAGCCGCCGGACCGGCGTAGCGCATGCAGTTCGCTCTGGCGCTTGACCACGGCCAGGGCCAGGAAGACGAACATGAAGAACGCGAGGAACCAGGGCGACAGCGGGACCGAGACCGCCATCCCCCCGGCGAGCACGCGCAGCACGTAGAGTCCGGCGAGGGTGACGACGTCGAGCAGGACGACGCGCTTGAGCCGCAGGGAATAGGCCGCGGTCACCGCCAGATAGAGCGCCACGCTCAGTCCCGCGCCGGCGGACAGCCGGAACGCCGCCGCGAGTCCGCCGGCCGCCAGGACCGCGCCGAGGCCGAGCATCGGCAGCAGCGGCGCCTCACCCGCCGCCAGCGGCCGCCGGCGCTTGTCCGGGTGCCGGCGATCATGCGGGAGATCCAGCAGATCGTTGCAGAGGTACGTCCCCGACGCGCAGGCGGACAGGGCCGCGAACAGGGCGGCCGCCACGGCGTACGATTCGGCCGCGGTCGCATGCGCGGCGGCGAGGGGCGCGAACACGAGCGCGTTCTTGACCCACTGGTGGGGGCGCAGGGCGCGCAGCCACGCGAAACGCCGGCCGGCGACCCCCGGCAGCAGCCGCGCGTCCGCGTCCAGCGCCCGCAGTTCCCGCGCGAGGCGCGCCGGGAGGGCGACGCCGACAGCGCGCCGCGCGCGGGCCCAGACGGCCAGGTCGCGGCGCTCGTTTCCGACGTAGTCGAATCCCTTCTCGCCGAAGCGCTCGACCAGCGCCGCGGCCTTCGTCCGGCCCGCCAGATTGGTGCGGCCGTCGGAGGCGAACCAGCCCGCGGCGCCAACCGCCTCGGCCAGCGGCGCGACCACGAGGGCGTCGGCGGCGGACGCCAGCCACACCTCGCGCCCCGCGGCGCGGGCGGCGGCGATCTCGTCGAGCACGGCGGGGTGCAGCACCAGCGTCGGCGGCGGCACGGGCGCCGCGCGGGCGATGCGCCGCTTCAGCGCCGCGCGCCCCGCGGCGAGCCAGAACGGCAGAGCGAAGAGCGCCAGCGGACGGGCCGCGACCAGCCGCAGGACGCCTTCGATCAGCAGGTCGCCCGCGACCAGCGATCCGTCCACGTCGACGACCAGGGGCGCCGTGCGGCTCCTCCGCGCGGGATCCATCGTTGCGTGATGATACGCGGACGCCGCGCGCGTTCGACGGCGGGAGCCGGTGGCGGCGAGGTTGACGCCCCCCGCCCCCGGTTGTAGGCTCGGCTCACTCGCAAACGCCCTGAGGAGGGAACCCAATGAAGGTGTCCGCACGACTCGTTCCACTCGTCGTCGTGGTCCTGGCCATGGTCACCGCCGGGGCGGCGACCATGCAGGACAAGGCCGGCCGGACCGCTGCGATGGCCGCGGCGGCGCAGGCGTTCCTCGACACGCTGACGCCGGAGCAGCGCGCGGCGGCGACGTTCGCGTTCGCCAGCGACGACCGCTTCGACTGGCACTACATCCCCCGCGAGCGCAAGGGCGTTTCGCTGAAGGCGATGAGCAAGGCGCAGAAGAAGGCGGCGCTGGCCCTGGTGGCGGCGAGCCTGAGCGCCGAGGGGTACGACAAGTCGGAGCGCATCCGGCAGCTCGAGCAGATTCTGTACGACCGGGAGGGGCGCGCCATCCGCGACACCGAGCTTTACTTCTTCATGATCTTCGGCGAGCCGTCGGCGGAGGGAACGTGGGGCTGGCGCTACGAAGGGCACCACATCTCGCAGAACTGGACGGTCCACGACGGCCTGCTCGCCTCCAGCACGCCGCAGTTCTTCGGCACCAACCCGGCCCACGTGCGCGAGGGCAGCCGCGCCGGCGAGCGGGTGCTGGTGCTCGAGGACGTCCTGCCCCGCAGCCTGCTCGCCTCGATGTCCGACGCCCACCGCCGGGCCGCGATCGTCTCCGACGAGGCCCCGCGCGACATCCTGACCACCTCCGACCGGCAGGCGGCGATCCAGGAGAACACCGGCGTCGCCTTCGGGGATCTGAGCCGGGGCCAGCAGGACGTCCTCTGGGCGCTGATCGAGGAGTACGCGGAAGCGCAGCCGCCGGCGGTTGCGGCCGAGCGCCTCGCCAGGGTGAAGAAAGCCGGGCTCGACGGCATCCGCTTCGCCTGGATGGGCAGCCTCGAGGAAGGCCAGCCGCACTATTACCGCGTGCAGGGACCGACGTTCCTCATCGAGTACGACAACGTGCAGAACGGGGCGAACCACGTCCACAGCGTCTGGCGCGACTTCGACGGCGACTTCGGCCGCGACGCGCTCGCCGCGCACTACCGGCGGTACGCGCACGACACGTTCAACGCCGACTGAGCATCCGGCCGCGCTCCCCGGCGCCGCGGCCGGGCGCCGGGGGGACATGGCCAACGGCTACCCGATCACCTGCGCGGTGGACGGCAGGCAGTACGTCACCTTCGGCGCCGGCGGTCCCGCTGGGCGGCTCGATTCGAACCAGCGTCATTCCGGCCGCTCCGATCCCCGAGAAGCGCAACCCGCGTTCCGGCAACGCCATCTTCGCGTTCGCCGTACCAGACGGAGAATGGATATAGAACGCATGGCGGACTCGTGACGATCACCAGGTTTCTGAACCGGTTGCGGAGTCGGGGTGGCGCCATCGCGTACGATCTGCTGGTGATCCCGGCCGCCTGGCTGGGAGCGTACTGGCTGCGTTTCAACCTCGATACGATCCCGGCGGCGTTCCTGGCGCAGGCGTCGGCCATGCTGCCCGTGATCATCGCGATTCAGGGTGCGCTCCTGCTGTACTTCGACATTCATCGCGGCGTCTGGCGGTTCACTTCGCTGCCCGATCTCAAACGGATCCTCCTAGCCGTCGGGTCCGGCGTGCCGCTGTGCATGCTGGTCGTGTTTCTCCTGACCCGCATGGATTACGTTCCCCGCTCGGTGTTGCTGATGTTCACCATCCTGCTCGTCGTGTTCCTGAGCGGTCCGCGGATCGCCTCCCGCTGGTTCAGGGACGTGGCGCACAGCGAAACGAACTCGCAGGGTGTGCTCGTCGTGGGCGCCGGCCGCGCGGGAGAGACGCTCGTGCGTGCGATGCTGAACGGATCGCTGCGTGGATATCGTCCGGTCGGCTTCGTCGATGACGATTCCGGAAAACAGCATCGTGACGTCCAGGGCGTGCGCGTCCTCGGCTCCTGCCGGCAGATTCCCGCGGTCGCCGCGCGCACCGGCGCCGAGGTCATCGCCATCGCGACTCCGGCGGCGAGCACGATCCGGATGCGGAAGATCATCGAATGCGCCGCGGGCGCGCGTCTGCCCGTACGGACGGTTTCACGTAGTCCGGACACCGCGGCGGGCGATCTGCGGGAAGTCGCGATCGAGGACTTGCTGGGCCGGCCGCCAGCCGTACTCGACTGGTCCCGGACAAGGTCCGGTCTGACCGGTCGCACGATCCTCGTCACCGGCGGCGCCGGCTCGATCGGGAGCGAGCTCTGCCGTCACGTCGCACGGCTCGGTCCGGAGCGTCTCGTCGTCGTGGACGTCACCGAATTCAATCTGTACCGGATCGAGCGCGACCTGCGCGCCGCCTACCCGTCGCTCGCGCTCTCGATCGTGCTCGCCGACGTCAGCGACGAAGCGGCCATGAACCGGGTCTTCGAACGACACGCGCCCGGTGTGGTGTTCCATGCCGCGGCGTACAAGCACGTGCCGATGCTCGAGCCGCAGGCGCGGGAGGCGGTCCGGGTGAACGTGCTGGGCACGCACGTGGTGGCCGGTGCGGCCTTGCGGCACGGCGCAGATCGTTTCGTGCTGATCTCCACCGACAAGGCGGTGCAGCCGGTGAGCGTGATGGGAGCGAGCAAGCAGCTCGCGGAGCAGGTGTGCCGCGCGGCCAACGACGTGTCGTCGACGCGCTGCGTCGCCGTGCGGTTCGGCAACGTGATCGACTCCACGGGCAACGTCGTGTCGCTGTTCCGCGAGCAGATCGCACGGGGCGGTCCGATCACGGTGACGGAGCAGAACATGAAACGCTACCTGATGACGGCTTCCGAGGCCTGCCGGCTCGTCATGGCCGCTGCCGTCCTCGGCGCCGGCGGCGAGGTGTTCGTGCTGGACATGGGCGAGCCGATGCGGATCATGGATCTGGCCGAACAGATGGTCCGTCTTGCCGGAAAGACGCCGGGCGAGGACATCGCCATCCAGATCATCGGCGCCCGGCCGGGGGACAAGGCCTGCGAGCGGTTGTCTCACCCGGACGAACCGCTTGCTTCGACCAGCCAGGAGCATGTCTTCCGCCTGCGTCCGCAACCCGTCGATGCCCGGTTCCCCGCGCGGCTGGCGGCGTTGCGCGAGGCTTGCGAAGCGTTCGACGAGCCGGCGGTGGAACGCCTGCTCGCCGAGCTGGTGCCCGACTATCTCCGAGTCGAACGCGGCCCCGCGCCTTCGAGACGCGCGACGCCGAGCATGAAGAGAACGTAGGCGACCGCCCACGCGCCGGCCAGCGCCGCCTGCGCGCCCGGCGGCAGCCGCAACGCCGCCGCGGCGGAACCGGCGCACGCGATCATCAGACCGTACTCGACCACCACCGTCCCGCGGTGCCCCCAGCCGAGCCGCACGAGGCGCTGGTAGAAGTGGGTGCGGTGGGCGCGCCAGGGCCGTTCGCCCGCGATGGTGCGGCGGGCGATCGTGACCGACGCATCGACGATGAACGGCGAGAACACGAGGCCGGAGATCCACAACGGGACCGCCGCGGAGCGCGCCGCCCAGAGCATCGCGACCGCGCAGAGATAGCCCAGCAGCGTCGACCCGAGGTCGCCCAGGAACACCTTCGCCGGCGGGAAGTTGAACAGGAGGAATCCGAGGGAGGACGCCGCCGCGGCCGCCCCCACCCCGGCGAGCGCGTCCGCGCCGGAGGCGGCGCCGAACCCCGCGAGGGTCGTGAAGCCGATCACCGCCATGCCCCCGGCGAACCCGTCCATGCCGTCCATGAAATTGTAGAGGTTGACGAACCACGCCACGAACAGCAGGGTGAACGCGGCGCCGGCGGCCGGGTCGAGCGCCAGCGCCGCGCCGGGAAGGAGGAGCTGCTCGGGCGGCAGGCCGGCGGCCACGACGCAGGCGGCCGCCGCGAGATGGCACGCGATGCGGATCGCCGGGGAGACGCGCCGGAGGTCGTCCGCGAGCGACACGACGCCGACGATCAGCGCGCCGGCGAGCACCCAGCCGGCGGCGGGCGCCGGCGTCTCGGAGAGCGCGAGGATCGCCAGCCCGGCGGTCGTTCCGGCGACGATCGCGACGCCGCCGGCGCGCGACACGGGCCGATCGTGCAACGAACGCGCATTGGGACGGTCGACGAGCCAGCGGCGCGGCCCGCGCGACGCAAGCCAGCCGGCGGACGCGGCGCCGGCCGCGAACGCGGCCAGGGCCGCGAGTAGAATCACGGCGTGGATGGTATCAGCGTCGTCATGGTCTCGTACCGGACCGGACCGGTGCTCGCCGCGGCGATCGACGCCGTCGCTGCCGGCGCGCGGCACGGGAGCGGTCGGAGCGCATGACGGCGACCGTCGGCGGCCGGGCGGGCGGCAGGCCGTTCGCCGTCGTTCTCGGCGCGACCAGCCTGGTCGGCCGCCATCTCGCGCGGCGTCTGGCCGACGCCGGGTTCGACGGCGTGTGCCTCACGCGCCGTCCCGCGCCGCCGCCGTACGACCCGCCGCCGGGCTTTGCCTGGCGCGTTGCGCCCGCCGCGGAAAGCGTGACCGTGCCCGCCGCCGCGACGTGGTTCTCGCTGGTCCCGATCCCCGCGCTGCCGGCGCTCGTCCGGCGCACCGCCGCCGGGCGGGTGATTGCGCTCAGCACGTCCAGCGTGCGCTTCAAGGCCCGGAGCTCCGACCCGCGCGAGCGGGAACTGGTGCAACGGCTGGAACGGGCCGAGGCGGACCTCCGGCAGCTCTGCGAAGATCGCAAGGCCGCCTGGACGATCTTCCGCCCGACCCTGATCTACGATCCGGGGCACGACCGCAACGTCACCGCCATCGCATCCTTCGTACGGCGTTTCGGGTTCTTCCCGATCGTCGGCCCGGGCGCCGGCGGGCGCCAGCCGATCCACGCCGACGACGTGGCGCGGGCCATGGTGGCCGCGGCGGGCGCTCCCGGGACGCGGAACGCGCGCCTCGACCTGCCGGGCGGCGAGACGCTGAGCTACCGCGACATGGTCCGCCGCATCTTCGAGTCGCTGGGCAGACGCCCGTTCCTCGTCCCGTTGCCTCTCGGGCCCGCGAGGACGGCGTTTCACTTCTGGCGCCTCCTCACGGGAGCCCCCTACAGCGTGGCCAGCCTGGAGCGGATGAACGTGCCGTTGACGCTGGATCCGGTCCCGGCGCAGGAAATCCTGGGGATCACGTTCCGCCGGTTCCATCCGGAGTTCCCCGGCGACCTCCGACTCGACGCCCGCCGCGGACCACCACCGGCCACCGACTCGTCCTGACGCCCGTGGCCGGGCGGGGCCCGTGGAAACCGGGGTTCGTCCTCGACCGGGACCGCTCAGGACGGGGACGGGCGGGCGGACGCGCGGCGTTCGAACGGATGATCACCAGCGTCCGGTCGTCCACCTGCTTGCCGGCCCCGAAGCGGTGCACGTCCTGCATCACGCGGCTGCACAGCTCCGTCGCGCCCGCCTGACCCGCCTGGCGCAACGTCGCGACGAGGCGCGAGGCGCCGTACTCCCCGCCCTCCGGATTCGTCTGCTCGACGATGCCGTCGGTGTACAGGCCCAGGATGTCGCCCGGCGCCAGCACCGCGCGCCCTTCGAAGTAGCGCGGCGACTCGAACAGGCCGAGCGGCACGCCGCCTTCCTCCAGCAACTCGACCTCGCCCCCCGCGCGCACCAGCACCGGCGGCACGTGTCCCGCGTTGACGTAGAGCAGGCTCTTCGCCGGCACGTCGAGCACCATGTAGAAGAGGGTGACGTAGCGTCCCTCCTCCACCGACTCGTGGAAGAAGCGGTTCGCGCGGCGCATGATCGCGCGCACGGCCAGCTCGTGGCCGACCAGCGAGGCGATGGACGCCCGGGTCGCCGCCACCAGCAGCGCCGCGGCGACGCCCTTGCCGACGACGTCGGCGATCACCACGCCCCAGCGGTCGTCCGGCAGCGGAATGAACTCGTAGTAGTCGCCGCCGACCGCCAGCGACGACTCGTGCGCCCCCGCGATGTCGAATCCGGCCACCGCCGGCGTCGCCTGCGGCAGAAGATCCGTCATCACGTCGCGCGCCAGCGCGAGGTCGCTGTCGAGGCGGCGCTTGTCGCGGACCTCGGCGATGAGGCGGGCGTTCTCGATGGTCGCGGCGACCGCCGCGGCGTAGACGCCGACCACCGCCTCGGCCGCCTGGTCGTAGCCGGACGGCCGGTCCGACCAGAGATCGAGCGCTCCCCGCACGCGCCCGTGGGAACCGACGAGCGGCACCACCAGCCGCGAGCGCGCGCGTTGGCGGCCCTCGCACACGCCCGGCTGATCGTGCAGGGAAACCGGCTCGCCGGTGGCCAGGACCCGCCCCACCACGCCGTGGTCCTCGAACGGGGCGGACAGCTCGACCGGCACCGGATTGACGCAGCCGCGCGCGAGGCTGTGCGACACGCGCGCGCCGAGCGGGTCGACGACGTAGATGGCGGCCGCGTCGTGCTCGACCAGCGACACCAGGCCGTCGAGGATGCCGTTCAGGACGCGGTTCGCGTCGCTCCCGTCGGTCGTGAGGCGGAACGCCTCGACCATCACCCGCGCCCCGGTGACGGCGTCGTCGCCGACCCTGGCGGTGGGCCGGCCGGAGTCGCGCGGCGGATCGCCGGTCTTCGACATGGCGCTATTGTATGCGCGTCCCCGCGAGGGTCGCGTCCCCCGGCGAGGAGAAACGCGCGGGAATGCTACAATGGCGGATCGTGCATGATGCGAGGCGCCTGCTTCGCGGCCACGCACCGTGGTGAGTGTAGCTCAGTTGGTGGAGCGCCGGACTGTGGCTCCGGAAGTCGCGGGTTCGAGTCCCGTCACTCACCCCATCCGTTCCCGCCGCGCGTCCCGCGCCGCGCGCGGCCGGATGCGTCGATGATCGGCGCCCGGCCGTACCCCACCCGCTCCCCGCCGCGCGTCCTGCGCCGCGGACCGTGGGCGAGCGCGCGGTTCGCGGCCGTCAGCGCCCTGCGTGCGCTGCCGAACCTGTTCGGAGAGAATCTGCCGGCGAGCGTGCGGCTCGCGGCCGGCAGCACCATACGTGCGATACCAGGCCTGTTCGGCGAGAATCATCTGCCGGCGAGCGTGCGGTTCGTTGCCATGCTCGCCTGGGTGGTCGCATGCGGCGCGGCGGCGGGCGCCGAGCCGGAACGGGCGGCGGCGCCGCCGGCAGCCGGGACCGGCGGGATCAACCGGCCCGGCATCGAGTCGCGGCCCTTCGTCGTCCTCGTCTCGTTCGACGGCTTCCACCCGGACTATCTCGCCCGCTTCGACACGCCGCACTTCGACCGCCTCGCGGCGCGCGGGATGCGCGCGGCCGGCCTCGTCAGCGTCTTTCCCTCGCTCACCTTTCCGGGACACTACTCCATCGCCACCGGAATGCACCCGGAGGCGCACGGGATGGTCGGCAACGAGTTCTTCGATCCGGCGCGCGGGGCGGAGTTCAGCTACCGCCGCAGCGGCGACGCGCAGGACGGCTCGTGGTGGGGCGGCGAGCCGATCTGGGTCACCGCGGAAACCCAGGGCATGGTGGCGGCCGCGTTCTTCTTCCCGGGCACGGAGGCCGACGTCGGCGGCGTTCGCCCGAGCCACTGGCGGCCGTACGACGGGCGCGTCCCGAACCGCGAACGGGTCGCGCAGGTGCTGGCGTGGCTGTCCCTGCCGGCGGCGGAACGCCCGCACCTCGTCACCCTCTACTTCTCGCTGGTGGACGGCGCCGGCCACCGCCTCGGCCCGCGCGATCCGGGCATGCGGCGGAGCGTCGAGCGCGCCGACCGGCTGCTGGGACGGTTGACGAAGGGCATCGACGCGCTGCCGCACGCCGGCCGCGTCGTCCTCGTCGTCGTCTCGGACCACGGGATGGCGGCGCCGGATCCGGACCGCACCACCGTGCTGCGGGCGGGGGCGGATCTGGCCGGGGTGCGCCTCGCGCAGACCGGTCCGGCGGTCAGCCTGCACCTCGGCGACCCCGGCGGCGCACGCGCCCTGCGCGACCGGCTGAATGCGCGGCTGGCGCACGCCCGGGCGTATCTCCGCGAGGAGCTTCCGGCGCACCTGCATGCGCGCGGCAACCGTCGCTTCGGCGACCTCGTGGTGCTGCCGGACGGACTGGGCATGGTGCGGATCCACCCCGCCGGCCAGCCGCCGGCCGGCATGCACGGCTGGGATCCGACCCAGCCGGAGATGCACGGCATCTTCCTGGCGGCGGGTCCGGGCATCGCGGCCGGCATCGCGCTGCCCGCGGTCGATGCGGTGGACGTCTACCCGCTGCTGTGCCACCTGCTCGGTCTGACGCCGAATCCGGAAGCCGCCGGCAGCCTCGCCGCGTTCGCGCCGGCGTTGCGGCAGTCGCCGGCCCGGCAGGGCGGGAGCGGTCACGTGCCCCGCGCGCATCCAGCCCCGGGCGCGCGCAGCCGAACGGCGGATCCGGGTGAGGCCGTCGCCGCGCTCCACTCCATCCCCGGGCGCGCGCAGCCGAACGCGAAGCAGGCCGCACGTGCCCGGGCGCGCGCGGTCCACGCGCGATGACAGGCAGCGCCGCCCGGCAGCGTGACCACGTGCCCGCGCGCGTGCGGTCCATTCTGGAGCGCTCGGGCAGCCTGGTGTTCCCCGGCGTCTACGACACCCTGTCGGCGAAGCTGGCGGAGCGGGCCGGCTTCGAGCTCGCGTTCGTGTCGGGATACGCGGTTTCGGCCACCTGCATCGGGGAGCCGGACGTGGGCCTGCTGACCCAGAGCGAAGTGATCGACCGCGCGCGGCGCATCTGCGGCAGCGTCTCCATCCCGATCCTCGTCGACGCCGACACCGGCTACGGCAATCCGCTGAACGTCGTCCGCACCGTGCGCGAGCTGATCGCGGCCGGCGCCGCCGGCTGCTTCCTGGAGGATCAGGTGTGGCCGAAGCGCTGCGGCCACATGCGGGGCAAGCGGGTCGTCCCGCGCGGCGAGTACCTCGCCCGGATCCGCGCCGCGGTCGACGCCGGGCGGGACGCCGGCTTCTTCCTCGTCGCCCGCACCGACGCCATCGCCGACGGCGGCCTCGACGAGGCGCTGGCGCGCGCCGAAGCGGCCCGCGCGGCCGGGGCGGACGCCACGTTCATCGAAGCGCCCCGCACGCGCGAGGAGCTGCTCGCGGTGGGCCGGAGCGCCCCGAAGCCGACCGTGGCGAACATGGTCGAGCAGGGGCGGACGCCGCTGCTCGGGCGCGGCGAGCTGGCCGCGGCGGGGTTCCAGCTCGTCCTCTACCCGGTGGCCGGCCTGTACGCCGCGGCCGGCGCGCTGGAGACCGTGTACGGGCGCCTGCGGGCCGAGGGCACGACGGCCGGCGTCGCGGATCGGCTCATCCCCTTCGAGCGGTTCAACGACCTGCTCGGCGCGGACGACGCGCACGCCCTGGCCGGGCGCTACGGCGGCGGCTCGTAGCCTTTGCGAACGGTTTCGACGACCTGCGCGGCCCGAACGCCGCGCACGTCCCGGCCGACGCCGCGGGCGGCGGTTTCGCGAACCGCTCCGGGCGCCGGCCCGGTCTGCCGCGCGCGCCCGCCGGCGGATGCGGCGGTGGCGCGCATCCGCCGGCGGGCGATATAATGCCGCTCCCCTGGGAGGTGACGCTTGAAAGTCCCCGTCCGCATCACGGTCAACGGCCGGCTCTTCGAACGCGAGGTGGAGCCCCGGCTGCTGCTGGTCCACTTCATCCGGGACCTCGCCGAGCTGACCGGCACGAAGGTCGGCTGCGACACGAGCCAGTGCGGCTCGTGCACGGTGCTGATCGACGGCGTGTCCGCCAAGTCGTGCACGACGCTGGCGGCGCAGGCCGACGGCGCGAACGTCACGACGATCGAGGGACTGGCCGACGGCGAGAAGCTGCATCCGCTGCAGGAGAGCTTCTGGAACAAGCACGGCCTGCAGTGCGGCTTCTGCACGCCCGGGATGATCCTGGCGTCGCACGAGCTGCTGCGGACGAACCCGGCGCCGAGCGACGACGAAATCCGTCACGGCCTCGAGGGCAACCTCTGCCGGTGCACCGGCTACCAGAACATCGTCCGCGCCGTGCGGGACGCGGCCGACGCGACGGCCGCGGCGGAAAGGTAGCGGGAGAGACAGCCATGAGCAGCAGAATCTTCGGCTCCGGAATCCGCCGCCGCGAGGACCCGCGCCTCATCACCGGGAGCGCCGCCTACACCGGCGACGTCACCCTGCCCGGGATGGCGCACGCCGCGATGCTCCGCAGCAGCCACGCCCACGCCCGGATCACGCGCATCGACACCGAGCAGGCGAAGGCCGCCCCGGGGGTGGTCGCCGTCTACACCGGCGCCGACACGGAAGGCGCGCTGCAGCCGGTGCCCTGCGCCTGGCTGCTTCCCGACTCGGAACTGCGGATCGCCCCGTATCCGTGCATCGCCAAGGACGTCGTCCGCTACACCGGCGACATCGTGGCGGTGGTGGTGGCCGAGACGCCGTACCAGGCGCACGACGCGCTCGAGCGGATCGAGGTCGACTACGAGGCGCTGCCGGCCGTGACCGATCCAGAGCAGGCGGCCCGGGCCGACGCGCCGCAACTGCACGCCCGGGACGTCAACGGGGAGGCCGTCAGCGGCAACCAGGCGTTCCACTGGACCGTGGCGGGCGGCGGCGACCTCGACGCGGCGTTCGCGGCGGCGGAGGCGGACGGCGTCGTCGTCAAGGAGCGCATCCTCCAGCAGCGGCTGATTCCCAACGCGATGGAGACCCGCGGGGCGGTCGCGCAGTACAACCGCGCGACGGGCGAGCTGACGCTCTGGAACACGACCCAGAACCCGCACATCGTCCGCTTCCTCTGCTCGCTGGTCACCGGCGTGACGGAGGACAAGCTGCGCGTCATCGCCCCGGAGGTGGGCGGCGGCTTCGGCAGCAAGATCGCCGCCTACCCGGCCGACTTCGTCACCGTGTTCTGCTCGCGGCGGCTCGGCCGGCCGGTCAAGTGGATCGAGACCCGCAGCGAGAACTACCAGGCGACGACGCACGGCCGCGACCACGTGCAGGACGTGGAGCTGGCGGCGACGAAGGACGGGAAGATCACCGGGCTGCGCTGCACCGTATACGCCGGCATGGGCGCGTACCTGTCGACCGCCGCGCCCGGCATCCCGACCATCCTGCACGGCCTGATGCTGTCGGGCTGCTACACGATCCCGGCCCTGAAGGAGGACGTCTACGGCGTCTACACCAACGGCGTCCCGGTGGAGGCGTACCGCGGCGCCGGGCGGCCCGAGGCGACCTTCATGCTGGAGCGGCTGATCGACGCGCTCGCCGCGAAGCTCGACATGGACCCGGCCGACGTGCGCCGGAAGAACTTCATCCCGAAGTTCGACGACGGCCACACGGTGGTCACCACGCTGGAATACGACAGCGGCGACTACCCCGGCGCGCTCGAGAAGCTGCTCGACCACACCGGCTACAAGGCGTTGCGGGAGAAGCAGAAGGCGGGTCCTTCGAACGGGAAGCGCCTCGGCTTGGGCCTGTCGTCCTACGTCGAGATCTGCGGGCTCGGACCGTCGCAGGTGGCCGGGGCGATCGGCTTCCAGGGCGGGCTGTGGGAGAGCGCCATCGTCCGCTTCCACCCGACCGGCAAGGTGCACGTCTTCATCGGGGCGTCGCCGCACGGCCAGGGCGAGGAGACCACCTTCGCGCAGATCGTCGCCAGCGAGATCGGCGTCGCGGCCGACGACGTGAAGATCTTCCACGGCGACACCGACGCCACCCCGATGGGCTGGGGCACCTACGGCAGCCGGACCACGGCGGTCGGCGGGGCGGCCCTCGCGATGGCGGTGCGCAAGATCCGCGACAAGGCGAAGGTGCTGGCCGCGCACCTGCTCGAAGCGTCGGTCGAGGACATGGACTACGCCGACGGCAAGTTCTTCGTCAAGGGATCGCCCGACAAGGCGAAGACGATCCAGGACGTCGCCCTGATGGCCAACGTCGCCTGGAACCTGCCGGAGGGGATGGAGGCGGGCCTCGAGGCGTCGACCTTCTACGATCCGCCGAACTTCGTCTTCCCCTACGGCGCCCACCTCGCGGTGGTCGAGGTGGACGAGAACACCGGGCAGGTCGAGCTGACCGGCTATACGGCGCTCGACGACTGCGGGCCGCAGATCAACCCCACCATCGTCGAGGGACAGGTGCACGGCGGCATCGTGCAGGGCGTCGGCCAGGCGCTGTGGGAAGGCGCCGCCTACGACGAGAACGGACAGCTCGTCACCGGGACGATGCTCGACTACGCGCTGCCGCGCGCCGACCTCCTGCCGGAGCTGGACGTCATCTCGACCGTCACCCGCTCCCCGCACCACCCGCTGGGCGTGAAGGGGATCGGCGAGGCGGGCACGATCGCGTCGACGGCGGCGGTCTGCAACGCCGTGCTGGACGCGCTGAAGCCGCTCGGCGTCCAGCGCGTGGACATGCCCTTCACGCCCGAGCGGGTGTGGCGCGCCATCCAGGAAGCGAAGGGGAGCTGAGCCATGTTTGCTGCCGATTTCGACTACTACCGCGCCAACTCGGTGGCCGAGGCGGGCCGGCTGCTCGCCGCGCATCCCGGCGCGAAGCTCCTCGCTGGCGGCCACAGCCTGATCCCGCTGCTGAAGCTGCGCCTGGCGGCGCCGGGCGCGGTGATCGACGTCGGGCGCATCGCGGAGCTGCGCGGCATCGCGTCCGACGGCGACGGGCTGCGTATCGGCGCCCTGACGACGCACGCGGAGCTCGCCGCGTCGGACGCGGTCCGGAAACACGCCGCGGCGCTCGCCGAGGCGGCCGGCCAGATCGGCGACCCCGCGGTCCGCAACCGCGGCACCATCGGCGGCAACCTGGCCCACGCCGACCCCGCGTCGGACCTGCCGACGGTGCTGGCCGCGCTCGGGGCCACGCTGACCGTGGCCGGACCGGACGGCGAGCACACGGTCGGCGTCGCCGACTTCATCACCGGCGTCATGACGACCTCGCTACGCGAGAACGACGTGCTGACCTCCATCCGGGTCCCGGCGGCCGATCGGCGCGGCACCGCCTACGTCAAGTTCTCCCACCCGGCCTCGCGCTACGCCGTCATCGGCGTGGCCGTCTCGCTCGCCACCGGCACGCGGGGCGGCGGCTGGATGTCCAAGTTCAAGGGCGAGCCGCGGGAGGCGCTCTGCGCGGAGGCGGCGGTGGCGATCGGCGGCCTGGTGCCGAAGCCGACGCGCTGCGGCGCCGTCGAGGCGGCCCTGAAGGACCAGCCGCTCTCCGACGAGACGTTCGCCGCGGCGGCCGCCGCCGTGTCGGGAGACCTCGGCGACGACCTGCTCGGGGACGTCTTCGCCTCGGCCGGCTACCGCAAGGCGGTCGCGCCGGTGTACGTCCAGCGCGCCCTCGCGGCGGCGGCCGGGCGCGCCGGATAGGCGTACCCGGTGTCCCCGTCCGACCCCGGGTCGATTGAAGAACTGCGGCGGCTTCTCGCGGAGCATCTGTACGTCGCCGACGACGGCCTCGCCACCGCCGTCTACCTTGCGCTGAAGCTGCGCCGGCCGCTGCTGCTCGAAGGCGAGGCGGGCGTCGGCAAGACCGAGGTTGCCAAGGTGCTCTCGGCCGCGCTCGGCGCCGACCTCATCCGGCTCCAGTGCTACGAGGGACTCGACGTCAACCACGCCGTCTACGAGTGGAACTACGCGCGGCAGTTGATCGAGATCCGGCTCGGCGAGGCGGCCGGCGAGCCGGCGCGCGACCGCCGCGAGCGGGCCCGCGAGCTGTTCGGGCCCGACTTCCTGATCGAACGCCCGCTGCTGCAGGCGCTGCGGGAGCGGGCTCGGCCGCCGGTGCTGCTGATCGACGAGCTCGACCGCGCCGACGAGGAGTTCGAAGGCTACCTGCTGGAGCTGCTCTCCGACTTCCAGATCACGATCCCGGAGCTCGGGACGATCCGGGCCGCGGCGCCCCCCGTCGTGATCATCACCTCCAACCGCACCCGCGAGCTGCACGACGCGCTCAAGCGGCGTTGCGTCTACGCCTGGATCGACTACCCGAGCTTCGAGAAGGAGCTGCGGATCATCACCACGAAGGTCCCGGAGGCGCCCGCGGCGCTCGCCGAGCAGGTGACCGGCTTCGTGCAGGAGCTGCGGCAGGCCGACCTCTACAAGGTGACCGGCGTGTCGGAGACGCTGGACTGGGCGGCCGCCCTCGTCGCGCTCGACCGGGAAGAGCTCGACGCGGCGACCATCGACCGCACCCTGGGCATCGTGCTCAAGACTCAGGAGGACCTGCAGAACGTCCGCGGCGAACGGATCCAGCAGATGCTGAACCGCGCGAAGACGCCGGGCGCGCGGCGCGCCTGAACCGGAACCACGCGGCGCTGCGCCCCGTTACGCGGCGTCCCGGTCGCGGCGGCCGGCCAGGAAGCCGTCGGGCGCCGGCGTGCGGGCGCGTCGATCCGCCGGCGGCTCGCCGAGCCGCGCACGCATCGCCGCGAAGGTGGTCGCCATCGTTCGCCTCCGGATTCCGCGACGCGCTCGGTCGTCTTCAGGAAGACAGGTTCAGGTAGCGTTTCCCGTCCCATTCGGGGACCTGCTGGTTCTGCTTCAGGCGCAGGCGCTGCACATGCAGAGCGGAATAGCAGTTGTCCAGATCGAATACGGGCGGGGTCACGCCGGGGGTGACGCCCGGAAGACTCGCCGCCGCCTCCAGCGCGAAGCGATCCGTGATCGGCGGGTTCGTTTCGTCTCGATACGCGGCGTTCCACCAAGCCAGAATCCGATCCTGGGCGGATCGCAACAATCGATCCGCCGGCAACCGATCGCGTTTCTCGCGCTGATTGACGGTCCGGTGGGCAGGCATCAGGTTCCAGAGATCCCCGCACGGCCAGATCGTCCAGGGAAAGCAATGGTCGATGTCGAGGGTTCTCGCCGACAGGCGCTTGCCGCTCCACACGCAGTGGAGACGTTGCGACGCGAGCAGCCGTGCGGCTTGCGCCCGCGCGATGCTCACGTCGCGCGTCGGTTCCGACCACGTCATGGCGGCTGCGATTCGGGCGTCGTCGAGCACCCGGTGCTGCCGCTCGGCGTACGACTTCGTCAGTCGAATCCATTCCGCGATCAGCGCGGGCTCGATCCAGGCAGCGAAACGCTGGACGGCCGCCCACAGGTGCGCCGGGACGTGCATCGAACCGAAGCTGGTCAGATACTCCTCGTCCAGTCGGACGTGCGAGATGCGGCCGGCGCCGACTCTCGTGGCCGGTCCGCGGACGGGAAGGATCGGCCGCACGCCGTCGGGATAGGTCATGTATCGCGCGGGCATGCCGGTGATGGTGCGGGCCGCGTCCTTGACGGCGCGGTGGAGGTCGGCGGCGACGGCGCCGGAGAACTGCATGCCGACCCGGAGATCATGACGGGATACCGTGTCCAGCCTCCGAAAGGCCTGCTTGGCGAAGCCCAGCCGGTCGCAGCCGCGGTTGCGCGGATTCTGCGGCAGGTCCGCGCGCAGCAGCGGTTTGTAGAGGCGGATCCATGTCAGCGCCAGCAACCCCATCGGCACGGCGACGTGATCGTCGCCGGCCGCCCGCGACATTCCGGCGGCCCCGTCGGCGATACGGCAGAGCGCGCGGAGCAGTCCCAGCTTGTACGTGGAACTCTTGTCGTCGTTCAGCGTGACGTGCCGCAGCAGCGGCAGCGCGCCCGTGCCGTCGTCCGGCAGGCGGACAGCCATCTTCGTCCAGTGGACCTCGCGGCGGCCCAGGGCGTCGTCGTCCCCGGCTTCCCGCTCCACGAACGCGCCGTGATCCCGGGCAAGCATCCGAATCTCGTCGGTCGACACCGGATGGAACCCGCGCCCGGCCTCGGCCGGCCCGTGCCGCAGAAGAACGACGAGAAGACCGCCCGGCTGAGGATGGTCATCAGCTTCCGGAACGCCTTGGCGCGGTCCGAGAGCGCAACGTGCATCCAGACGGCGCTGAGCAGAATGACGTCGAAGGACAAACCGCTCCGGAACGTACGCGAGAGCGCGGGCAACGAGTCGGCGATCCATTGCACCGGTCGCCCCGCGTGGCGCGTCCTGGCCAGCGCCAGCATGCGGGGCGACGGCTCCACCGCGACGACGTCGTACCCCAGGGCCGACAGCCACGCGGCATCCCGACCGCTCCCGGCGCCGACGTCCAGGACGGTTGCCGGCGAGGCCGGGAGGAGGTGCGTCAACCAGCCATGCACGCGCTCGGACGACACCGCTTCGTACCGTTCCGAGATCCGTTCGGCGTTGGCATCGTACCAGGCAGTGCTTGCGACCATGGTTGCGCTTGCGGCCTCGTTCGCCCGCGCAGGTCTTGCCGATCTCGATGGATCGGGCCCTGCGTGTTCCCCCGCCCGTCAGGCCGACACGGCTTCCGGTTCCAACCCGACCGCCGCCAGGAGCGAATCCTTGCCGCCGGAATAGGCGACGATCCAGGGCTCGGCGTCCGGTGCGGCGAACGCGGCGCGGACCGTGTCGAGCGCCGCGGCGAGACGGGCCGGAACGTCGTTGCCGGCAGTCATCGGCGCGCTTCTCCTTCCCGGTGGCCGGCTGCCCGGGAACCGGCCGGGACGAGCTTGAGCAGCAGTGCGTCGAGGGTGGCGCGCACGCCGGCCACGTCGCCGCGCAGGCCGTCGACGTTCGCGCCGATCTGCGCGTGCGCCGCACGATTTTCGGCACGCAGCACGTCGAACTGCCGGTTGACCGAGTCGAACTGCTGGTTGACCGTGTCGAACTTTTCGTTGAACTGCCGGTTGACCGCGCCGAACTGCCGGTTGACCGCGCCGAACTTCTCGTTGACCGCGCCGAACTGCCGGTCGAGCTTCTGGATGAGCAGATCGAACTGCCGGTTGACCGACATGACGACCAGTCCGACGATCAACCCGCCGACCGGCACCACCACGGCCGCAACCGCGCCGATCATCTGCCAATCCATGCGCTACCTCCAGGACGTCCCGATCCGGTGCGTTCCCGTGCCGACCGGGACGACGGAGGGACGTGGGGCGGGCGCGTTCACGCGGGCGCTCCTGCCGGGTTGTCCGCGGCCCGGGAATCGGATCCAAGGCAAGCCGCGTGCCAGTCCGGGGAAAGCGCGCGCAGCCCGGCGACCGCCTCGCCAAACCCGCCGCGCCGCGTAGTCGACCTCGCCGGCGGTGGTGAACCGGCCGAAGCTGAAACGCAGCGAGCCGTGGGCCGCCTCGTCGTCCAGCCCGATCGCGCGCAGCACGTGGGACGGCTCGATGCGCGCCGACGTGCAGGCCGATCCGGTCGAAAAGGCGAGGTCCGGAAGCGCCGTCATGAGCGATTCGCTCTCCACGCAGGCGAAACGCGGGTTGACGATGCCGGGAACGCAGTGCGCGCGGTCGCCGTTGACGACGACCCGCTCGACGCATCGGAGCCGGTCGAGGAAACGTCGCTCCAGGCTGCGGGCGTGCGAGGCGTCCCGGCTGCGCCGTTTCGCGAGCAGGCGCGCCGCTTCGCCCATGCCCGCGATCTGATGCGTCGGCAGGGGTGCCCGGGATGACGGGTCATCACCGCGACGACGGCGGGGTCGGCCGGGGTGGTCGCGGCGTAGTCGAGGTAGATCGGCGTCTTCACGAGCGCCACGCGGAACGGCCGGCCGGGGCCGCGTCAACCGCAATGATACCGCGCGCGACCCCCGGATTTCATCAGCGGACGAAGGCGCGCGCGGCCTGGAAAGCCAGATCCGGCAGGAGGACCGACCGCACGGTGTCGTCCCCGGACGCCGCCTGCGCCCGCCGGTAGGCGCCGTCTTCGAGCGCGTGAATCTCGATCCGCTCGAGGACCGGGTCGACGATCCAGTATTCGCGCACGCCGTGCCGCGCGAACATGCGCATCTTTCCGCCCCGGTCGGCCGCGGCCGTGGACGGCGAGAGCACCTCGACCGCGAGGTCCGGCGCATGCCGCGTCACGGCGTCGGGCCGGATCAGATGGCGGCGTTCGGCCCGGAAGAACACGACGTCCGGCTGCGCCACGTCGTATTCGTCGAACACGATGTCGAGCGGCGCGAAGAGGGCGTCGCCGCCGGTCTCGCGCGCGTACGAGTGCAGCAGCAGGAAGACCGCCCGGGCGGCTAGCTGGTGACGCGGGAGCGGCGATGGAACCACGACGAGTTCTCCTCCGTGGATCTCGTAGCGGCGTCCATCCTCCGGCAGAGCCAGAAGGTCGGCGTAGCCGACCCGCGGCTGCGTGCCCTGCATGGACGCCATGGTACCATCTGGCGGCGTTCGCCACGCCGCCGGAGCGGCGCGGGGACGTTCCTGGCGGTGGCGCTGGTCCGGGCGGCGTGGCTGGCTGGCACAGGTGGGCGCGGCGCTGTTCAAGCGCGGCGATCGATTCCTCGGGCATGGTCGGACTCCTCCAGTGAACAGTCGGTCTACTGAAGTTTTCGGCCGATCTCGTCCTGCCCTGCCCCCCGATGGCGGTCCCTCACAAATCTGACGTGTACCCCGCCCGGCCCGGCCATCGTATCCGATGACCGTATACTGGTGCCGTGGAATCCCACCGCCGCGGGACACGCCATGCGCACCGCCGAGACCGCGGGTGGCGGACCTGCATCGATCCGCCGCGGCCGTCGCGGCCGCGGGACATGCCATGAGCACCACCGAGACCGCACGGTTCCTCCAGACGTTGCGCACGCGGCATGAACGCGTGGACGCGCTGCCGCCGGACCTCGCGCCGCCGGACCTCGCGTCGGCCTATCGCGTCCAGGCCGCGCTGGTCGACGGGCTGTGCGGGCAGTGGGGCGGCGGGACGGCGGGCTACAAGGTGGCGCTGACGAATCCCGCCGCCCAGCGCATGCTGGGCGTGCGCCACCCGGTGTTCGGCCGCCTGCTCGCGGCGCGCGTGCACGGGTCCGGGGTCACGTTGCGCGCCGCCGACTACGTCCTCCGGCTGATCGAGGTCGAGATCGGCTTCCGCATGGCGGCCGACGCGCCGGAGATCGCGGAGGGCCACGATCGCCGGTCCATCGCCGAGTGCGTCGGGGCGGCGTATCCGTCCGTCGAGCTGGTCGAGCATCACTTCGCCGGCCTCGACCGGTTCACGCCGGAATCGCTCGCGGCGGACAACGCCATTCACGGCGCCTGGATCCGCGGCGCGCCGGTGGACGACTGGCACGGACTCGACCTGGGCGCGCAGCCGACGCGGCTCGTCGTCAACGGCGAGGAACGGCTGACCGGCTCGGGGGGCAACGTCCTGGGCCACCCCCTCGAGGTCGTGGCGTGGCTGGCCAACGAGCTTCCGCGCCATGGACTGACCCTCTCGCGCGGCGACTACGTGACCACGGGCGTCACCACCGACGCCATCTACCCGGCCGAGGCGGGGGACCGGCTGACGGCGGACTTTCCGGGGCTGGGCCGCGTCGAGCTGCGCTTCGAGTGACCGCCGCGGGCGGTCAGGACCCGGGATCCGGGGCGGCGGGCACGAACTCTTCCGGACCCGCCGCCCCTCCCCCGGCCGGGCCGGCGGTTCCCGCGACGCACTATACTGGCGACGGGCACGAACTTCCGGATCCGCGCCCATCCCCGGCCGGCCGGCGGCTTCCCGCGACGCACTATCTGGCGACGGGCACGAACTTCCGGATCCGCCGCCCCTCCCCGGCCGGCCGGCGGCTCCCCGCGGCGCACTATCTGGCGACGGGCACGAACTTCTGGATCCGCCGCCCCTCCTGCTCCGCCACGTAGACGTTGCCGGCCGAATCGACGCCGATGCCGTGCGGCAGCGTGAACTGCCCGCGGTAGCGCCCCGGGCCGCCGCCGAAGCTGGCCAGCACCGCGCCGCTCCGCCGGTCGAGGACGTCGACCCGCACGCTGTTCTGGTTGAGGACGAACAGCAGGCGTTGCTCCGGGTCGGGAGAGAACGCCAGCGCCACCGCGGTGCCGCGGGTGCCGGCGCGGGCGGCGTCGCGCGGGGTCACGGGGTGAAACGGCAAGTCGATGTTGCGGACGAACGCGCCCATCCGGTCGAAGACCTGAATGCGGTCCGCCTGCCGGTCGCAGACGTAGACCAGGCCGTCGCCGGACACGCGCAGGCAGTGCGGCAGCGGCGTGACGTCCCGTTCCGCCGCGGTCCGGTGGAGCGGCCACTGGCGGAGGAACTTCCCGTCGCGGTCGAGCACCGCGATCCGGTAGTTGCCGGCCGGGGTCTCGCCGTCGGCCACGTAGACGTCGCCGGTCGCCTCGTCGACGTCGAGGCTCGCCGGCAGAAAGAACTGCGCGCGACCGGAGTTGAGCGGCCGCCCGGCGCGCGTGCCGTCCGACGAGTCGTAGCGGCCCGTCTCGCCGATCTGCTGCAACAGCTCGGCGCCGTCGCCGGAGTACCTCCGCACCACCCCGGTCCCGGCCGCGACGATCCACAGGCTGCCGTCGGCGTTGACGTGGCAGTCGTGCAGCCGGTCGCCGATCCGCGCCGGATCGCCCCAGCCCCGGACCACGTCGCCCCCCGCGTCGAGCTCGATGACCGGCGGCGCCAAGCGGGCGCCGTCGAGATCCGCGGGGACGACGTTGCGGCGGTTGAGGATGAAGATCCGATCCCCGCCGCCGACGCACATCCCGCCGAGACCGCCGGTGAGCCACCGGTCTCCGAACGGCAGCTTCGGCCAGAGGGGATCGAGCTCGTAGCGGGGCGCCTGCTGCTGCGCGGCGGCCGGATCCGCGCCGAGGACGCCGACGGCGGCCGCCAGCGCGATGCAGGCGCCGGCGATCGACCGCGCGGCGGTGTTCCCGAGCCGGGCAGGTGTGCGGCAGCCGGGCGACGAGCCGGCGGCGCCGGCGATCGACCGCGCCACGGCGTTCCCGGGAGGCGGCGCGGGGCGGCGCGTCGTTCCGCGCGGGTCCGCGCCGGCGGCCGATCGTACGGCGGCGTTCCGAAGAGTCATGGTCATTTGACGGCTCCTGGCCGTGTCGTTGCCCGCCGGACGGCGCGGAAACGGAGCACGGCGGGACGGCGGCGTTCCAGATGCCGGATCACGGGTACGCGTAGCTGGCCTGCAGGCCGAGGGGCAGGCCGGTTATCCAGTAGGCGACGAGGAACAGGGTCCAGGTGACGAGCAGCACCACCGAGTAGGGCAGCATCAGCGACACCACGGTGCCGATGCCGGTGGTCTTGACGTAGCGCTGGCTGAAGACGACGACCAGCGGGAAGTACGGCATCAGCGGGGTGACGATGTTGGTCACGCTGTCGCCGACGCGATAGGCGGCCTGGGTCAGCTCGGGGGCGATGCCGAGCCCCATCAGCATCGGGACGAAGATGCTGGAGAGCAGCGCCCACTTGGCGGAGGCGGAGCCGACGAACAGGTTGACGACGGCGGTCAGCAGGACGATGCCGACGATGGTCACCTGCGGGGGCAGTTGGAGGTCGCGCAGGAAGTTGGCGCCCTTGAGCGCGATCAGCAGGCCGACGTTCGAGTTGTTGAACGCGGCGATGAACTGGGCGGCGAAGAAGGCCATCACCAGGTAGTAGGCCATCGTGCCCATCGCGGCGGTCATGCCCGCGACGACGTCGCGGTGGGTCCTGACGGTGCCCGCGACGTAGCCGTGCACCACCCCCGGGATCAGGAACAGGAGGAAGATGAGGGGCACCATCATGCCCATCAGCGGCGCCGCGAAGCTGGTCAGCGAGCCTTCCGCGTCGCGCAGCGGCGAGCCGGCGGGCAGGGCGGCCAGCACCAGCAGCAGGAGGCCCGCGGCGAGGGCGGCCATGCCGGCCCCGAATCCGCGGCGGTCGCGGGCGGTCAGCTCCTCCATCTTCGGCATCGCCTCGGGGTCGCCGTCGATGGGCGTCGCCTGCAAGCGCGGCTCGATCACCCGGTCGGTCAGATACCAGCCGACGCCGATGACGAGGAGCGACGAGACGGCGGTGAACCCCAGGTTGCTCAGCGGGTTGACCAGCCGGTCGGGGTCGAGGATCTGCGCCGCCTGCTGGGTGAAGCCCTGCAGCAGGGGGTCGATGCCCGAGGGGATGAAGTTGGCCGAGAACCCGCCGGAGACCCCCGCGAAGGCGGCCGAGATGCCCGCCAGGGGGTGCCGTCCCGCCGCGTAGAAGACCACCCCGCCGAGGGGGATCACCAGCACGTAACCGGCGTCGGCGGCGGTGTGGCTGACGATCGCCGCCAGGATCAGCATCGGGGTCAGCAGGCGCGGCGACGTGCGGCCCAGAATCAGCTTGAGGCCGGCGTTGATGAAGCCGGTCTTCTCGGCCACCCCGACGCCGAGCAGGGCCACCAGCACCACCCCCAGGGGCGCGAACCCGGTGAACGTGGGCACCAGCCGCACCAGGAACTCGGTGAGGGCGGCGCCCGTGAGCTGGTTGGCGATGCGCAACGGCTCGCCGGTGCGCGGGTTCGTCTCGGCGAACTCGATCGGGGCCAGGACGGCGGAGGCGATCCAGGTCAGGACCAGCAGCAGCAGGAACAGGATCGCCGGGTCCGGCAGCCGGTTGCCGACGGTCTCGATGCCGTTCAGGGCGCGCTCGACGAAGCCGGCGCGCGCGGGGGCCGGCTTCCGGTCCGGTCGTCTTTTCGCCATGCGTGAAACCTTCCGGGTACGGGCAGCGCTCCTTGCCCCTGCTCCTCTATCCGCTCTATCCGCCGGCCAGGGCGCGGACGGTGACGACCGCGACGGTGACGCACGCCGCCGCGCCCACCGTCATCGCGACGCCGACCCGCGCCATGTCGCGGATCGAGAAGTAGCCGGCGGAGTACGGCAGCACGTTCGTCGGACTCTCGGTCACCAGGATGAAGGCGAGCGACGAGGTGAAGGCGGCCGGGGCGGCGATGGTCCAGACGTCGAGGCCGAGGTCCTGGGCGAGCGCGATCAGGATCGGCATGATGATCGCCCCGGTGACGGTGTTGCTCGAGAACAGCAGGTGCAGCGCCGCCACCACCAGCACGATGACGAACGGCTGCAGCACGCCCGGCACGTCCGCCAGCCGCCCCAGCATCACCTGCGCCAGCCAGCGGGCGGCGCCGGTCTCGAACACCATCACCCCGAGCGACAGGCCGGCCACGATCAGGATGACGCCGCCCCAGTCCATGTCGCGCTGCGCCTCCTTCCAGACCAGCACCCGCAGCCCCGGCAGGAACAGCAGCAGGCCGCCGCCGAGCGCCACCGCCTGCGCCGGCGGATCGATCGCCCCGCCGGTCCACGCCGCGAGCAGCGGCGTCGCCAGCCACAGGGCGATCGTCCCCGCGAAGACCGCCAGCGTCCAGATCTCCAGCCGGGACGGGCGTCCGAGGGCCGCGATCCGGTCCGCGATCCCGGTGTCGCCGATCGGCAGGCGGTCGAGCTCCGGCGGGAACGCGCGCAGCAGCAGCCGCCAGCCGACCGGGATCATCAGCAGCGCCGCCGGCACGCCGTACGCCATCCAGCGCGCGAACGAAACCTCGACGCCCGCCAGCTCCCGCAGGTAGCCGACCGCCGCCAGGTTCGCCCCCGCGCCGGCCGGCGTGCCGATGCCGCCGATCAGCGGCCCGAACGCGCAGGAGATCATCAGCGCCCGCCCGAAGTCGCTCCGCAACGGCTCCAGCTTCGCGTCGCGCAGCACGCCGACCCCGAGCGGCAGCAGCAGCGCCGCCACCGCCATGTCGGTGATCCACATCGACAGCAGCGCGCCCACCACCAGGAACCCGAGCAGCACGCGGTCGGTCCGCGTCCCGACCACGCGCAGCACGTGCAGCACCAGCCGCGTCCCCAGGCCGGAGCGCGTGAAGCCGGTCGAGAGGAACAGGACGCCGATGAAGAAGGTGATCAGCGGGTTGCCGAAGCCGGCCCGGACCACCGCCGGATAGTCGGCGATCCCGAAGACCGGCACGAGCAGGACGACGACGAGCGCGGTGACCGCGAACGGCACCGCCTCGGTCACCCACAGGGTGATGGCGAAGGCGAGGATCGCGAGGCACGCCTTGCCGTCGGCGGTCAGGGCGATCGACTCGCCGCCGCGCGTGATCGGCGCCGGCTCGGGGAGCGCGTGCACCGCGGCCATCACCAGGACAGCGACGAGGATCGTCGCCGCGCGGGCGCCCTCGGTGGCCGGCCAGCCGGACGGCGCGGGCGTCGTCATCGGCGCCCGCCGGCGGCGCGCGGCGCCCGCATCGGCCCGGCGTCCCGCGGCGCGGGCAGCCTCCCCGCGGCCCGCGCCCGCGCGGCGGCGCGGCGCGCGCCGAGGGCCGATGCGACGCGCTTCGCACGCATGGCGAGACGGTACCACAGGGGGTTGGCGGCAGCAACGCACCGGCGGACCGCGCCGCTTCGCGCCCCCCGCCGGGTCCCGCCGCCTGGCCGTCCGGGTTTTGCACCGGGACGCGCATCCCGCTCCCCGCGCCGCCGCGCCGCCGCGCTTGAAAGCCCCGCGCGGAACCGCCGATAATGCGGCGCGGCGACGCATGGCCCTCAGGAAATCGCAGATCTACTCGTCCCTCTGGCGGAGCTGCGACGAGCTGCGCGGCGGCGCGCCGTGAACGGACCAGTGAAACGGTCATGGCGCCTGGAAGTCCCTGTCCGGCCGCCCGGCCCGCACCGCCTCGAAGATCTCCCGCACCAGGATCGGGAACGCCGCCCCCTGGAACGCCTCGTCCGACACGTAGCGGGTCACGATCCGGTCGTTCTCTCCCAGGCGCTCGATCATCAGCTCTTCGATCAGGCCGCGGACGCCGAGCGCGAACCGGTCGAGAGAGTTCGCGAGCGCGGTGCGCACCACGAGTTCGCTGGCGCACGCCTTCTCCTTGATCTGCTGGAAGAACAGCCGGTCCGCTTCGTCGAATTGCGTCCCGAACCGCTCGTTCAGGAGTTCGATGATCGCCGACAGCGGCGCCTTCTCGTCCTCTGCCCGGCCGGTGCCGACCTCGGCCGGCGTCGAGACGTACTCCGCCCCGCCCTCCGCCACCCGGACGGCGCCGGCGTGGACGCGGTCCAGCCGGTAGTACTGGAGCGCCACTTCGCTCCCGACCCGCACCACCGTCTCGTCGCGGCCGCGCGGCAGATGCGGCAGCAGGAGCCGGCCGAAGCTGTAGAGCTTCTCCTGTTCCGGGTCGGCGTAGGGCAGGATCTGGCTCAGGTAGGCGTAGAGGCGCACGAATCCGGCCAGCCGACCGCGGAACCGTTCGCGTTCGTCGTCCTCGGCGATCGCCCGGAAGCGGTCCACGGCGGGCTGCAGATGATGCTCCAGACGGGCGTGGTCGGCCGCGCTCTGCCGCGCGCGCGGCTTGTAGAACACGCGGGCGAACGCTTCGACCTCGCTCCGGAAGTACACCTGGGCGCGGTCCAGATCGTGTTTCAGCGCCTCCAGCCGGGCCGGGTCGGACGCCGCCTCCACTTCCGTGCGGTCGTAGTACGGCTTGAACGCCCGGAAGACGTCCTCGGCGTCGTTGACGAAGTCGAGAACGAACGGCGCGTCCTTGCCGGGCGCGGTGCGGTTGAGCCGCGAGAGCGCCTGCACCGCCTGCACCCCGTCGAGCCGCTTGTCGACGTACATCGCGCACAGCAGCGGCTGGTCGAAGCCGGTCTGGTACTTGTTGGCGACCAGCAGCACCTGGTAGTCGGACGAGTCGAAGCGCGCCGGCAGCGCCGCCTCGCCGATGGGACGGCCGGTCGCGGCGTCCGCGTTCATGCCCGGCTCGGTGTATTCGACGCCGGTGTCGGGGTCGCGCACCGTGCCGCTGAACGCGACCAGGGGCCGGACGTCCGTGTAGCCGCGCTCGGCCAGATAGCGCTCGAACGAGAGCTTGTAGCGCACCGCGTGCAACCGCGAGGCGGTGACGACCATCGCCTTCGCCCGGCCGTCGAGCCGGTGCTTCACGCAGCGGCGGAAGTGCTCGACGATCACCTCCGTCTTCTGCTCCAGATTGTGCGGGTGCAGGCTCATGAACTTCGCCAGCGCCCGCGCGGCCTTCTTCCGGGGCAGGTCCGGATCGTCCGCCGCGTTCTTGAGGAGCCGGTAGTAGGTTCGGTACGTCGTGTAGTGGCGCAGCACGTCGAGGATGAACCCCTCCTCGATCGCCTGCCGCATGCTGTACACGTGGAACGCCTCCGGCGCGCCGCGGGCGCCGGGGCGGCCGAACAGCTCCAGCGTCTTCCCCTTCGGCGTGGCAGTGAAGGCGAAGAACGACAGGTTCGGCTGCCGGCCCCGCGAGGCCAGCACCTCGTTCAGGCGGTCCTCCCAGTCCGGTTCGCCGGCGGGATCTTCGGCGGCGTCCGTTCCCGCCGCCGGCTGGCCCCGCGCCATCCCGCCGCCGGCCGGCCCCGCGCCGAGAACGGCCTTCAGCTCGCGCGCCGTCTCGCCGGTCTGGCTGGAATGCGCCTCGTCGATGATCACGGCGTACCGGCGCTTCGCGATCTCCGCCTCCCACGCCTTCGCCCGCGCCCGCTCCCCGGCGGTGGCCGCCTCCTGCGACCCGGCGCCGGCGGCGTGCAGCAGTCCGCGCAGCACGAACGGGAACTTCTGCAACGTGGTGACGACGATCCGGGTGCCGTCGATCAGGGCGTCGGCAAGCTGCCGGCTGTCCTGGTCGATCGCCCGGACCACGCCCTGGGCGTGCTCGATCTGGTAGATCGCGTCCTGGAGCTGGCGGTCGAGGACGCGGCGATCGGTGACGACGACCACGCAATCGAAGATCCCGCGGTCCGCGGCGTCGTGCAGGCTCGCGAGACGGTGCGACAGCCACGAGATGCTGTTGGTCTTGCCGCTGCCCGCCGAATGCTGGATCAGGTAGTTGCGGCCCGCCCCCTCGTCCCGCGCCGCGGCGACCAGCGCGCGCACCGCGTCGAGCTGGTGGTAGCGCGGAAAGATCAGCGTCTCGTCCGTGCGCCGCCGCACGCCGCCCCGCGCGTCCTCGACCTTCCGCTCCCGGGTCTCGACGAACAGGAAGTGGCCCAGGACGTCGAGAAAACTGTCGCGCGCCAGCACGTCGTCCCAGAAGTACCCGGTGCGGTACCCGGAAGGATGCGGCGGATTGCCCGCCCCGCACTGCACCGCGCCCGGCCGGCTGCCCCGGTTGAACGGCAGGAAGCGGGTCTCCGCGCCGGCGAGCCGCGTGCTCATGCGCACCTCGTCGGGGTCCGCCGCGAAGTGGACCAGCGCCCGCGCCCGGAACCGGAACAGCGGCGCGCGCGGATCGCGGTCCTCCCGGTACTGCCGCACCGCGCTCCGCCACGTCTGGCCGGTGGCGGGGTTCTTCAGCTCGCAGGTCGCCACCGGCAACCCGTTCACCGCGAACAGCAGGTCCACCGTGTCGCGCCGGCCGGGATGGCAGGGGACCTGCCGCGCCACCGTCAGGTCGTTCTCCCCGTACAACGCCAGCGTCTCGTCGTTCCGCCCGTGCGCGGGCCGGAACCACGCCAGCCGGAACGTCCGGCCGTAGAACTTGAACCCGTGGCGCAGCACGTGCAGCGCGCCCTTCACGTCGAGCTCGCGGACCAGCGCGTCCACCAGCAGCTCTTCGAGTCCGGCGCCGTGCAGCGCCCGCATCGCCGCCCACGGCTCCGGCTGCGTCGCTTCGATGAACGCGCAGACCCGCGCCGGGAACAGCGCCCGCTCGACGTCCCACTCGGCGAGGCCGCCGCGCCGCCAGCCCCGCCGCAACAGCGTCGCCTCGACGTGCGATTCGAAGGCATGCTCCGTGGTCTGGGTGCTCATGGGATGCGCCTGCTACAGACAGCGTTCATCAATTCCGATCCGGAACGTTCGAGACTCGGCGGCAAGTTCGAATAAACGCCTGTCCTCGACAAAACGTCCTATCGCGCCATCGATGCGCCGACGATCGTTGTCCGTCAGTTCTTCCGGCACGCTCGCCACTCCTCAATCACCCGCGCCTGGATTCTGCGTTGTCTTTTGCAGAATGTACGACGCAATTTTCTCGAACGAAGTTCTCGCAGCTTTCTTGTGGGCCGTGTTGCGCGCCGAACATTCCCACATCGCGACACCCTCCCGCTGCGCCTTCTGGACGATTGCGGTAAAATCCCTGACCGTTCCGACCACCGGATCCGTCGAACCCGCGGGAGCCAGATTCCGGTCTATCTTGCGCAAAACGGACGAAACGTCGTCATAAACCCGCTTTCTAATCTCCCGAAGATGGTATCTCGCGTCGCCCGTCATTTTCTGGCCGTAGACCTTGAATCGTTGCGGAATGTACCCCAGAAACGTCGGTTCGCTTCGCAACAACGTCGCATTGTCCGGCGCGATGGATCGGATGGTCCCGGCGTCCATGATCCACTTCTTGAGCGTCTGGCCCAGAGTGGCGAGCGCGCGCACCGAAAACAAATCGCATGCGACCGGAACGATAAAGAAGTCCGAATCGAGCAAGAGCACCCTGTTCAAGGGGCCGATGTTGGGTCCGGCGTCGTAGAAGACCACGTCGAACGGCCGCTGCTCGTGCAGCCGCGATACGAGATCCCTGATTGACGACGTCGCGCGCAGCCCGCCGAGGCGGCGCTTGAAGCTGTCCGCCCAGGCGTCTCCGAGGAACTCCTCGAACTCCGAAAGCCTGATGTCTCCCGGCAGCAACGCGACGTCGCCGATCATCGTCGGGTCCACCAGCCTGCCGACGCCCGTGTTGTCAAGAACCGGCTTGACCGCGGTCCAGATCGTCCCTCCGCCCGGATCGTTGGAACTATCGAGAAGCTCATCGACGACGTCGTCGGACAACAGGTAGGACGTCAAGTTGCACTGCGGGTCGCTGTCGACCAGAAGGACAGACTTTCCAAGAGACGAAAGCGCGAACGCGATGTTGGCCGTCAGCGTCGTCTTGCCGACGCCCCCCTTGTGGTTGAATATCGTTATGCGCGTCGGGCGTCGGGTCATCGTCGTCCTTTCCGATTGCCTTGTTTCGCCAACTTCTCAACTGGCGTTGTTCCCGCCGGGCTTCTTCCGCGGCCTTCGAGATCGCATCGTCGACAGCAGAGCTCGTGCGCCGGCGTGGTCCGGCAGAGTTTCCACGTACTTTTCCCCTACCGCGGACAACTGCTTCATGCCTCCTGTCGCCGTCGCCAGCAGACCACGGCGCATTGCGTTGGTAACGGTCTGGGAAGGGTTGGACAGTTTGATCTGTGCCGCCTCCGTGTTGAGTTTGTTGACGTCAGTCGTCTTGAAATGAGGCGTGGCTCTGTGATGCGTCAGGTAGTACGCGATACAAACGACGCGATCGACCTCCGAGCGGGACTGCTTCTGAAACAGGAAATCCTTCGGTGAAATTTCCTCGCGAGTCGAAAAATGCGGTTCTCGCGAGTCCTCGCCTGAAGTGGTCCGATGATCGGCGTTCGGCGTCGCCCCGGGAGTCTGGCGATCGAAACCGAAGAACGTACCGACGGTGCGGTAGATTCTCGCCCGGCTGTCGGCGTCGAACCGCATCAGGCCGCTGATGACCTTCTGAACTTCACTGAAGATGCTCTGTTCATCCGTCCGTGCAGGTTCATCCGTCCGTGCAGGTTCATCCATGGCAATGCCTCGAAGCGCGCCAGTCGGCGCGCGGGATCCGACTTGCTCAGGACTTGCATTATACCACGCGCGTCGGCCGACCTGTTTCGGTCTCGGGCGACGTTGCCGTCGAGAATTCAGGTCATCAGGCGCCGATGCCCCAGGTGGTCGGCCAGTTGATTGAACGTCGCCATCTTCCGGAACCCGAGCAGGCGCAAGGACTCGGTGAACGAGGTGCGTCCTTCCAGGGCACTGGTCACGACGGCCCGAGCGAAACGCTGGCTGACGCGCGCGCCGAGCGTCGGGTAGAAGTTGCCGCCGCTGCCGGCGGGAGCCGCCCGCAGACGTTCGACTTTCTCGTCGTACGCGGCGTGGAACGCGCTTCGCGTCAGACCGCCGGCGTCATGGATGCGCCGCAGGACGACCAGCGTGCTGACCTTGAATCGGCGGGCCAGACGAGCGACCTCGCCCGGCAAGTCGGCGTCCCGGTCGTACGCATCCCGCAATACGCGTAGCGGCGCGAGCACCTCCGCCGCCACGCGGTTGCACCAGCGCTCGATCTCCTGGCTCGGAACGTCCACCGCCCGGGCGTCGGAAACGCCCGATTCTCCCAGCCAGACGTGCGCCAGTTCGTGGGCCAGCGTGAACATCTGCGCGGCCTTGGTGTCTGCGCCGTTGATGAAGACCAGCGGGGCAACCGGATCGGCCAGCGCGAAGCCGCGGAACTCGTCCGGGTCGAGACCGCGCCGGTTGTTGCCGCCGACCACGCCGCTCACCATGGTGAGAATGCCGGCTCCGTCCGTCTGGCGGACGAACAGCCGCAACGCATCGATCCACGTCGGCAGGCGGCGGCGCTGCTCGACGTCGAACCCCAACACGCGCCGGATCTGCGCCGCGGTCGCAACCTCGTCGTCGCCGACGCCCGCCGAGCCGACGAACGGCAACGGCCGGGCGCCCTCCGACCGCGCAAAGTCGTGGTACCAGGCCTGGCGCTGCTGGCACAGGTACACCGTGTCGAGCAGATCGGGACTCGGACGGACCGGCGCGGCGCCCGCGACGGTGCGAAAGTCGGGGATCGGAACGCGCTCGACCGGCGGCTTCTCCAGGAACAGGAAGCCGATCGGCGTGAACGTCGCCTTCGCGAAGCGTTCGAGCTGCTTGAGCGTGGGACGCGCCTCTCCACTCTCCCACGCCCCGACCTTCGGGAACCGCGCCGCGAGCGCGTCCACGCTCAGGCCGGCGCGCTCGCGCGCCCAGCGCAACAGGACCGGATTGACCTCGACGCGAGTCATTGGTCCGTATCCACGATCTCCCGATTCAGCGAGACGTCCGGGGCGTGCCGCCGACTCGATCGGAGTTGCGCCAGAAGCTCTTCGATGGGCTCATCGCCGGGCCATGCGCCCCACAGACTCATGAAATCGGCGGAACGGGCTTGTCGCTCCTCGGCCGGAGTCAGACCGCCCGGGCAGGAATCAGTTCCATTCACATCGATCTTCCCCGTTATAACAGCAGTGACCAGAGCAGTGCGGTATTCCTGAAGTCGATGAATGACAACCTCGATCTTTTTGATAAGTTGATCGACTTTATCGGTTTCTCGTCCGAGAAAACAAGCAATCGCACGTTGTTCCGGCACCGGTGGCAGCACAGCCGTGACAGAATGAATGTCGTTTCGATCTACACCGGGTACCGCTGACTTTACGGAATTCAGCAAAAACAAGGGTGAAAGATGAGTCAGGAGCGCCAAGAGGAATCCCGGATCATTTCTCGCAGGTTGACACTGTACAACGTCGTATTCAACGGCCAGTAGTCTTCTTCCACGAGATGAAATTGACCGATGGTACCGTACCGGCCAGTTATTATGCCCGGTCCCTTCACGGCGGAACGAGAAAGATGAGCGGACACGCCGGATGAAGACACAAGCGGGAAGGGACCATCTTCGCGTTCTTCGGCCGGAAGATCATGTCCCCGTTGCAGCATCACCGCCCATTTGAGTGGTGTGATCTCCCAGTGCGCCGGTACGTCACCGAGCCAATCGACGCCGGTCGGTTTGAGCCTCGGGTGCGGATCGAGACCCGCGGCGCGAGCTGCTTCGGGCGGGAGACCGCGGGTCACCGTGCGGGAAATCAGCGCGGCGCGTTTTTCTTTCAGGCGCTCGATCAGTGTTCTTTTCCTTTCTGTCAGAACGTCGATTTTCGTCGTCTTTTGATCAAGGAAATCGGCTATCGCACGTTGCTCGTTGACGGAGGGCGGCTGCGGGATCCGGATGTCCTTGCAGAATTCGACGGGCACGCGTTTCTGACCGCCGGCGCCATACATTTCACCCTCGCCCATGCTCCGGAACGGTTGCGATATCGTGAAGTAGAACAGGAACCTGTGATCGAGACCCGGCCCGGCTCGAAGGACGTGCAGCTCCGTCGTGCCGATACCGACTCCGTTCAAGAGTTCCCTGGCGACGGCTCCCTTGCCGTTCTCGAAACAGGGTGTTATCTTTGCAACTATCACGTCCCCGTCCTGAAATTCCGTATAGCCGACCCGGCGTGCGGCAACCGTGCGTGTTCGCTCGAGGGCCAGTCTGCCTCGCCCAACCGCCTCCATCGGCACGAAGGACACTTCGTCGTCAGGTTGAAGATCGCGCAACCCGCGGGAAACGGGATTGACGACCATGCAGAACCTCGCTCGCTTTACGTGCCAGTGTCGCGGTATTTTTCCAATCCATTCTATGCCGGATTCCCTGTACTCATTGCAGGCAACTCTCTCCGCCACGTGCGCCGTCGTTTCCTGTGTCATCAGGATTCACTCATTTTCCCGCAAGCGTATCCGCGGCTTCATAGCCGGCTCTAGTCACATCATATATTTTTCGTCTTGGGTTACCGGGTCGGGCGAAAAAAATTCACGAAAGGGTGTGCAGGTACGGCGGCCACGTGCCGATACGTGAAGTATGGCGCGCAAGAACGATGACCGGAGCGGTTCGATGGGGCCCGGGCCTCAGCGGGACCCCCGGGACGTGCGGCGCATCGAACACCTCGAACGAGAAAACACAACGCTGATCGAGGAGCGGGACCACTGGAAGCGCCGCAGCGAGCACCTGGAGAAGGAACTCGAGGCCGCCCGGCGCGCCGGACGCCGGCAGGCGGCCCCCTTCGCCAAGGACCGCCGGCAGGGAACCGGACGCCGCCCGGGGCGGCGCGCCGGCGCGGAGTACGGGAAGCAGGGAACCCGCCGGCCGCCGACCCGGGTGGACGAGACCCATGCGGCGCCGGCCCCGAAGACGTGCCCCGACTGCGGCGGCCACGTCGCCGTGGAGCGGGTGGCGGCGCAGTATCAGGAAGACGTGCCGGACGTGCGCCCGCTGGTGCGCCGCTTCGACGTCGAGGTGGGCCGTTGCGCGCAGTGCCGGCGGCGCGTGCAGGGCCGGCACCCCTTGCAGACCTCCGATGCGCTCGGCGCGGCCGGCGTGCAGTTGGGGCCGAACGTCGCCGCGCTGACCGCCGAGTTGCACACCGAGTCGGGCCTGCCGCTGGAGAAGACCGCCCGCGTGCTGCGGACCCGGTTCGGACTGCACGTGACCAAGGGCGGTCTGGTCCGACTGCTGCACCGCACGGCCGACGTGGCGGCGCCCGCGTATGCGGCGCTGTGCGAGCAGGTCCGTCGCAGCCCGGTGGTCACGCCCGACGAGACCGGCTGGCGCGTGGACGCGACCCGCCACTGGCTGTGGGCGTTCGCCACCCCGGAGACGACGGTCTACTCCATCTGCGCCGGCCGCGGGTTC
Organism: Vicinamibacterales bacterium; assembly: GCA_965203525.1. Lineage (GTDB taxonomy): Bacteria > Acidobacteriota > Vicinamibacteria > Vicinamibacterales > UBA8438 > WTFV01. Next base: position 146,759 of record OZ241898.1, on the reverse strand, counting down.
GCCGACGCGGCGGCGGTGCTCGGCGCCGACTTCGCGGGCGTGCTGGTGCGGGACGGATGGGTGGCGTATCGCGGCTTCGCGCACGCGCCCCACCAGACCTGCCTGGCGCATCTGCTGCGGCGCTGCAAGGACCTGCGGACCGATCATCCCGACAGCCCCTGGGCCGCCGCCGTGCAGACGGTCCTGCAGGACGCCCTCGCCCTGCGGACCCGCTGCAACGCCGGCGGCATCGGCGAGCACGGCCTCGCGTCGGCCCGCGGCCGGCTCGAAGCCCGGCTCGGCCGGCTCATCGACGCCCCGCCGCCGCTGGCCCCCGCCGAGCGCTTCGCCAGGCACCTGGCCCGCGAATTCGAGGCCGTGTTCCTCTTCCTGCGCGACCCGTCCCTCGACGCCACCAACTGGCGGGCCGAACACGCCATCCGACCCGCGGTGGTCACCCGCAAGGTCTGCGGCGGCAACCGCACCCGGCGCGGGGCCGACACCCAACAGATCCTGGCCAGCGTCGTGCGCACCGCCCGCCAGCGCCAGCTCGACCCCCGCGCCCTGCTCACCACGATGCTCTGCGCCCCCGAACCGGTCGTGCCCGAAGCCCTCGCCCTGCCGCCGCCCGCCTGACGGCAGGCGCGGGAACCACGCATCCGCTCCGCCCGGGCCGCGCGGCCCACGCCCCCGGACCGATACCCGCGGAAGCCGCGCCGACGGCAAACCCCGGCCCGCTCTCCGCCATCTCGACGCCGGGCCGGCCGCAACCGCCGAGGCCTGCTCCACGTCCGGGCTGCGCCGCCGCGCCGAAGACAACGCCCGCAAGAAACGCTGCGCCGACGGCCGGGTGCGGATGCGCTGCCGGAACACCCCGCTTGCCGCTTCCATACGGCAGAACCCGTCCCGCCAGAACGACAAAACTGTGCACGGCGCAGCATCGTCAGGCCGTAACTTCCCCGAACGTCCGCTTCATTTCGCCCCGTGGCCATTGCCAAATCGGTCCCGAACGCCCGGTAACCCAAGACTATTTTTCCTTTGTGGCCTCGATCCTTTATGTACCGGCGACTCTCTAATTCTTCAAGGCCTGCCTTCCAATTAGCTAACGCTCGAGGCTCTTGATCAGGAATCATATCTTTGTCGCCGACTCGAATAAACTCACCGCCAAGAGTCCGAGTATGCATGATCATGCCATCAGCTTCCACGGCGGCGCACAGAATAGTCTTGGCCTCTTCTGTCATGCCAATAACTGCCGGCGACCGTTTCGCTGGCGCCGTGGTGAAATCGGCCTCTTTACTTTTCCAGTCGCCTGTCCCCGGCGCAACCGGCAACGCCCGAACGATCTCCCTGAGAGCATGGAGAGGAGTACGTGGCGATTTCCACACGTATAGTTTAAGGAGATCTGGAATTTCGGCCATATTTCCGCCGGCGTCTGCAAAGACCAGTGTAATGATGGAAAATCTGTCTCCTTTCTCACGTTTCTGCCGAACTGCGTGGTCTATCTCGGTCTGCAAGTACCCCTCGTCCCGGAACGACGCGGTGATGAAGAACACTACCGCACATGAATCGATCATGCCCTGCGAGATTGCACGGTCCACTCGCGCGCCGGCCGGCATCGCGTCGTCGTCGATCCACGGATCGTAGCCAAGAAGCTCCAAGGTCTCCTTGAAATCAACGACCATGCTTTTGTCGGAACCTTTATGGCTCAGGAAAATCTTCTTCGAGTTGCTGTCTGACATGTCGAGTCTTCTCCAAAAACGTGATGCAGCGGTACCCCTGTCGTTGGACAGTATAGCGCCGTTCCGCTTATTGCACCACCTCCGCCAGCAACTCCGTGATCTCCGCTTCGAGCCGCTTGATGTCCGCCTGGATCGCCTCCAGCGGACGGGGCGGCTCGTAGCGGTAGAAGTGCCTGTTCAGCGGGATCTCGCAGCCGACACGGGTCTTGCTCTCGTCGATCCAGGCGTCGGGGACGTGGGGCGCGACCTCGCGGCGGAACCAGGCGCCGACGTCCTCCTCGAGCGGCACGTTCTCGGTGTCGCGCAGGTCGGGATCGGGTTCGGGGGCGCCGTTCCGGTCACGGCAGACCTCGGCCGTCTCGTCCCGTTCGCCGAGCGCGGCCAGGATCGCCTTCGTCTCGGCAGTCTTCAGCCGGACTTCCCGCTGGTCGGCGAGCGCGCGCAGGTCGGCCAGGAACACTGCGCGGTCTTTGTACAGCACCGCGCCGCGCGCGTCGGCGAACACGGTCAGAAGTTCCCGGACCACGTCCTGCCGGCGCCGGCCGGCCTCGATTTCTTCGGTTCGGGCCTTCTCCTGCTTCCGGTGGCTGGCGGCGAGGTTCACGAAGCCGCGCTCGGTCTCCAGCCGGGCGACCCGCTCCGGGGTCGCCCGGAAGTTCAGGCGCAGCGGGCGCTCGACGGTGATCCTGAAGTAGCCGAAGTCGGCGTTGTCGAAGACCCGGCTGACCACGCGGACCTTCTCGACCGGCTGCTTCGTGATCGGGTCCTCCTCCCGGAACGGCCGCGTCTCGCCGTCCTCGAAGTTGCCGTGGATGCGGGTGACGTCGGCGATCTGGTCCGGCTCGCCGGCGCGGTCGGCGGGGTCGCCCAGCTTGTTGCGCTTGTTGCCGAGGCTCTTCGGCATCTTGACGAAGAAACGGCGGGCGTCGACGAGCTGGACCTTGCCGCGCCGCCGCGTCTCCTTGCGGTTGGTCAGCACCCAGACGTAGGTGGCGATGCCGGTGTTGTAGAAGAGCTGGTCGGGCAGGGCGATTATCGCCTCCAGCCGGTCGTTCTCGATGATCCAGCGGCGGATCTCGCTCTCGCCGCTGCCGGCGTCGCCGGTGAAGAGCGGCGAGCCGTTGAAGACGATGGCGATGCGGCTGCCCCCCTCGTCCGGGGCGCGCATCTTCCACAGCATGTGCTGGAGGAAGAGGAGCGAACCGTCGTTGATGCGCGGCAGCCCGGCGCCGAAGCGGCCTTCGTGGCCGAAAGTCTCCGCCTCGTACCGGACGTCCCGCTGCTGCTGCTTCCACTCGACGCCGAAGGGCGGATTGGCCAGCATGTAGTCGAACGTCCACTTCCGCCCCTCGCCGTCGTACGTGAAGGCGTCGGCGGTGAACGTGTCGCCGAGGTGGACGTTGTCGGCGTCGTCGCCCTTGATGAGCATGTCGGACTTGCAGACCGCCCACGCCTCGTCGTTCCAGTCCTGGCCGAAGACGAGCGGGCGCGCGTCGGCGTTCAGGTCGCGGACGTACCGCTCGGCGACGGAGAGCATGCCGCCGGTGCCGCAGGCGGGGTCGTAGATGGTCTTGACCACGTGGCTCCGGCGCAGGTCCCGCTCCGGCCCCAGCAGCAGGTTGACCATCAGCTTGATGACCTCGCGCGGCGTGAAGTGCTCGCCCGCCTCCTCGTTCGACTGCTCCGCCCCGATGCGGATCAGTTCCTCGAAGACGTAGCCCATCCGGACGTTGTCCACGCGCTCGGGCGAGAGGTCGACGGCCGCGAACCGCTTGATCACCTCGTAGAGCAGGTTCTTCTCCGCCATGCGCGCGATCTGCTGGTCGAAGGCGAACCGCTCCATGATGTCGCGCACGTTGGACGAGAAGCCGTGGACGTAGGCGTTCAGGTTGGGCGCGAGCTGGTTAGGATCGTCGAGCAGTCCCGGCAGGTCGAGCTTCGACAGGTTGTAGAACGGGCGCCCGGTGATCTTCCGCAGCCGGTTCCGGACCACGGCGGACGGCTTCTCCCGGATCCGGGCGTGCTCGGCGAGGACGCGCGCCTTCGTGGGGGCGAGCAGGCAGTCGAAGCGCCGCAGCACCGTCAGCGGCAGGATGACCTTGCGGTACTCGTTGCGCTTGTACGGCCCCCGCAGCAGGTTGCAGATGCTCCAGAGGAAGCCGGCGAGCCGGGAGTGCGTCTCCTGGGTCATGGCTTGCCGGGTTTGCCGTGCGCAACGCCGTCTACCGGCGATTCGCCCGGAACGGCTCGTGCGGGCGCGGCAGGGTGTCGGTTCCGGTGCAGCGTCAACCCTTTGGACGGTGGGGCAGGAGGCGGAGGCGCTGGCAACGGCGGAAACCGCTGTTCAAGGTACTACAGGCTCGACTTGACCGGCAAGGATCGGGATCGAGGGCCCGTCGCCGCAACCGCCGGCGACGCCGGCTCCACGCCCGGTGCCGGCGGGGCGTCTCCGCGCTCCTGCTCCCGGTACTGCAACTGGTACAGCGTGTGGTACAGCCCCCGGCGCGCGAGGAGCTGCTGGTGGGCGCCCGCCTCGCGCAGCTCGCCCTTGTGGAAGACCAGGATCTGGTCCATGTCCTGGACGGTCGACAGCCGGTGGGCGACGGCGATGGTGGTCCGTCCCGCCATCAGCACGCGCAGGGCGTCCTGGATGAGCCGCTCGGTGTCGGTGTCGACGCTCGACGTCGCCTCGTCGAGCAGCAGGACCTCGGGCGCGAACGCGAGAGCGCGCGCGAAGCTCAGCAACTGCCGCTGACCGGCCGAGAGCGTCGCGCCCCGTTCCCCCACCTCGCTGTCGAGTCCGTCCGGCAGGCGCTCGATGAAGCGGTCGGCGTGGACGCTGCGCGCCGCCGCCCGCACCTCGGCGTCGCCGATCGCCGGGTGCCCCAGACGGACGTTCTCCCGCACGCTGCCCGAGAAGAGGTGGACGTCCTGCAGCACCAGTCCGAAGCGCCGCCGCAGATCGGGAAGCGGCAGCGCCCGGACGTCGACGCCGTCGACGGTGATCCGGCCGCGGTCGACGTCGTAGAAGCGCATCAGCAGGTTGACGAGGGTGGTCTTGCCGGCCCCGGTCGCGCCGACCACCCCGACCCGCTCGCCCGGAGCGACCGCGAAGGAGACGTCGCGCAGCACGTGCTCGCCGCCGCGGTAGGCGAACCAGACGTGCTCGAAGCGGATGCGGCCGCCGCCCGGCCTCCGGACCGGCCCCGCGGCCGGCGGCGGGGAGGACGCCGCGGCCGGCGGCGGCGTCACCTCCACCACATGCGGCCGGGTGCGCGGGCTCCCGGTGGAGCCGGCGGGCCCCGCGGACGGCGGCGGCGTGATTTCGACGGAGTCTCGGACCGACGAGCCGATCGCGCCGGAGACGGCGGGCCCCGCGGACGGCGGCGACGTGATTTCGACCGGCGTGTCGAGCAGCCCGAAGATGCGCTCGGACGAAGCCATCGCCGACTGCAGGACGTTGAACTTCTCCGACAGGTCGCTGATCGGCTTGAAGAAACGCTGCGAGTACTGCAGGCAGGCGACCAGCGCGCCCAGCTCCACCGTGCCCTGCACCGCGCGCCCGCCGCCGTACCAGATGACGAGGGCGGTGGCGACGGCGCCCAGCACCTCGACGGCCGGGTAGAAGATGGCGTAGTAGAAGATGGACTCGACGTTGGCGTCCCGGTGGGCGCGGTTGATCCGCCCGAACTGCTCGTAGTTGCGCCCCTCGCGCCGGAAGAGCTGCACCGTCGCCATGCCGGTGACGTTCTCCTGCAGGAACGCGTTGATCCGGGCGATCTGCAGCCGCACGCGGCGGTACGACTCGCGCGCGTTCTTCCGGAACCAGTGCGTCACCCAGGCGATGGCGGGCAGGACGGCGAAGACGACCAGCGCCAGGCGCCAGTCCATCCAGAGCAGCACCAGCATGATGCCGGCGAGCAGGAAGACGTCGCGGAACACCGTCACGACCCCGGAGGCGAACAGCTCGTTCAGGGTGTCGACGTCGGAGGTCACCCGGGTCATCAGCCGGCCGACCGGGTTGCGGTCGTAGAAGCGGAGATCGAGGCGCTGCAGATGGCGGTAGATCTCCATCCGGAGATCGAACATGATGCGCTGCCCCATCATCTGCATCGTCCAGGTCTGGACGTACTCGAGCGCGAACGAGCCGGCCAGCACGAGCAGGAACGCCAGCGCGATGCGGTCCAGGCCGTCGAGGTCCCCCGCCGCGATGTGGTCGTCGATGGCCACCTTCGTCAGCCAGGGCTGGGCGAGCTGGAGGACCGAGCCGGCCGAGATCGCGGCCAGGGCGGTCCCCACCGTCCGCTTGTGCGGACGCAGGTAGCCGAGCAGGCGCCGCATGAGCCGCGCGTCGTACGCCTTGCCGAGCACCTCCGGTTCGTGAAAGGACATCCCGACCTGTTTCGATCTCTCCGGGCCGGCCGCCGGACGCGCCTGCCCGCGGCGCGGCGTCGGGACGGTCCCGCCGCCGCCCCCGGCGCGCCACGGTCCGGCCCGGCCGCTACGACTCCGCCAGGGCTTCCTCCAGCAACTGCCTGCGGTGCAGCCCGGCGTAGAGGCCGTCCCGCGCCACCAGCTCGGCGTGGGTTCCCCGCTCGACGACCCGCCCGTCGTCGAGCACGAGGATCAGGTCGGCGCCGCGCACGGTCGAGATGCGGTGGGAGACGAGGATCGTCGTGCGCTGCCGCATCACGTCCCGCAGCCGCCGGAGAATCGCCTCCTCGGTCTGCGTGTCGACGGCCGACAGCGCGTCGTCGAGAATCAGGATGCGGGGATCGGTCAGGACGGCGCGGGCCAGGGCCGCCCGCTGCTTCTGTCCGCCGGACAACGTGATGCCCCGTTCGCCGACCTCGGTGTCGAGGCCGCGCGGGAACCGGGCGACGTCGGCGTCGAGCTGCGCCAGCGCCACCGCGCCGGCGACCGCCGCCCCGTTCCCCGCGGCCGGCTCCCGGGCGCCGAAGGCGACGTTGCCGGCGACCGTCTCCGAGAAGAGCAGCGGCTCCTGCGGCACGTAGCCGACGGCGCCGCGGAGGGTGTCCAGCGGCAGATCGCGGACGTCGACGCCGTCGACGAACACCATCCCCGGCGGCGGATCGAACAGGCGCGGCAGCAGATCGACCAGCGTCGACTTGCCGGCGCCGGTCGGGCCGACCAGCGCCAGCACCTGCCCCGGCCGCACCCGCGCCGACACCCCGGAGAGCACCGTCCGCCCGCCGTAACCGAACGTCAGATCGCGGAATTCGACCTCGCCCCGGATCCGCGCCGGCCGGACCGGGTCGTCGCGGTCGCGAATCGACGGCTCGACCTGCAGGACGTCCAGCATGCGCCGCCACGCGGCCAGTCCGCGCTGCAGCATGTTGGTCACCCAGCCGAAGGCGATCATCGGCCAGCTCAGCATCGCGACGTAGGCGTTGAACGCGACGAAGTCGCCGATCGACAGGCGCCCGTCGATGACGCGGCGGCTGCCGAGCCAGAGCACCAGCAGCGCCGACAGGCCGAGGAAGAAGGCGAGCGTCGGGTGGAACGCGCCCTGCAGCCGGATCATGGCGCGGCCGCGGGCGACGTATTCCTCGTTGACCTCCCGGAACCGTTCGATCTCCACCGCCTCGCGCCGGTAGGCGCGGACCACCCGCACGCCGGCCAGCGCCTCCTGCGCCACCGCGCTCATGTGCGCCAACTGCGCCTGGATCCGCTCGGAGCGCAGGTAGATGGCGCTGCCGAAACGCTGCACGACCACCGACACCACCGGCAGCGGCAGCAGCGCCAGCAGGGTGAGCCCCGGCGACAGGGACAGCATCAGGACCAGGGCGACGACGAAGGTGATCGAGGTGGAGGCGGTGTACATGATCGCCGGCCCGGCCAGCATGCGGACCGCCGACAGGTCGTTCGTCGCCCGCGACATCAGGTCGCCGGTCCGGTTGGCCTGGAACCACGCCGGCGGCAGGCGCTGGAGATGACGGAACAGATCGTTCCGCAGGTCGAGCTCGATCTCGCGCGAGGCGCCGATGATGATGCGCCGCGTCAGGAAGCGGCAGACGCCCCCGGCCAGCGCGAGGCCGACCAGCGCCGCGGCGAAGAACGCCAGCGGGGCTCCCGCGGCAGCGCCGGGTTCCGCATCCAGGCGGGCCGCCAGGTTGTCCACGGCATGCTTCAGCACCCAGGGCGACGTCAGCGTGATCGCGGTGGCCAGGACGAGGAACACGGAGCCGGCGGCGAACCGGCGCCGATAGCGGAGAAGATAGGGGAACAGCGCGGACGCGGCGGGTGACATCGCGACGCAATCACTCCTGACCGGCGGTCCCGCCCCGCTCGCCGCGCCGATGCATCCGGCAGAATCCCGGGAAGACGGAGCTACCCGGCGGCCGCGCGGGCGGGCGGGCGGGACGGAACGGCGTCACGGGCCAGCGCGGCGGCCCGCTCCGCGGCCAACGCCTCCAGGCGCGACCCGGCGTGCCGCGCCAGAATCTCGATCGTCGGAATCCAGCGGGCGTCGTCCGGCCCGCGTCCCCGCGTTCCCTCGTCGGCGTAAACCGCCGCCACCGGCTCGCCGCCGACCAGCACGGGCACGGCCACGGCGGCGCAGGCATTCGGCAGCGCCGCGAAGGCGGGCGGGCGATCCGGCGCGCCCTCGCCCGCGCCGGGGGCGGCCGGCACGCTCCGCCGCTCGGCAATCGCCCGCCCGACGACGCCGGCCTGCGCCGCGGCGAGCACGCCTTGCCCCTCGCCGCCCTCCGGATCGAACCCCACCAGCCGCCAACTGCGCAGCGCATCTTCCGCCGCCACGAAGAGAGCGGCCCGCCCGGCCGCGGCGCCCGCCAGATCCGCCAGCGCGTCGAGCACGCCGCCGAGGGTGGTCTCCGCGTCCAGGCGGCGCACCGCGTCGAGCAACCGCGACGCCGCGCCGGCCGCGGCCCGCTCCCGCTCGACGGCCACCGCCGCGGAGATCGCCGCGGCGCGCTCCGTCAGCGCCCGGCCGCGTTCGCTGGCCAGCGATGCTTCGCGCTCGGCCTCCGCCGCCGCCCGCTCCTCGTCGGCGCGGGCAGCCAGCTCCCGGGCCAAGTTCCGGACCTCGGCGGCCACCGCGTCCTGCAGGCGCGGGACGAGCACCTCGACCACGTTCTCGACGCTTCGCGATCCGCTCATGCCCGCTTTGGATTATACTGGTGGGGTACGTTCGCCGATGGGGGCGACACGGCTTCGACGGGGATCATGGAGCCGCGGGATGCATGCCGAGCACCATCGACTCGTTAATCCGATGGAAACCAAAGTAACTGCGGACACGCAGCTTCCTCTCGCTGCCTGATCAGGTGGCGCGCCTGTCCTGACCATGCCCGCGGGCCGGGAGTCAGGCGTCATACAGCGGGCTGGTCGTCGCGCGCGGCACCGACACGCGACGACGAGATGCATCGGGGCTCGGCTTCCGGCGGTTTCCGCCGCCCTTCGACGCCGGAAGCGACACATTCAAGGGCGGATACGCATGTAGATTCCTTCGGCGCCGGACCTTCGGACGCGGGTTCGACTCCCGCCGCCTCCACCATCCATGCCGTCCACGAGCGCGCGGACAGGACGCCCGGCGGCGATCGCGCTGGCCGGCGCGGTCTTCCTGGCCGCGTTCGCGCCCGCGCCGGCCGCCGGACAGCCGCCGGCGTTGCGCGCACTGCCGGCGGGGGCCGTCTACGGCGGCTACGCCGTCGGCGTCGCCACCGGCTTCGCGGTGGACGACGGCCGGCGTTTCGATCCCTGGAACGGCGCCTACGGCCGACCCGAGTACCGCGCGCTGCTGCGCCGCGTGGAGGCGGCCGGACAGACCCGGACGGTGCCGTTCCAGTTGTGGTATCCCGCGCCGCCGGACGCCGCCCGCGGCCGGCTCGCCGGGCCGCGCTCCCCCTTCCCGGCCGCCGCCGGGCGGCGCGCGAACTACTTCGACTTCTTCTTCCAGGCCGGCGACCCGGCGGGGCGGATCGGCGCCGCGGCGCAGGTGGTGCTGCCGGAGTTCATCCACCTGGCGGGCGGCGGCACCCTGGCCGCGGCGCCGCCCGCGGTCCGGAACGCCGCGTTCGCCGACGTCGGGCGCCGGATTCTCGACCGGCGGCAGGACGCCTGGCAGGACGCCCCGGCCGCCGAGGGGCCGTTCCCGGTGATCCTCCTCCTGCACGGGCTCGCCGGCAGCCACGCCACGTGGAGCTCGCTGGGCGAGTTCCTCGCCTCCCACGGCTACGTCGTGGCCGCGCCCACGTTCGTGTCCGACAGCGGCCTGCCGCTGGTGTTTCACGACGAAGATTCGCCGTTCGCCCGCAACGCGACGCCGGGGGAACTGCGGCAGGCGTACGACCTGCTCCTGGGTGACGTCAAGGTGGTGCCCTACTTCTACCGCCTGCTGTTCGGGCAGGAAGGGCGGGGGTTCGCGCCGCCGGAGAACTTCGACCCGGCCGCGGCGGCGGTCGTCCCGGGCGGCGTGGCGCGCGCCAACGCGATGATGCGCAACCTGTTCCGCCAGCGGGTGTCCGACGCGGGTCTCGTCCTGCGCACCGTGCGCCTGCTCGGCGCGGCCCCCGGCACCTGCCGGACCGCGCTGGCCGCCCTGGGCGCCACCGCCGCGGCGCGGCCCACCGCCGACCGCTACCTGTGCGGTCTGCTCGCCGGACGCCTCGACGGCGGCCGCGTCGGCGTCGCCGGGCATTCCATCGGGTCGATGACCGCGCAGCTCGCGGCCAGCCACCTGCCCGACATCCGCGCCGCGCTGGGACTCAACAACGCGCCGCCGTTCGCCTGGACGCCGGAGGAGATGTTCGGCGCGGGCGAGACGCGCGACGGCCTGCCGATCGGCAGCCGCCGGCCGCTGCTGCTCCTGATCGGCGACGAAGACGACTTCGTGCAGCGGATCTTCGTCGAGCTGCTGCAATCCGCGGTGGCGCTGGCCGGCGGCGAGCCCGCGGAGGCGTTTCCGCTCGCCGCCGAGCGCGCCGTCCCGGACCGGATGGAGAACCCGCAGCCGGTCGCCCTGAGCGCCTGGCGGCGCGCGGCGGCGGACCGCGTCCTGGTGATCGTGCGCGACACCGACCACTTCACCCTGGCCGAGGACCTGGCGCGGCGCTTCCCCTGGCCCGCGTTCCGGCGCGGCGAGATCCCCTTCGGCCAGACCCCGGAGCGCACCCGCAAGCCGACCGGCGCCCGCGCCTTCGACCTGCCGCCGGAACCGGGGGAGCGCTACACCCAGTTGGGATGGGCCGCCGCCGGCGACGCCGGCGAGGTGTACCTGCCGCACGTGATCCGCGACTGGTACGCGCTGGCGTGGTTCGACCGGCACCTCAAGGACGATCCGAACGCCCGCGAGCGGCTGTCGGCCCCGGACCCGTTCGGAGCGCTGACGGCGGTCCGGAGCGACCTGCGCTGACGACCGGCCGGCATGGGCGGGCCGGACGGACGCCGCCGCCTTGCGTCCGCGAAGGCGCCGGTCGTGATCCTTCTGGCCGGGCCGGCATGGGCGGCCTGACGGACGCCGCCGCCGACCGAGCACCGGACGGCGCGCCCGATTCGTCCGGGCCGCGCAGACGGCGCGCCTGATTCGTCCGGACCGCGCAGACGGCGCGCCCGCACGCCGGACCGCGCGCCCGGCAGTCCGCCGCCGGGAACCGACGCCTACGGCCGGAAGGTGATGCTGATCGTCATCCGCGTGTCGACCGGCACGCCGTGCAGCAATGTCGGCTCGTAGCGCCACCCGCCGACCGCCTCCACCGCCGCACGGGCGAGGTCGGGATACACCACCGTCATCGTCGCCGGGTCCACCGGGACCAGGATTTGGACCACCTCGACGGAACCGTCGGTCTTCACCAGCGCCTCCAGCACCACCTTGCCTTCAAATCCGCTGCCGCGCACCGACGCCGGGTAGACCGGAGCCTGATCCCGGATCTTGATCGGCGGCGCGATCGTCCCGGCGCGGGCGCGGTGCTCCAGATACCGCGCCCGCGTGGCGGCGCTGATCGTCCTCGCCGGCGTCGGCGACTGACTCGTATCCGTCACCGTGATCGTCTCCTCGAGCGACCCGAGCCGGAGCACCAGTTCCTCTTCGAGCTGATCTCCCGCTTCCAGCGCCAGCCGCCGAAACAGCCGTTCGAAGCCCGGGGCTCTGGCGACGAGGCCGTACTCGCCGGCGGCCAGATCCGTGAACTCGAAGCGGCCGGCGTCGTCGCCGATGACACGCAGCCGATCGCCGGTTGCCCGGTCGGTGAACGTCAGGCCAGGGTTCCGCACGACGTGCCCGGCCTGATCGACGACCGTGCCGGCGAGCCGCGCGGTCTGCGCCGCGACCTGCAGGCTGCCGAAAAGGATGGAGGCGGTGGCCAGCGCACCCAGGGCCGAAGCGGGCGACACGGGTCACGGGACGCCGATTCGTGCGGGGATTCAACATGGTGCGTACCCTCCGTTGCAGTTGTGACGGACGGGCCGGTGCCGCCGCCGGCCACCCCGCCCGCCGACGTTCCCGAACGTCTCGCGCCAGATCGACGAGATGCGTTGCACAGGCCGCGGCGCGGCCCGCATCCGACCTTCATTGCGACGTGGGGCTGGAGGCGGCCGGTGGCGATGCTGCCGGCGTCGGCCGCCGGGTGACCGGCGGAGCGGATACGCGTCGTGTTGCTGCACGAGCTCGCACACGTGCGCCGCAGGCGACCGGGCGGTGCGGATGGCGCCCGCCGCGGGTGCGGGACATCCTGGCCGTGGACGCGATCGCGGGCGACGCGGCCAAGGAGGTCCGGCTGCTGGCGAACCTCTGCGAGGTCTCGCCGCGCGCCGTCGAGGAACTCGATCTGCGGGACTACGAGGCGCTGCAGCGGGAGTACTCCCGCTTCCAGACGATCTCGGCGGCGGACGCGCGGCGGGCGGTGCTCGCGCTCGCGGCCCGCACCGGGTGGGCGCTCGGCGAGGTGCAGGAGTTCGACGTGGCGGAGTTGACGAAGTGGCTGGAGGGGCTCGCCGAGCTCACGGCCACGGCCACGGCGGGGGCGCCGGGGTAGTTTCCCCGCGCCGTCCCGCGCGCCACCCGCTCGCGATGACCATGCAGGCGTAGACGAGCAGCCGGTAGAGCAGCCGGGCCAGGTCCGCGGCGGCGAAGGCGGCGAAGGCCACGCCGAAGACCGCGCCGCAGACCACGAGTGTGAAGAAGATGATTCCCACCACCCCACGATAGCATGCTGCGCACCGCGATCGAGATCGGTTCCCGCGTCGGCGGCGCGCTGGTCGGTCTGCGCAAGCTCGAAGACCGCCAGACCCGCCTGGGCCGGACGCTGGAGAAGACCCGGCGGCAGGCCGCCGCGCTGCGCGGCCGGGCCGTCGAACTGCGCAGCGCGCAGCAACGCCTGGGCGACAGCACCGGCGCGTTCGCGCGCGACCTCGACGTCGTCGGCCGGCGTCTCGAGAAGGCGCGGCGCCGGATGGGCGAGTACCGCCGGGAGATGCGCGACCTCGACACCCTGCAGCGCGCTCGCGCGGGGTGGCTGAAGACCGCCGGCATGGTGGGCGGCGCAGTCGGCGGCGTGCGCATGGCGGGGCGCGTGCTGACCGCCGAGCACGCGCGGCAGACCGCCGCGGTCCGGGTCGGCACGCTACTGCCGGAGGGTGAACGGGCCGCCGGCCGGGCCGCCGCCGATCAGGCCGCGGGGAACTACGCCCGCCGCGGTCTGACGTCGGCGACCGAGCATCTGCAGATTCAGTACCAGCTCGTCTCCGCGGGCCTCGGCGCCGAGCTGTCCCGCTCCGCGGCCGACGTCGTCGCGCAGGTGGCGACCATCACCGATGGTATGCCGGCCCAGGTGGGCGACGTGGTCGCCACCGTCCACAAGAACCTCGGCCGCGGGCTGGCGGGCGACCAGGCGCAGCAGATCTCGCAGGTCGGCGCGATTCTGACCCGCACGCAGCAGCGGTACCAGATCGAGAACTTCGGCCGCCCCAGGGGATCGGGCGGAGCCCGCCGCGGTACTCCCCGTGGCGGGCCCCGAACTGGTGCATGCCGGCGTAGATCTTGTTCGTGCCGACGACGGCACTGTCGTCGTCGGCACGGCTCGTGATCGAGCCGATCAACCCGGCCGCGGCGGTCACCTGCAGGATCTTGCCGGGCCATTTGCGCCGCCGCGTGCGGCGGCGGATCGTCGATGCGGCCAGCGGCGCCCAGGGGTCGCCGGCGGGGGACTCCTGGGCGTCGAACGCATCCTGCACGCCCGCTTCGAGTGCGGCGGCGATCTCGCGCAGGGCCGGCCGCAGGTCGTCCACCGCGGCCCGCAGGCGGCGCAGGGCCGCCCGGACCTCCGCGTCGTCTGCGCGGATGGTGATGTCCACCTACGCCACCGGGGGGGCGGGCGGCGGCGGAACGCTCGGGTCGGTGGCGCGCTCGTCAGCGTACGGGTCCGGGGGGGCGGGCGGCAGGGCGAGCGCCGCGTCCGACCAGCGGGCCGGGTCCGGGTGCGACACCGGCAGGCCGGCGCGCTCCCCGATCCGGCGGGCGTAGGCGGCGACGCACTCCGCGAGGCGCTGCCGATGATCGGGGCCGCGGGGGGCGTCCGGGTTGGTCGTCCGCGGCAGGGCGAGCAGCATCCGCGCCGGCTCGGAGTCTAGCGGCAGGGCGTCACCCTCGAGCGCGCGCAGCAGGTCGCGCACTCCCACCTCGCCCGTGCCCACCCGCGCCCGGAATACTCCGGGCGACGGGAGCGCGACGGGATCGCCGGCGCGCACCGTCACCGTCGCGCCGTCGACGACGAGCCAGATCTCCCACTGGCCGCCATCGTCTTCTGTCCACCGCACGACCTCCCGACCATATCACGGATCACCGGTGTGTGACGCGGCGGATAAGGAAGGAGAAGTACTCCCAGTCCCGACGGGCGAACGCGAGCGGATCAGCAACCAGCCGCTCCATGCCGACCGAGACCACCTCGGTCCACGGGATCTGCTGGCCGGCCACCTCCAGGGTGCGATGGTGGGGCGCGTGCGCGGGCGGGTCGTACAACCGGCCGGCGTACCGGTCGAGGTAGTCGAGGTTCGCGGCGGGCGCATCCCAGCGCCCGACGCGGCCGAGGCGCTGTGGTGCGTCTGGGGTGGTTCAACCCGCTGGCGTGGGCGGTCCGTGCGCAGCTTCGCCGCGAGAGCGAGCACGCGGCCGGCGATCTGGTCCTGGCTCGGGGCGTCGAGGCCGCAGATCGACGTCGCGCTTCAGCCCGCACGACCGCGCGGCGTCTGCGCACAGCCGACGCCGGCATCCGCCGGTCACGCGCGCGACGATGCCCGCGGTCGCCGAAGCCTCGACAGTCCGATCAGAAGGACGCCGGCGCTGGCGGCGCCCCCCGCCAGCCAGATCGTCACGACCCTCGCGGCCGCTTCGTCGGTCCGCGCGCCGGCGAGCATCGTCTCCATCGAGTAGTTGCCTTCGTGGCAGGCGTACTCGAACAACGGCAGATCGCTGCGCACCATCGGCAGGTTCACCGTCCACGGCGCGACCCAGGTGTCGGAATCGGTCACGGTGTACTCGTACTCGAGGGTGTCGGCGTCGACGCGGGTGAACCGCTCCTCCAGACGCATGTCCGCGCTCGCCCCCCGCCAGTTGCGGTCGACGTCGAAGTTGGCGGTCTCGACCACCAGGGTGTCGCCCTCCCAGCGCCCGCGCGAATCGCCCGACCACTGCGCGAGGTCCTCGTCCAGCGCGGGACGGCCGTCGAGCGGCACCACGCGCACCGTGTGCACCATCTCGGTCAGCAGCACGACCTCGTCCGGGGTCTGGAAGATCTGCACGTTCTGGTTGTAGCCGCCCGGGGTGATCGGCGGGCCGGCGTTGAAGCCCATCAGGCAACGGTCGGCGTCGCTCAGATCCGTGTAGGACGCCGGGATCCGGTCGCTGTACGAGCCGCGGCCGTCGGCCCGGCGCGCCCGGCCGGCGTCGGTCATCTCCGGCAGCCGGCCGTTCGGCGGATCGATGATCAGCGAGGTGCGCCGCGTGCCGATCACCCGCGTGCCCCAATCCTTCCAGAAGTGGTTGAAGTCGCCCACGTTCCTCCCGGCCTCGGTACGCCGGGCATCCGCCTCCCAGAGGCGGACGTCGCGGTCCACGGCGGCCTGCTCGCGCTGCACGGCCTCCTCTTCGGTCAGGAACGCCTTCTCGCCCTCGGGCCGCTCGAGCGGGGTGATGGTCCGGAAGTCCCAAACCCCCTGCAGATTCGGTGCGCCCCAGTCGGTCCGCGGCGCATCGTCCTGCGCCAGGACCAGGGCCGGGAGCGCCAGCAGCCCGGCCAGCGCGACGAACGCCAGTCGCATCGTCGATCGTCCACCTGTCATCGCAAGAACTCCACGTTCAAACGGATTTCGTCGATCGCCTACGGTAGCATGAGTGGGCGGGCGGTCCGGGGCGGCAGCCGCCGGCGCCACCTTGGCGGTCACCGTCAGGAGGAGGGTCGTCACGATCCGTCCTTCCCGCTCCTGTTTCCCGTGTCCGACCCGTCCTCCGCTGATGCGCCGCCGGAACGAACGGCGGGTTCCCGCGCGGATCTGACGTCCGAGACCATCTGCGTGATCCGGTCGAGCTCCGCCTGTGTCAACCCGCGTCGGCGCCGGCGCCGACGGTCGATCGCGCGGTTGCTTTCAGCGCCGGCCGTGCCTGTTTCCACCGGGGGTAGGAGCCGGGCCGCCGCGGGCAGCGCGGGCCGGCCGGGGCGCCGGCGTTGCGGGATGCCCGACGCGGGCGCACTGGACCGGCCGCGCCCAGCGGCCGATAGACAACCCGATGTTCCACGTCGGGCAGCCGGTCCGCTCGCTGCCCCTGCCCCTGATTCGGCCATGGCGGTAGCGGCGCGGCCGGCGGTGGCCGCCGTCGCGGCCGCGCTCTCCGCCGCCGTCGCGGCGTGCGGGCCGGCACGCATCGGCGCGCCCGTGCCGCGGCCGTTTCCCTCGCCGGCCGAGGCGGTGCGCGGCACGGGCGCCGCGGCGGTTCCCGATTCCATGGCGCGGTGGGGCGGCGCCGACTTCCCCCGGTACCTCGAACTGGTGGAGGAGGTGGAGACCCGCGGAGACTGTTTCGCCAGACCGGCCGGCAGCTCGGCCGTCGGCTGCTACCAGATGACCCGCGCCGCCCTGGTGGAGGCCGGATTCAAGGATGCCGCCGGCGACTGGCTGGACAACGCGTGGGGCGTCGACTCCGACGACGAGTTCCAGGGCAACCGCCGCGCGCAGGACGCCGCCATGCTGCGCTACACGACGCAGAACTGGCTGAAGCTGGAACCGTGCGTGCGGGACCTGCTGGGCACGACGGTCGGCGGCGTGCCCCTCGACCAGGCCGCCCTCATAGCCGGCGCGCACCTGCTCGGCGCGACCGGCCTGGTCCGCTTCGTCCGCTGCGGCCTGCGGGCGCACTGCATCCCGTCGGGAATCGCGGCCGGGAACGGCGGCGCCCGCGCTCTGCACGCCACCGCCGTGCGGCGCATGCGCACAGCGTACGGGCTCGGCGTGCTGGCGTCGACGGCCGGCTCGGGCTCCCGGTGCGGACTCCGGCCCTGACGGAACGCCCGGAAGGCGCCGGACGTTCCGCGGCCTCGACGCGCCGCGCGTCGTAGACGTCGAGGCACCTGAACGGAACGCCCGGAAGCGCCGGACGTTCCGCGGGCCGCTGGCGTGTGTCAGGCGACGATGCACTCCGCGGGCCACGCGCGTCAGCCAAGTGCGCGCTCGAACACGGCGGGTTCGACCGCACCCACCCGGCAGCGTCAGCCCGCGGGCCGTGCGTCAGCCGAGTGCGCGCTCGAACAGAGCAAGCAGACGGCTCCACGCCCGCTCCGCCTGCGCCTCGTCGTACACCTGCGTATCGGGCGGACACCAGCCGTGCAGCGCGCCCTCGTACACCTCGATCTCGGCCGGCAGTCCCGCCTGCGCGAACGTGTCGCGCAGCACGTCCTTCGCCTCGGGCTGGGCCTCGTCGTCGTTCTCGGCGATCGCGAACAGGTAGTGCGCCGTCATGCTCGGCACCAGCAGGTGCGGGCTGTCCGGCTGGTCGGTCACGAGGCCGCCGCCGTGGAACGACGCGCCGGCGCCGATGCGGTCGGGCAGGGCGGCGGCCGTGCGCATCGTGATCGGACCGCCCATGCAGTAGCCCATCGTCCCCATCTTCCGGTTGCCGTCCACCGACGGCTGGGCGTCGAGGAAGCTCACGAACGCCCTCGCGTCCGTCACGTGGGTCTCCGGGCTCAGCGTTCCCATCAGCGGCATGAGGACGTCGCGCAGCTCGGCGAAGTTCGTGCTGTCGGCGATGGGCGCCCGCTGCGACCGGTAGTACTGGTTGACCACCAGGACCGAGTAGCCGGACTCCGCGAGCCGCCGGGCCATCTGCCGCTTGGCGGGCCGCAGGCCGAAGGCGTCGGGCCAGATCAGGACGCCGGGGTGGACGCCGCTCGCCGGATGCACGAAATAGCTGTCCGCCACCCCGTCCGGGGTCGGGACATCCACCTCGGCTTCGGTGACGGCCTGGGCGTTCGCCGCGCGGGGCAGCAGCATCGCCAGCCCTGCGCCGGCCGACACGGCCCCGAACTGCCGCCGGGTGATCTCCCTGTCGCGCAGACGCTTCGCGGTGTCGACAACGGTTCTCTCATCGCACATGTCGGCCTCCTCGCAGAATCCTCATTCCGGGGCGGATCGTTCCAGGTTACCGGGCACCGGGGTCCGACGCCGTTCCCCAAGCTCGCAGAACCCCTCTTCCGGGGCGGATCGTTCCAGCGCCGGCCCTGATTCTACTGGAACCGCGTCCCCGACGGGCACTCGGCGACGCGGCGCGGTCAACGAAGCGCGTCGGGGCCGAACGCGTCCGGCAGCATCTCGCCGAGCGTGTGCCGTTCGTTGACGCGCAGACTCGTCCCGCCGGCCTCGTACAGCAGTTGGCGGCAGCGCCCGCACGGCTTGCCCGGCCGCAGATCGTCGACGTCCCTGCCGGCCACGACGGCGACCGCCAGCAGCCTGCCTCCGCCGGTCGAGTGCAGCGCGGACACCAGAGAGCACTCGGCGCACAGCGCAAGCCCGTAGGAGGCGTTCTCCACGTTGCAGCCTTCGACGACCCGTCCGTCGTCGACGAGCCCGGCGGCGCCCACGTGGTACCCGGAGTACGGAGCGTAGGCGTGGCGGGCCACGGCGCGGGCGCGGCGAAACAGACGGCTCCAGTCGGGCGGCGCGGCGCTCATCCTGACGTCCGAGTCGTGCGCCGCGGAAACGCGCTGTCGCGCCGTGCCGACGAGTACGCCCGCGCTGCCGGAAGCAGCGGGAAGCATGGCGCCCGGACGTGTGTCCGGGCGCCCCCGGCCGGTGCGCCGCCGCCTCCTACTTCGCGGCCGCCGCGGCCGCTTCGTCGGTCCGCGCGCCGGTGAGCATCGTCTCCATCGAGTAGTTGCCTTCGTGGCAGGCGTACTCGAACAACGGCAGATCGCTGCGCACCATCGGCAGGTTCACCGTCCACGGCGCGACCCAGGTGTCGGAATCGGTCACGGTGTACTCGTACTCGAGGGTGTCGGCGTCGACGCGGGTGAACCGCTCCTCCAGGCGCATGTCCGCGCTCGCCCCCCGCCAGTTGCGGTCGACGTCGAAGTTGGCGGTCTCGACCACCAGGGTGTCGCCCTCCCAGCGTCCGCGCGAGTCGCCCGACCACTGCGCGAGGTCCTCGTCCAGCGCGGGACGGCCGTCGAGCGGCACCACGCGCACCGTGTGCACCATCTCGGTCAGCAGCACGACCTCGTCCGGGGTCTGGAAGATCTGCACGTTCTGGTTGTAGCCGCCCGGGGTGATCGGCGGGCCGGCGTTGAAGCCCATCAGGCAGCGGTCGGCGTTGCTCAGATCCGTGTAGGACGCCGGGATCCGGTCGCTGAACGAGCCGCGGCCGTCGGCCCGGCGCGCCCGGCCGGCGTCGGTCATCTCCGGCAGCCGGCCGTTCGGCGGATCGACGACCAGCGAGGTGCGCCGCGTGCCGATCACCCGCGTGCCCCGGTCCATCCAGAAGTTGTTGTAGCCGCCCACGTTTCCGCCGGCCTCGGTGCGCCGGGCGTCCGCCTCCCAGAGACGGACGTCGCGGTCCACGGCGTCCTGCTCGCGCTGCACGGCCTCCTCTTCGGTCAGGAACGCCTTCTCGCCCAGATCCTCGGGCCGCTCGAGCGGGGTGATGGTCCGGAAGTCCCAGACCCCCTGCAGATCCGGTGCGCCCCAGTCGGTCCGCGGCGCATCGTCCTGCGCCAGGGCCAGGGCCGGCAGCGCCAGCAGCCCGGCCAGCGCGATGAACGCCAGTCGCATCGTCGATCGTCCACCTGTCATCGCAAGACCTCCACAAGTCAAACGGATTTCGTCGATCGCCTACGATAGCATGAGTGGGCGGGGCGGCCCGGGGCGGCAGCCGCCGGCGCGCCGCCGGATTCGCCCGCCGCGGGGTGCGCGCGGCGGCAGACGGGAGATTCGCGATGACGGAGAAACAGATCGAGGGCGTCACGATCGCCGCGGTCGCGGCGATCGTCGTGCTCGGCTACGTCTTCCTGGCGCCGTACAACCGGATCGCGGGGGTCCGGATCGGCGGGGTCGAGACCGCTCCGCCGGCCGACTGGCGCACGGTGGACGACCACCGCGTGATCCAGCTCAAGACCGGCGGCTTCCCCCCGTTCGTGGTCAACGTCGTCTACGCCGGCGCGGAAGACGGTGTGATCACCGCCACCCGGCCCGACGGCGGCTTCTGGGCGCGGCGGGCGCGGGCGAACCCCGACGGCTGGCTGCGGATCGGCGACGCCGCCTACGCCATGCGGGCGACCGAGATCCTGGGCGACGACCGCCTGCCGCTGCTCGCGGCCTACGGCGAGAAGAACGGCATGCGCATGGACGCGGGCCCGTCCGGCGGCATGCTGCGGGGGCAGGCCGAACCGCTCCGCACCTGGGAGGTCTTCTTCTGGACGCCGCGGTGAACGGCCACGCGGACGGCGGGACCGTCGCGGTCACCGGGGCCAACAGCGCCGTCGGCAAGGCGCTGCTGGCGCGGATCGCCGGCCGGGAGACGTTGCGGGCGGTGGCGCTGGTGCGGCGGGAGACGGCGCTGGACGGCCTGCCCCGCTCGCCGCGCATCGCGCCCCGCGTGGCTCCCTACGACCAGCCCCGGCGGCTCGCCGAGGCGCTCGCCGGCGCCGGCTGCGTCGCGCATCTCGCCGGCATCCTCTTCGAGAGCCGGACGTCGAGCTATCGGACCGGCAACGTCGAGAGCACCCGGGCCCTGGCCGCGGCGGCGCGGGCGGCCGGGGTCCGCCACGTCGTCTTCGTCAGCGCGCTGGGGGCGGACCCGCGCTCGTCCAACGGCTACCTCCGCTCCAAGGGCGAAGCGGAGCGCCTCGTTGCGGATTCCGGCTGCGGCGCCACGATCATCCGCACGCCGCTGCTGCTGGGCCCCGGCACGGCCGGCGGACGCGCGCTGCTGCGCACCGCGTCCGGGACGTCGGCCCGCGTCCTGGGCGGCGGATCGCACCGGCTGCGCCCTCTCGACGTCGACGATCTGTGCCGCGCCATCCTGGCCTGCCGCCGCGCCCCGGCCCGCGGCGCGCGCACCTGCGACCTGGTCGGACCGACCCTGCTCACGCAACGCGAGCTGCTGCAACAGACCGCCCGCCGGCTGGGCCACGAACTGTCGATCCGGTCCACCCCGGTGTGGCTGGCCCGCCTGGGCGCCCGGCTCGCCGGCCTGGTCCGCGCCGGCGGCCTGACGCCGGCGGTGATCGACGTCATCACCGGCGACGAGGCGGTCGAGCGCAACGCCGACGCGAACCTGGGAATCACCCTCACCCCGTTGTCCGACACGCTGGCCCGGCTGTGCGAGGCGGCCGGGGTCGAGCGCGCGGGGGCCGCCCCGTACCCGCGGCAGATGCCGCCGGAGTCCGCGAAGCGCGAGGCGGCCGGGATCGAGCGCGCGGGGACCGCCCCGTACCCGCGGCAGATGCCGCCGGAGTCCGCGAAGCGCGAGGCGGCCGGGATCGAGCGCGCGGAGACCGCGGCGGCCCGCGGGGAGCGCGGATCGTGACCACCGCGGCCTCCCAGCGCGCGACCCGGCGCGGCAGCCACGCCGCGGCGGCCCGCGGGGAGCGCGGATCGTGACCACGCCTCCGTCCGGGCCGCCGACCGGCGACGACGCTCCGCCCGCCGCTCCGACCCGCCCGGCGCGCACTCCGGGCGCCCAGCCGCCCGCGGGGACGGAAGACGCCGCCCCGCCTGCTCCCGCCGGCCGCGGCGTGGCGGCGCGCATCGGATTTCTCGCCCTCGGCGCCGCCTGCTTCGCCTACCTCTACTTCCGGTTGCACGGCGCCGCGGCGCGCGCGGGGCTTTCGCTGGCCGACTACATGGCGGGCGTCTTCGCCAACGTCGAGTGGACGTCCTGGATCGCGTTGATGATCGCCTACTCGGGCCTCTACTTCTGCATCGACACCCTGGTCGTGGGCCGCGCCCTCGCCTGGTTCGTATCGCCCGTCCGCTACCGCGACCTCCTGCCGATCCGCGCCAGCGCCTACGTCGTCTCGCTCGTCAACGAACAGGTGGGCAAGGGCGCGATGGCCTGGTACCTCAACCGGCGCCACCGGGTCCCCGGCTGGGAAGTGGGCTCGGTGATGCTGTTCGTGATGTTCTGCGAGGTGTTCTACCTGCTGTTCTGGGCGACGGTCGGCTTCGCCTTCAGCGGCGGAGCGCTGCCGCCGGCGTTCGGACTCGTCCCCTGGTTCGCCGGGGCCGCGGCGCTGGTCTTCGGCGCCTGGGTGCTGTACTTCCGCGGCGCACTGTGGCCGGGCCACCGACTGCGCGACAAGCGCATCTTCCACGCCTTCCGGCTCGCCGGGCTCCGGCACTACGCCCTGTTCGTGGCGCTGCGCTCGCCGGCGCTGCTGGCGGCGGTGGTCGTCTACACGGTCGCGCTGCGCCTGTTCGGCGTCGAAGCGCACTTTCTGTCGCTGCTCGGCTACCTGCCGGTGATCTTCTTCGCCGCCGCCGTGCCGACCCCGATGCGGGCCGCCGCCATCACGTTCTGGGTGATCCTCTTTCCCGAGAACGAAGGACAGATGGCCGCGTTCGGCTTCGTCCAGCACAACTTCTTCATCCTGTTCAACGCGCTCATCGGGGCGGCGTTCTGGCCGCGCGCGCAACGGGAGCTGTTCGGGTAGCAGAACGCGGCAGGGACAGCAACGAGAGATCAGAGGCGATCGGGCTTCGCTGCGAAAGACCCTGCCCGGAACGGGACTCACGGAATTCCTGGAGCATCGCACCACCGGCGCGGATCGGATTATTGAAGACATGCAACAGACGTTGACGAGAGGCACGCCCCGCAGGATTCTCTGGGCGACCGAGACCACCCGGCCGGGATGAGAACGCGCGATGCGAGCCGCAACGGGTTGCGGCAGGGCTCCGTGGCCGCGGGCCGACGTGATACACTGATGGCCGGCGCTTGAGAAGAATTTCACAAGCACGGTGAGCGCGTCGCAGGCGGGGCGCGCCGGCGCCGATTCCAACCCGGGTCGGCGCCTTTTCTCGACACCGGCTTGAGAAAAGTTTCACAAGTGCCGAAGGGCGGGGGGAGCGGAGGGATCCGGGAGTCCACGGAAGGCCGGTGACGGAAGGGGCGCAGGACCCGGCCCGCGCACGGATGTGGCACGAGCCGTCGGGCGCGGCCCGTTTCCCGGCCGGCACGCAGTCCCGGCCGCGCGCGGAGCGACAACGGAGCATGGCGATGGACGTCGAGCAACTGACGCGGTTCGAGAAGTCGCAGATCGGCGAGCGGCAGCCGTTGCCGGAGCGCTACCTGGGGCTTGCCGACGACGAGATGGCCGAACGCATCGCGCAGGCGCGCGCGGACCTCGGCGCGCGCCTGCTGATCCTGGGCCACCACTACCAGCGCGACGAGGTGATCCGCTTCGCCGACTGCACCGGCGACTCGTTCAAGCTGGCCCGCCAGGCGGCGCGCCGGCGCGACGCCGACTACATCGTCTTCTGCGGCGTCCACTTCATGGCGGAGAGCGCCGACGTGCTGAGCGCCCCGCACCAGCAGGTGATCCTGCCGGATCTGGCGGCGGGCTGCTCGATGGCGGACATGGCGGCGGCCGAGCAGCTCGAGGTCTGCTGGGAGGAGTTGCAGGCGGCGGGCGCCGCCGACGTGGTCCCGGTGACCTACATCAACTCGGCGGCCTCCATCAAGGCGTTCTGCGGCGAGCGGCGCGGCGTGGTCTGCACCTCCGGGAACGCCGCGCCGACGCTGCGCTGGGCATGGGCGCGCGGACGGCAGATCCTGTTCCTGCCGGATCAGCACCTGGGGCGCAACACCGCGTACCGGATGGGGGTGCCGCTCGACGAGATGGTCGTCTGGGATCCCGATCTGCCGGACGGCGGGGTGGAGCCTGACGTGCTGCGCGCCGCCCGGATGATCCTCTGGAAAGGACACTGCTCGGTGCACACCCGGTTCACCGTTCCGCAGGTCGAGCACGTCCGGCGGACCCATCCCGGCGCGCGGGTCATCGTCCACCCCGAATGCACCTGGGAGGTCGCGCAGGCGGCCGACGACAGCGGCTCGACGGAGTACATCATCGACAAGGTGACCGGCAGCCCGCCCGGGTCCACGTGGGCGATCGGCACCGAGATCCATCTCGTCAGCCGGCTGGCCGCCGCGCTCGCCCCCGAGCGCACCATCCTGACCCTCGATCCAATCGGCTGCCTCTGCTCGACGATGTTCCGGGTGTCTCCCAACCACCTGCTGTGGGTGCTCGACGCGCTGCGCGACGGCGTGGTCCGCAACCGGATCGTCGTCCCGGAGCACGAGAAGCGGTGGACGCGGGTGGCGCTCGACCGCATGCTGGAGATCCACTGAACGCGGCGAACGTCCGGCCGCCGGCCGGCCGATCCGGACCCGTCCGCCGCCGTGGTCCGCCGTCGGGGTTTCCACTACACTCGTTTGCGACACCGACGCGCGCCCGCGCCGCCTCGACGGGTCGGGGCGCGCCATCCGAAGGAGATTCACCGCATGGCCCACGAACTGCCCGCGCTGCCGTACGGCTACGACGCCCTGGAGCCGCACATCGACGAGCAGACGATGCGCATCCACCATACGAAGCATCACCAGACCTACGTCGCCAAGCTCAACGGGGCGCTCGAAGGGCATCCGGAGCTGGCCGCGAAGGGCGTCGACGAGCTCGTCGCGGATCTGGCGAGCGTGCCGGAGGCGATCCGGACCGCGGTCCGCAACAACGGCGGCGGGCATTCGAACCACACGCTGTTCTGGCAGGTGATGCGCCCCGGCGGGGGCGGCGCGCCGACCGGCGCCGCGGCCGGCGCGATCGACGCGGCGTTCGGATCGTTCGACACGTTCAAGGAGCGGTTCGCCGCGGCCGGGGCCGCCCGGTTCGGCAGCGGGTGGGTCTGGCTGATCGACGCCGGCGGCGCGCTGCGCATCGAGAGCTCGCCCAACCAGGACAGCCCCGTCATGGAGGGCAGGAAGGCCGTCCTCGGCCTCGACGTCTGGGAGCACGCCTACTACCTGAAGTACCAGAACCGGCGTCCCGACTACATCTCGGCCTGGTTCAACACGATCGACTGGAACGAGGTGAACCGGAGGCTCGGGTAGCCGGCGCACGCCGCTTCACATGTCCTCCGTCCTGTTCCGCCGATCAACTGCAACTGCCGCGCGCGGCCCTTGAAGGGCGCACGCCGCTTCACATGTCCTCCGTCCTGTTCCTGTTCCTCGCCCACCTCGCGGTCGGCATCGCCGCGTCGCTGCTGCTGGTGCGGCCGGCGGCGGGCGTGAAGTTCTTCCGCTTCAATGCCGGGCTGGCCGCGGTTCTGCTGCTGATCGCCCTGGCGGTCCGGCCCGCGCCGCCGGCCGGCGCCCCGGCCGCGAGCCTCGGGTTCGGCGCTCTGCTCGCCGCCACGGGCGCGTTGCTCGTCTACTGGGCCACGATCGGCCGCGCGCTGGCGTCCCTGCGTCCGGTCCTGCTCTGGACGGCCGTACTGGGCGGCGCCGCCGCGCTCGCCGCGCAGGCGGCGGGCTGGTCGGCCGTCGAGGCGGGGCCGTCCCCGTGGCTGACCGCCGCCAGCTTCCTCTCGTCGGCCGCCCTGCTCGGGGGAAGCTGCACCGCGATGATCCTGGGCCACTGGTACCTCGTGCTGCCGTCGATGGACGTCTCCCTGCTGCAGCGGATCGTGAAGTTCCACATCGGCTCCACGGCGGTGCGGATCGTGGTCGTCGGCGCGGTCGCCGCCTCCGCCCTGGCCACCTGGCAGGCGCCGTCGGGGGCCGGCTTCGACCGCTACGCGCTGTCGATCGAGGGGGTGTTCCTCTGGCAGCGGGTGCTGTTCGGGCTGCTCGGACCCGCCGTCCTCTCGTACCTGACGTGGGAGACGGCCAGGATCCGCTCCACGCAGTCGGCCACCGGCATCCTCTACGTCGACTTCTTCACCGTGATCGTCGGCGAGATGCTCGCGAAGTACCTGCTGATCTCGCAGCGGGTGCCGCTGTGAACCTGACCGTCGTCTGCCCGGGGTGCGCCGGCCGCCTGCCGGTCGCGGCGGCCGAGGCGCCGGCCGCCATCCGGTGCGGCGGATGCGGCCGCGCGATCGCGCTCGCGGTGAGCGACAGGGTGCGCGCCGGCGAGGAGGCCGACGTCTGTCCGGTCTGCGAGGGAAGCGAGCTCTACGTCCGCAAGGACTTCGACCCGCGGCTCGGCCTGGCCGTGATCGCCGCCGGCGCCCTGGTCAGCGCCGGCTTCTACTGGTACGGGATGGATCTGGTGGCCTACGGCGTGCTCGGCGGCGCCGCCCTGCTCGACCTCGTGGTCTACGGCCGGCTGCGCGATCTGGAAGTCTGCTACCGCTGCCACACCGAGTTCCGCGGCGGCCGCCGGCGGACGGGAGAGGTCTTCGACCTCCACACCGCGGACGTGCTGGAACTGGAGTGGGCGCGGCGGCTCGGCAGGCGGTAGCGCGCGGTCACCGGCGGCCGATCACGGTCGCGGCGACCGCGGCCGCGAGCCTGGCGCCGTCCATGGCGCGTTGCGCGTGGTCGCGGGTGTAGCGTTCGGTCGGGATGAACCCGTCGTCTCCGTAGAACGACAGCTCGCGGTTCTGACGCAGCCAGGCGGAGATTTCCGCCAGCCGTTCGATCTGCTCCGCCGCGACGGCCGGGAACCGCTCGGCGTGCTCGCGCAGCACGCCGCCGACGTCGTGCCAGCGCGGGGTCTCGACGCCGGCCTGGCGCAGCATCCCCTTGAGCGCCAGCTCGACAATCTCCTGCGCTTCCCGGACCACGTCGGAATACCCGGCCTGCTCGAAGAGCACCGGCAGGATGCCGAGCCGCATCTCGGCCTTGGCCAGATAGCTGGCGGCGAGGGCGCTGTTCGTCATGGCGGGAACAGCTCGAAGATCTCACCCGGCCGGTAGTCCGGCTTGAGATCCCAGTACCAGTGGTCGCCTCTCCAGACGCGCCGGGAGCCCAGGGCGCGCAAACGGCGCCGGAGGCGGGTGAGCGTGTCCGCCAGGCAGTCGTCCGGGTCGTGCAGGATCCGCGCGTCCTCGGTCATGTCCAGCAGCAGCGGCGTCCCGCGGTCGAGCTCGGCCCGCGTCTTGAAGATCGGCGACAGCTCCGGATGGAGCCCCGCGGCGCCGGCGGCGGCCAGGCGCGGCGCCACCGCGGTCCTGACGGCTTCGAACTCGTCGTTGCGGGCAACCGGACCGTCCGGCAGATCGGCCGCGACGACGAGCAGGTCGACGTCCGAGTCGGGCCGCGGGGCGCCGCGACCGACCGACCCGTAGACCGCGAGCGAGAGCAGGCGGCCGCCGTAGTGACGCCGGCAGGCGTCCGCGACGTCGTTCAGCAGCGCCTCGTACAGCACGTGCATGGCGGCATCATCGTCAGAAGAGAGTCACCTCGACCCGGGCGCCCTCCTCGACGGCGTCCACCCCCGTCGGGATCTCGACGTAGCCGTCCGCCTGCGACATGCTCGTGACGTCGCCCGACGCCTTGAACGCGCTGACCGCGGCGCCGTCGACCACCCGCACCGTGTAGAACTGGTGCCGGCCGGCGACCGAGGAGAACCGGTGCGCCGCCGGCACGGTGACGGTCCGCGCAGGGGGCGGCGGCAGGCGCGCCATGCGCCGGAGGAACGGCGCCAGCAGCAGGTACGCGTTCGACAGGCACGAGGTCGGGTAGCCCGGCATGCCGAAGACCGGCGTCGAACCGACGTGGCCGAACGCGGTCGGCTTGCCCGGCTTGACCGCGATGCCGTGGAACGCCACGTCGCCTTTCCGGCGCAGCACGTCGCGGGTCAGGTCGCGTTCGCCGACCGAGCTGCCGCCCGAGAACACCAGGACGTCCGTTCCCCGGGCGATGACGGCGTCGACGGCGGCGTCGAGCGCGGCGCCGGTGTCCCCGGTGATCGGATGGGCGGCGGCGACGCCCCCGTGCTCGGCGACGACCGCGGCGAGGGTGTAGCGGTTGACGTCGTGGATCCGGCCCGGCGCGAGGGGCCGGCCGGGCTCGACCAGCTCGTCGCCGGTCGACACGATGCCGACGCGCGGCCGGTCGTAGACTTCCACCGCGGCCAGTCCGAGCGCGGCGGCCGCGCCGACGCGGCTCGGCGTCAGGACGTCGCCGGCGCGGAGCGCCGTCTGGCCGGCCGCGATGTCGGCGCCCCGCCCTCCGACGTGCTGGCGCGGCCGCACCGGCGCGCGGACGTCGACCTCGTCGCCGCGCCGGCCGGTCTGCTCGACCATCACCACCGCGTCCGCGCCGCCGGGCAGCGGGGCGCCGGTCGCGATCTGGAGGCATTCCCCGGCGCCGACCGCGCGGGCCGCCACCTCCCCGGTGTGGACCGTCCCGACGCACCGCAGCCGGACCGGCTCGCCCCGGCTCGCCCCGGACGTGTCGGCCGCCACCACGGCGTAGCCGTCCATCGCGGCGCGGTCGAACGGCGGCACGTCACGGGCCGCGACGATCCCGTCGGCGAGCACCCGGCCGTGCGCCTCGGCCAGCCCGACCCGCACGGTGCGCTCGAGCGGCCGGGCGGCGTCCTTGACGATGCGCAACGCCTCGTCGATCGGGATCGTCTCCCGAAAGGGACGCATCTTCGTGCCGTGCTCGTCCCCGTTCACCGGCGCGCCTCGCGAACCGCGCGGCGGATCCATCCGGCCGGCGGAATCTCCGGCGCCTGCGTGCCGCACCCGTCTCCGTTCACCGGCGCGCCTCGCGGACCATGTGGCCGAGTTCCGGCAGGACGAGCTTCGTCATGGCCAGCCGCACCGCGTTCTCGGAGCCGGGCAGGCTGATGACGATGGTGCCGCCGGCGAGGCCGGCGCAGGCGCGGCTCAGCATCGCCGCCGGGCCGATCTCCTGGTAGCTCAGCGCGCGGAACAGCTCGCCGAAGCCGTCGATGCGCTTGTCGAGCAGCGCGGAGACCACCTCGCAGGTGCCGTCCCGCCGCGTGATGCCGGTGCCGCCGGTGGCGATGACGACGTCGACGTCCGGGGTCCCGATCCCGGCCTGCAGCGCGGCGCGCACCCGCTCCGGATCGTCCGGAACGATGGTCCGGCCGGCGACCTCGTGTCCCCGTTGCGCGAGCATCTCCACGATGGCGGCGCCGCCGCGGTCGGTCTCTTCGGTCCGGGTGTCGCTGACCGTGACGACGCTGCAGCGCGTCGTCGCGGGCGCGGCGGCGCGGTGGGCGGCGTGGCTCACACGGCGATTATACCGACCGCCGCGGGACGGGATCGGCGACGCGAGCGGCGCCGGCGGGGGAGGCGCCCGCCGGGTAGCCGGCGAACCGGAAGTCAGGCGCCGGACCGCCAGGCGTGGGTGATCCGGACGTAGTAGTAGCCGCCGTTGAAGCCGAACGGCGTGAACTGGCTGTAGCGGTTCCCGAGCCGCTGCCGCGCGAACGGATGCTCGTCGGGGTAGGTGTTCAGCACGTTTTGCCCGCCGACGGCCAGCGTGGCCCCCCCGCGCAGCGGGACGTCGAGCTCCAGATCGAGGAGGTGCTTGCCGCGGTAGCGCAGGAAGTCCTCCGTGTCCCACCAGCCGCCGTAGAAGTGCAGCCGACCGCGCAGGCGCACGGGGCCGACGGCCTGCGTCACCGCCGCGTTCCAGCGGGTCCGCGGCACCGCCTCCTGCAGTTCCCGGATCCGGATGTCGTCGAGGGCGCCCGGATCGAAGTCGGTCACCCGGGTGACGGTGCGGTTGACGATGGCGCTGAGGCTGGTGCCGCCCCCGAGCGCCGGCGGCGTCCACGTCGCCACGAGGTCGAGCCCCTGCGTCCGGGTGTCGAAGGCGTTGGTGAAGAACCGGAAGTGCCGCAGGTCGCGGGCGCTCTCCACCCCTTCGGCGAGCAGGACGTCCACCTCGCGCGCCGTGAACCGGAAGTTCTGCGACAGGCCGATCCGGTCCCGCAGATCGATGTGGAAGTAGTCCGCGGTCAGGGTGAACGGCCCGGACTCGACCACCGCCCCGGCCGTCACGTTGACCGACCGTTCCGGCTGGAGCGCCAGCCCGCCGTACAGGCCGGCGACGGTCCAGGTCGGCGGCAGGGTGACGTTGAAGACGGAGTCGTTCGTCTCCTGGTCGAACTCGACCGACGTGTTGAACACGTTGGCCTGGCCGGGCGTCGGCGCCCGGAACCCGGTGCTGGCGCTGCCGCGCAACGCCAGCGCGCGGGCCACCTGGTAGCGCGCGGAGACCTTGCCGTTGGTCGTGACGCCGAAGTCGTCGAAGCGCTCCACCCGCAGGGCGGCGCCGGCGGTCCAGGCGTCCTCCGCGCCCCGCACCTCGAGGTCGCCGTAGACCGCGACGTTGGCGCGGCTCCAGACGCCGGCGGTGAGCGGGCCGTAGCCGGGGAATCCGTTGGAGGTGGAGGCGAAACCCTGCGCCCCGTAGGGGCCGGTCACCCACGACTCGCGATCGCCGAGACCGGTGGTGAACCGTTCCTGCCGCCACTCGCCGCCCGCCGCGACGTTCACCCGGCCGGTCACCGGATGGGAGACGTCGAAGTTGAGGTTGACCTCCCGCTGGCGGTTCAGTCCGGGCCGGAAGGCGAGCGGGGTTTGCGGTCCCAGCGACGCGTTGACGGTGTCGGTGATGAACAGGTCCACCTCGTGGGCGCCGACGCTGGCGCTGGCGTCCCACACCAGTCCGTTCGCCCCCAGGCCGCGCAGGCCGGCGACGATCGACGCGTCGTTCGAATCGCCGCCGAACCGCGGCGTGAAGCCGCCCGGCAGGAGCTCCTGGAACGAAAAGCAGTCCGGATCGTCGAAGACCGCCCGGAGCGCCGCCGGGTCCGGCCGGTGGTCGGTGATCGCCACCGTCGGGCAGGCGGCGGAGCCGTCGAGGACGCCGTCCCGCGCGTCGAGCGCGTCGCCGATCAGCAGCGTCTCGCCCATGTCGGCGCTGTAGATTCCCCAGCGCGTGTTCGGGTTCCGGAAGTAGAAGCCGCCGGTCACCGTCTTGCTCGCGTAGTTGGCGTGCCCGTAGAGCTGCAGGCCGTTGTCGAACAGGTGGCCGAAGTTGCCGAACAGCTTCAGGTCGTCGTCGATCTCCGGGGACCCCCAGATCTGCACCGGGTCGGCGACGGCGGTGTTGCCGGCGTCGATCAGCGCCTGCGCGTCGTCGCGCTGCACGCTCCGGCTGGTGGGACCGGTGTTGCCGTACTCCAGGCTGAGGTTGGCGAACCCGGTGGCGCCCAGCGGCAGACCGGCGTTGCCGGCGACCGACCACGATTCGCCGTCGCCGGCGCCGTGCGCGCCGGTGCGGAACTCGAAGCTCGAGCCCGACGGGTCGTCCTTCAACTGGAAGTTGAGCACGCCGGCGATCGCGTCCGACCCGTACTGCGCCGACGCGCCGTCCCGCAGCACCTCGACCTGCCGCAGGGCGATCGCCGGGATGACCGAGACGTCCGGCCCCTGCGCGCCGTCCGCCGCCCCGTTGCCGAGCCAGTTGATGACCGCCGAGCGGTGCCGGCGCCGGCCGTTGACCAGCACCAGGGTATGGTCCGGCGCCAGCCCGCGCAGGTTCACCGGCCGCACGATCGTCGCCGCGTCGCTGATCGGCTGGGTGTTGACGTGGTACGACGGCACGACGTTGCGCAACTGATCGCTCAGATCCGACGCGCCCTGGCTGACGACGTCCTGGTACGGAATGGCGTCGATCGGCACCGGCGACGCGGTGGCCGACCGCGGCGCGGCGCGGGTGCCGACCACGACCACCGTCTCCTCGAACTGCGCCTGCAGCTCGATCGCGACCTCGGCGCCCGGCTCGACCCCCGCGCGCACGGCGGTGACGAAGCCGGGGAGGATGGCGGTCAGGTCGTACGCGCCCGGCTCGAGCGCGGTGAACGAGAACCGGCCGGCGCCGTCGGTGACCGCAACCCGCGGCGCCCCGCCGGCCGCCGGATCGCGCGCCTCGACGGTCACCCCGGGCAGCACGCCGCCGGTCTCGTCGGTCACCGTGCCGGCGATGGCGCTCTCCTGGCCGGCGCCCGCCGCCGGCGCGGCGAGACCCAGGCCGGCCAGCACCAGCGACGCCAGCGTCAGCCTGCCCGTGATGGTCATGGTTGCCGCCGTCGGACGCCGCGTTCCGATTCGGTTCGCGCACGCCCGGGCGAGCGCCTGCGTCATGGCCGGCGGCGGTCCCGGCGGACCGGCCCGGATGCGTCTGCGGTGATGGCCTGCATGCATTCATGATCACGCAACCGCGTGGCGAAGGTCAATCCTGACCGCGGCGCCCGCGCCCGCCGCGGTGACGATGCGGGCCGCCCGGCGCCCGGACTCTCCCGGCGGGTCCGCGTGCGGAACGCGGAGCGGCAGGCCGCGGTGACGATGCGCCCCCGGAACCGCCGCCGCCCGCTTCGCCGCCGCCCGTGCGGAACGCGGAGCGGCGGGCGCGGTGACGATGCGGACCGTTCGACGCCCGGACTTCCGCCGGACTCCGGCCCCGGCCCGCCGGTTGCGTGCGCGCCCGCCGATTCGGTAGAATCCAATATCCGACCATTCTGGTCGGAAATGCGGATCGCGCATCGGCCGCGGCATCCGGCGAGGCCCCCGCGGGCGGGGGGCCGGGGCCGTCGCGTCAACCGGGAGCAGCGTCATGGCGACCTCGACCGACAACATCGAGCAGCTTGCGAATCAGGACTACAAGTACGGCTTCGTCACCGACGTCGACGCCGAGGCGATTCCGCCGGGGCTGAACGAGGAGATCATCCGGATCATCTCGGCCAAGAAGGGGGAGCCGGAGTGGCTGCTGGCGTGGCGGCTGAAAGCGTTCCGCGTCTGGCGGACGATGACCGAGCCGCGGTGGCACAACGTGCGCTTCCCGCCGGTCGACTTCCAGGACATCATCTACTACTCCGCCCCGAAGCGGAAGCCGAAGCTGGAGAGCCTGGACGACCTCGATCCGGAGATCAAGGCGACCTTCGACAAGCTCGGCATCCCGCTCGAGGAGCAGAAGGTGATGGCCGGCGTGGCGGTCGACGCGGTGTTCGACTCGGTGTCGGTCGCGACCACCTTCAAGGACAAGCTGGCCGAGCTGGGGATCGTCTTCTGCTCGTTCTCCGAGGCGGTGCGGGACCACCCGGACCTGGTCCGGAAGTACCTCGGGTCGGTGGTGCCGGCCTCCGACAACTTCTACGCGGCGCTCAACTCGGCGGTCTTCTCGGACGGCTCGTTCGCCTACGTCCCGAAGGGCGTGAAGTGTCCGATGGAGCTGTCGACCTACTTCCGCATCAACGCGGCGCAGACCGGGCAGTTCGAGCGGACGCTGCTGGTGGCCGACGAAGGGGCCGCGGTCAGCTACCTGGAGGGCTGCACGGCGCCGATGCGGGACGAGAACCAGCTCCACGCCGCGGTGGTCGAGCTGGTGGCGCTCGACGGGGCGACCATCAAGTACTCGACGGTGCAGAACTGGTACCCCGGCGACAAGGACGGCAAGGGGGGCATCTACAACTTCGTGACCAAGCGCGGGAAGGCGTCGGCGAACGCCAAGATCACCTGGACGCAGGTGGAGACCGGCTCGGCCATCACCTGGAAGTACCCGAGCTGCATCCTGCAGGGGGACAACTCGGTCGGCGAGTTCTACTCCGTCGCCGTCACCAACAACCACCAGCAGGCGGACACCGGGACGAAGATGCTCCACCTCGGGAAGAACACCCGCAGCACCATCGTCTCGAAGGGGATCTCGGCCGGCCGGGGCCAGAACACCTACCGCGGCCTCGTGCGGATCGGCGGCAACGCCAAGGGGGCGCGCAACTTCTCGCAGTGCGACTCGCTGCTGATCGGCGACCGGTGCGGCGCGCACACCTTCCCGTACCTGGAGGTGCGCAACACGTCTTCGCAGGTCGAACACGAGGCGTCGACCTCGAAGATCGGCGAGGACCAGATCTTCTACTGCCGCCAGCGCGGCCTGTCGACCGAGGACGCGGTCAACATGATCGTGAACGGCTTCTGCAAGGAAGTGTTCCGCGAGCTGCCGATGGAGTTCGCGGTCGAGGCGCAGAAGCTGCTCGGCGTCAGCCTCGAGGGCAGCGTCGGATAGGACGGCGGACCGCACCCGCGTGCGGCCTCTCCCGCGCCCGTCCGGGGCGCGCCGGGGGGCGGCGGGGCGATCGGGCCGGGAGGAACGTCACACAGCATGCTCGAAGTCACGAATCTGCACGCCTCGGTCGCCGGCCGGGACATCCTGAAGGGCGTCGACCTGTCGCTGAAGGCGGGCGAGGTGCACGCCATCATGGGACCGAACGGCTCCGGCAAGAGCACGCTCGCGGCGGTGCTGGCCGGCCGCGAGGAGTACGAGGTGACCGCCGGCGCGGTCGTCTACGAAGGCCGGGACCTGCTGGAGATGGAGCCGGAGGAGCGGGCGCGGGAGGGCATCTTCCTCGCGTTCCAGTATCCGGTGGAGATCCCGGGGGTCAACAACGCCTACCTGCTGAAGGCGGCCCTCAACGAGGTCCGCAAGCACCGCGGCGAGCCGGAGCTCGACGCGATGGACTTCATGGCGCTGGTCAAGGAGCGGATGCAGGTGCTCCACATCGACCAGGACCTGCTGAAGCGCCCGGTCAACGAGGGCTTCTCCGGCGGCGAGAAGAAGCGCAACGAGATCTTCCAGATGGCGGTCCTCGAGCCGCGGCTGGCGATCATGGACGAAACCGACTCGGGCCTCGACATCGACGCGTTGCGGACCGTCTCGGCCGGCGTCAACGCGATGCGCGGCCCGGAGCGCGCCATCCTCGTGGTCACCCACTACCAGCGGCTGCTCAACCACATCGTGCCGGACGTGGTCCACGTGCTGTCGGACGGCCGCATCGTCAAGTCGGGCGGCAAGGAGCTGGCGCTGGAGCTCGAAGAGAAGGGCTACGGCTGGATCGAGGGCGTCGCCGAGCAGGTCGGCGCGTAGCGGGGCGGCAATGACGACACTCGCTCCTGCCGAAGCGTACGCCGACGCCTTCGAGGCGGTGCGCCGCACCGCGCCCGCGCCCCGCGCGGTGGCCGATCTGCGGCGCCGCGCCCGCGAGCGCTTCACCGCGCTCGGGATGCCGACCACGCGGCTGGAGGCGTGGCGTTTCACCAACGTCGCGCCGATCGCCGACACGGCGTTCGCCCTCGCCGAACCGGCCGAGCGCGAGGCGGCCAAGGCGGACGCCGCGCCGCATGCGCTGCCGGGCGTCGGGGCCGGGCTGACGTTCATCAACGGCCGCTACGTCGCGCCGGCCTCGGACGTCGCCGCGCTGCCGGACGGCGTCGAGGCGGCGAGCCTGGCGGACGTGCTCGCCTCCGACGCCGGCGGGGCGGCCCGCGAGGCCGTCGAGGCGCATCTGGCCCGCGGTGCCGCCATCGAGAACGAGGCGTTCACGGCACTCAACACGGCGCTCCTCCACGACGGCGCGGTCGTGCGGGTGCCGGCCAACACGGTCGTCGAGCAGCCGCTCCAGTTGCTTTTCGTCACGTCGCCCCCTGCCGGCGGCGGTCCGGTGATGACCCACCCGCGGGTGCTGATCGTGGTCGGCGAGAACGCGCGGCTCCGGATCGCGGAGAGCTACGGGGGCGGCGATGCGCCGTACCTGACCAACACGGTGGCGGAAGTGGTCGCGGGGCCGGGCGCGGTGGTCGACCACTACAAGCTGGTGCGCGAGGGCCCGGCCGGGAACCACGTCGGCTCGCTGCACGTCCGGCTCGGCCGCGCGGCCAGCTTCTCGTCGCACGCGATCACCCTCGGAGGCGCCATCGTCCGCAACGACGCGCTGGCGCTGCTCGACGGCGAAGGGGGCGAGTGCACGCTCAACGGCCTGTATCTGGCGAACGGCCGCCGGCTGGTCGACAACCACACGACGATCCACCACGCCAAGCCGCACTGCGCCAGCCACGAACTCTACAAGGGCATCCTCGACGGGCAGGCCCGCGCGGTCTTCAACGGCAAGATCATCGTCGCCCTCGACGCGCAGAAGACCGACGCCAGGCAGACCAACAAGGCGCTGCTCCTTTCCGAGGACGCGCAGATCAACACGAAGCCGGAGCTGGAGATCTTCGCCGACGACGTCCGGTGCACCCACGGCGCCACGGTGGGCCAGCTCGACGCCGACGCGCTGTTCTACCTGCGCGCCCGCGGGCTGGGGCCGGAGCAGGCGCGGAGCGTGCTGATCCACGCCTTCGCCAGCGATCTGCTGAACCACGTCGCCGTCGAGCCGATCCGCGCGCAGCTCGACGATCTGCTGCTGGCGCAGTTGCCCGGAGCGGGCGGCGGGTCGTTCCAGGTGGCCGGCCGATGACGACTCGGGCCCGGAAGCGTTTCGAGAACCGGTCGAGGTGCGGGAGATGCATGTCGTGACCCAGGCCGCCGCCGCGGCACCGCCGGCGTTCGACGTCGAGCGCATCCGGCAGGACTTCCCGATCCTGGCGCGCAGGGTCCGCGAGCATCCGCTCGCGTACCTCGACAACGCGGCCACCACGCAGAAGCCGCGGCCGGTGCTCGACGCGCTGGCGCGCTACTACAGCGACGGCAACGCCAACATCCACCGGGGCGTCTACACGCTGAGCGAGGAGGCGACCGCCGCCTACGACGCCGCGCGCGGCAAGGTGCGGCGGTTCGTCAACGCCCGCGCGGCGCGCGAGATCGTCTTCACGCGCAACTCCACCGAGGGCATCAACCTGGTGGCGCAGAGCTTCGGCCGCCGGCACGTCGGTCCGGGGGACGAGATCCTGATCACCCACATGGAGCACCACTCGAACATCGTGCCGTGGCAGCTCCTGTGCGAGCAGGTCGGGGCGCTGCTCCGGGTGGCGCCGATCGACGACAGCGGTACCCTGCAGCTCGACGAATTCGAGCGGCTTCTCGGACCGCGGACGAAGCTCGTGTCGGTGGTGCACCTGTCGAACTCGCTCGGCACCGTCAACCCGGTGCGCGAGATCGTCGAGATGGCGAAGCGGCGCGGCGTGCCGGTGCTCATCGACGGCTCGCAGGCGGTCTACCACATGCCGGTCGACGTGCAGGCGCTCGACTGCGACTTCTACGTCTTCACCGGCCACAAGCTCTACGGTCCGACCGGCATCGGCGTGCTCTGGGGCCGCGAGGAGTGGCTGGAGCGGATGCCGCCGTACCAGGGCGGCGGCGACATGATCCGGTCGGTGACGTTCGAGAAGACCACCTACGCCGACCTGCCCCACAAGTTCGAGGCGGGGACGCCGCACGTCGCCGGGGTCGTCGGTCTCGGCGCCGCCGTCGACTACCTGACCGGCATCGGCTTCGACGCCATCGCGCCCCACGAGGCGGACCTGCTGGCCTACGGGACGGCCGCGCTCTCGGAAGTCAGGGGGCTGCGGCTGATCGGCACCGCCGCGCGCAAGGCGAGCATCCTCGCCTTCGTCATGAAGGGGGCGCACCCGCACGACGTCGGCACCATCGTCGACACCGAGGGGGTCGCCGTCCGCACCGGCCACCACTGCACGCAGCCGATCATGGACCGCTTCGGGGTGCCGGCCACCGCGCGCGCCTCGGTGGCCATGTACAACACGCGCGAGGAGATCGACGCCCTGGTGCGCGCCCTCGGGCGCGTCCGGGAGATGTTCCCCCTATGAGCGACCTGCGCGACCTCTACCAGGAGGTCATCCTCGACCACAACCGCCATCCCCGCAACTTCGGCGAGCTCGACGGCGCCGACCGCCACGCCGACGGGGACAACCCGCTCTGCGGAGACCGGCTGGCCGTCTACGTCAACCTGGACGGGGAGACCATCAGCGACGTCAGCTTCCTCGGCTCCGGCTGCGCCATCTCGAAGGCGTCGGCGTCGCTGATGACCGACGCCGTCAAGGGCAGGACGCTCGGCGAGGCGCGCCGCCTCTCCGAGCAGTTCCTGGCCCTGGTCACCGACGACGCCGCGGTGGTCGACGCCGCGGTGGTGGGCAAGCTGGCGGTCCTGGCCGGCGTGCGCGACTATCCGACCCGCGTCAAGTGCGCCAGCCTCGCCTGGCACACCCTGCGGGCGGCGGTCGAGGACCGCCACGAGGTGGTGACGACGGAGTAGGCGCAGAAGCGACGGGGCCGGCCGCCTGCGTCCCGGGCAGTCGAGGACCGCCACGAGGTGTCAACGATGGAGTAGGGACGGCCGTCCGCGGCGGCGACGTGAACGATGGTGGCCCGCACGCTGCCCGTGACGGCGCTCCATGAGTAGGGGACGGCCGTCCGCGGCGGCGACGTGAACGATGGGCTTGGTTCGCGCGGAGATCGAACTTCGACCGCGTCCCGGACGAACGCGCGGGTCGGTGCGGGCGCCGAACCCGTTTGCGGAGGCGGCGGCGTGACCGTCGTTCCGGGCGGACACGATTCTTCGCCTTCCGGAGCGGCTCCGGGCTCGACGGAGCAGCTCGACCGGCTGAAGGCCCTGCTGCGCGAGATGTTCCGTCTCGACCGCGGCGATCTGGACTTCGGCCTGTACCGCATCATGAACCTGAAGGCGGCCGAGGTCGCGGCGTTCCTCGCGCGGGACCTGCTGCCGCAGGTGAAAAAAAAGCTGAACCTGACCACCGCCGAGGAACGGGCCAGGCTGGAGAAGGAGATCGAAGACGCGCGCAAGGCGGCCTGGAAGCTGGGCCTCGATCCCGATTCGGCCGCTCCGCCCGCGATCGTCGAGCTGAACCGGCGGCTCGCCGAGATGAAGAAGGACGCGGACGCCGAGGCTGACGTCTACAACCACCTCGCCAACTTCTTCGCCCGCTATTACAGCGACGGCGACTTCGTCTCGCAGCGCCGCTATGCGGGCGGCGGCCGGTCCGCCTACCTCCTCCCCTACGACGGCGAGGAAGTGAAGCTCCACTGGGCGAACGCCGACCAGTACTACGTCAAGACGACGGAGAACTACGCCGCCTACGTCTTCACCGTCGACGCCGGCGGCGGTCCGCGGCGCGTCCGGTTCGAGATCGCGGCGGCCGACAACGAGAAGGACAACGTCAAGGAAGTGAACGGCCGGCAGCGCCGCTTCGTGCTCGCCGGCGGCCGGCGCGCCGTCGCCGTCGAGGAGAACGACCTGGTCGTCCGCTTCGCGCACCGGCCGCTGACGGAGGGCGAAAGGAAGCGCTGGCCGGGGAACGGCGGATCGCAGCAGGGCCGCATCGACCAGACGACGGCCGAACGGATCCTCGCCGCGGTGCCGCCCGACTGGCGCATTCCGCTGTCCGCCCCCGCCCCGACCGAAGCCGACGGCGAGCGCACGTTGCTGGCGAAACACGTGGAGCGGTACACGGCGAAGAACAGCTTCGACTATTTCATCCACAAGGACCTCGGCGGTTTCCTGCGCCGCGCGCTCGACCTGTACCTGAACACCGAGGTGCTGAACCTCGACGACCTGGAGCAGGGCGACGCCGCCCGGCTGGACCGCGCCCTGGCGCGCGTGCGGGCCATCCGCCACGTCGGCGGCAAGATCATCGACTTCCTGGCGCAACTCGAGGAGTTCCAGAAGCGGCTCTGGCTCAAGAAGAAGTTCGTCCTGGAGACCCACTGGTGCATCACCCTGGACCGCGTGCCGGAAACGCTCCACCCCGAAATCGCCCTCAACGCCGCGCAGTGCGCGGAATGGGTCGCGCTGTTCGCCGCGGACGAGATCGCCGGCGACCTGACCAACGGCGGCGCCGGCTGGAGCAATCCGCCGAGCCCGGAGTTCCTCGCGGCCAACCCGTACCTGGTGGTGGACACGCGGCACTTCGACCGCGACTTCGCCGACCGGCTGCTGGCGGCGCTTTCCGATGCCGGCCCGCTCGACGAGCAGACCGACGGCGTGCTGGTCCACGGCGAGAACTTCCAGGCCCTGAACCTGCTGCAGGCGCGGTACCGGGGGCAGGTGCGCTGCACGTACATCGATCCGCCGTACAACTCCAGGACCACCGAGATCGCGTACAAGAACGAGTACAAGCATTCGTCGTGGCTTGCCTTCATGGACAGCCGCCTTGCATTGAGCAGGCGTCTGGCCGCGTCCGACGGTTCGCACGTCGTCGCGATAGACGAGAACGAGCAGGAAGTGCTCGGCCGGCTGCTGACCGCGGCGTTTCCCGACCACACGAAGATCTGCGTGTCCGTGGTGCACAACAAGAAGGGTATCCAGGGACGGTTCTTTTCGCACAACCACGAGTACGCCTTCTTCTGCATTCCACCCGGAGCCGGGGAGGGCAACGGAACGCCCGTGCCCGAGGAGGACCGGGACTTCGACAACCTGCGGAAATGGGGAAGGGAGTCCGAACGCTCCACGGCGCGCAACTGCTTCTATCCGATACTGGTGAAGAACGAGGAAATCGTCGGTTTCGGAGACGTCTGTCCGGAGGACTTCCATCCGGGCGCCGCAAACGTCATCCGGGGCGATCTCGTCCTTGTCTACCCGGTCGACGTGCGGGGTGTCGAGCGCAAGTGGCGGTACGCGCGCAATTCCATCGAAAGGATACGTTCCCTGCTCAGGATCAGGACCGTAAAGAGTTCCGGGGAGATCCAGATCGAAAAAGCGAGATCCGAAAAGACCTTCAAGACGGTCTGGGACGACGCAAGGTACATCGCGGGAGACCACGGCACGAAGTGGTTGACGAACCTGGGCCTCAAGATCGGAGAGGAACTGTACCCCAAGTCGATTCATACCGTGACGGATTCGATCCTGGCGGTTTCCGGAGAAGACTCGACGATCCTCGACTATTTCGCCGGCGCCGGCACCACGGGACACGCCGTGGTCGATCTCAACCGGCAGGACGGCGGGCGGCGCAAGTGCGTTCTGGTGGAAGTCGGCCACCACTTCGATGCCGTGCTGCTGCCGCGCCTGAAGAAGATCGCGCATTCACCTGACTGGAGCAGCGGCAAGCCCGTTTCGCGGAACGGCGATTCCAGGTGCTTCAAGTACTTCCGCCTCGAATCCTACGAAGACACGATGGACGGCCTCGTCGTGACCCCGCCGTCGGACGAACGGACGGGGTTTCTGACCGAGTATCCCGAAATGGCGGAGGACTACAGGTTGCGCTACGCGCTCGGCGTCGAGACGTCCGGCAGCGCCAGCCTGCTCGGCAAGGATTTCCGGGATCCCTTCGCCTACACCATCTCGGTCGTGCGCGACGGCGTCCGGCGCGAGATCCCGGTGGATCTGCCCGAGACGTTCAACTATCTGATCGGCCTGCGCGTGGAGTCCCGCCGCCGAATGGACGGCGTGCTCGCGGTCACCGGCACGGACGCCGAGGGACGGAAGTGCCTGATCCTCTGGCGCAATCTCGACGAGACGGACCACGCCGCGCTCGACGCCTGGTTCGACCGGCGCCGGGAGCGCTTCGCGGAAGCGCTCGAACGCATCTGCGTCAACGGCGACCACACGCTGGACGCCATGCAGAGAGACGGCGAGACCTGGATTGCGGAGAGCATCGAGCCTATCTTTCGTGAGCTGATGTTCGGAGAGTCCGACGATGAACGATGACCGGGTTCGACGGCCATCGAAACGATCCGCGGCGGCGCGATGGACGGCGCGGATGCGCTCGACAAGGATGCGCCGGACGTCGATCCGGACGAGGCGGTGTTCCTGTTCGGCGCCTGCGCCTCCTTCGCCGCCTGGCTTGTGAACAAGCCCCGAAAGGCTGCGCGCCGACGGGACGGCGGCCGATGACGTCCGAGCTTCGACGCGTGAAGCCGCGACGGGCGGCGTGAAGACGGATGGGAACGAGGAGAGTCCGCCGGATCGCGCCGCTCCAGGACCGTCTCGCCCTGCACCGCTTCGTCTGCCGCGAGTTCGGCTACGACGATCTGGGCGGGATGCTCGGGCGGCTGGGGCCTGCTTGCGGAGAGATCGCGCCGGGCGGCGAGATCGACTACGCGCAGGCGCTTCCGCCCTGGCCCGCCCGCGCCCAAGTGTCCCCCGACCGGATCGCCGAGTACGACGCCGCCATCCTCGCCTGCAGCCGCCGGCTGCGGATGACGGGGGAGGACGGCCGGACCTGGAAGCCCCACCAGTACCTCGCCCTGCTGTTCACCGAGCACTACCTGCGGCGCTACTTCGACGACCCGGAAGCGCTGCGCGCCGACCTGAACCATTCGAAAAGGATGCAAGGGCTGTATCTGGCCCTGCCGGACTACCAGCCGGACGACCTGCGCGTCCTCGCCTTCCAGAGCGCCACCGGCTCGGGCAAGACGCTGCTCATGCACGCCCACGTCCTGCAGTACCGGCGGCACCTCGACCGCGCCGGGGGGCGGCTGAACAACGTCGTGCTGCTCACGCCGAACGAGCAGATGTCGGCGCAGCACGAACGCGATCTGGCGGCGAGCGGCCTGCGGGCGCGGCGGTTCTCCAGCGCCGCGGCGGCCGACCTGTTCTCGCCGATCGAGATCATCGACCTGAACAAGCTGGCGGAGAAGAAGGGAGTCAAGCGGGTCGCGGTCTCGGACTTCGGCGACGACAACCTGGTGCTGGTCGACGAAGGACACCTCGGCGCGTCCGG
Organism: Vicinamibacterales bacterium; assembly: GCA_965203525.1. Classification (GTDB taxonomy): domain Bacteria; phylum Acidobacteriota; class Vicinamibacteria; order Vicinamibacterales; family UBA8438; genus WTFV01. Next base: position 104,076 of record OZ241898.1, on the reverse strand, counting down.
CAAGGTGTGGCGGGAGCGCCGGAAGGAGCTGTCGCGCGGCGGGTTCACGTTCGAGTACTCGGCCACCTTCAACCAGGTGACGGGCGGGAAGGACCCCGACCTGCTGCGCGCCTACGGCAAGTGCCTGCTGTTCGACTACCCCTACCGGCAGTTCCACGCGGACGGCTACGGCAAGGACTGCGCCATCCTGAACCTGCCGGGCGGCGCGCAGGACGAGAACGCCGACATGTACCTGCTCGGCTGCCTGCTGACCTTTCATCAGCAGTACCGGCTGTGGCGGGAGCACGGCGCGCGGTGGCGGGCGTTCAACCCGGCCCGGCCGCTGTGGGTGCTGCTCGGCAAGACGGTCTCCGGATCGAGCAAGGCGGATCGCGCGACCCGTTCCGACGTCGTCCGCATCCTGAACTTCCTGGGGTGGCTGCTGGCGCACGGGGACGCCGTGCGGCCGATGATCGGACGCCTGCTCGCGGGACAGTCCGGCCTTCTGGACGAATCGGGCCGCGACTTCTTCGCCGGCCGCCTGCCGCATCTGCCGCGGGGCGCCGACCGCGTCTACGCCGACCTGTGCGACACGCTGTTCCACGGCCCGGGACGGCTGCACGTCGTCTACCTGACCGCCGGCGAGGGGGAGCTGCATCTGCGGACCGCCGACCACGATCCGTTCGGCGTGGTCAACGTGGGCGACTCGGCGGCGCTCCACAAGCTGCTGCTCGAAGCCGGCAACCCCGACTTCGACGTCGACCGCGAGATGGGCTTCGCGAAGCGGCTGTTCGCCGACGTGGACCGGCCCGGTTCGCCCGTGAACGTCGTCATCGGGGCGCGGCGCTTCATCGCCGGCTGGAACTCCTGGCGCGTCAGCACGATGGGGCTGATGCACGTCGGTGTCGGCGAGGGGCCGGAGATCATCCAGATGTTCGGGCGCGGCGTGCGGCTGCAGGGCTGGAACACGAGCCTGAAGCGCCACCGCGAGAGCGGGGCCGTGCCGCCCCCGGACGGCGACAAGCTGGCGGAGCTGGAGACGCTCTACGTCTTCGGCCTGCGCGCCGACTACATGCGGACGTTCCGGGAGCTGCTGCGGAACGAAGGGGTGCGCGCCGAGCAGGAGACGTTCGCGCTGCCGGTCACCTGGAACTTCGCGCGGCGGACCGACCTGAAGCTGATCCGGCTCCGGGACGACGCGCGCTACGACCGCTCCGCCGAGCGCCTCGTCCTGCCGGGCCCCGGCGAGGCCGATCTCCCGCTGGTCGCGCTGGACCTCTACTCGCATCTCCAGTCCGAGGCGTCCGGGGCCGGCTCGTCCCGGGAAGAGGCGGAGGCGGAGAAACAGCGGGTCAATCTGGCCCGCCACGCGGCGTTCTTCGACGCCGCGCGCGTCCACGAGCGGCTGCTGCGCCGCAAGCGGCGGCGCGGCTGGCGCAACCTGGTCGTCGAGCGGCGCACGGTGGAGCAGCTGCTGCGGAGCGGCGACTGGTACGAGCTGTACCTGCCGCCGGAGCGGTCGCGCCCTGCCCGTTTCCGGGACGTGCGCCGCCTCGAAGACGTCGCCCTCGACCTGCTCACCGAATACGCCGACCGCTTCTGGCGCCGGGAGCGGCGGCGCTGGGAGCACGGCCGGATCGAGATCGTCACCCTGGACGAGGACGATCCGAACCACGTCCGGTCCTGGGCGCTGTCGGTGGACGCCAGGGGGGACGCGCTGGTCGAGGAAGCCCGCGGGCTGGCGGACGCCCTGCGGGAAGGGCGGCTCGACGACGTGAAGTACTGGTACGACGGCCTGAAGATCGGCGTCCTCCGCTCGCGGGCGCACGCGTACGAGCCGCTGCTGCACGTCCGCAAGGACCGCGCCGCCACGGTGCGGCCGGTCCCCCTGGACGACAACGAGAGGCGGGTCGTCCACGGGCTGGAGCGGATCGCCCGCGGCGGCGGCGACTGCCTCCGGGGGCGGGAGCTGTTCCTGATCCGCAACCTGACGCGCGGCCGGGGCGTCTCGTTCTTCGACGACTTCGGCTACTACCCGGACTTCATCGTCTGGCTGAAGGACGGCGGCGTCCAGCACGTCCTGTTCCTCGACCCGAAGGGCCTGAGCCGGTTCGGCGCCCGGGAACGCCGCAAGGTGGCGCTGCACCGCGAGATCCGGGGACTGGAACGCCGGCTGCACCGGGACGACCCGAACCTGCACCTGCGCGCCTGCGTCCTGTCCGTCACGCCGGCGTCCGGGATCGACGACGGCAAGCGTTCCGCCCGCGACTGGCGGAGGGACGGCGTGTACTTCCTGGACGATCTCGACTGCCTGGAACAGGCGATTCACGACGCGCTGGAACCCGCCGCCGGTGCCTGAATCGTCCTTTCCCGGTTCACGCCGGTTGCCGCCAGCGCCCCCGATCAGCGCCGCAGGGCCGTGATGCGCTTGCACAGCTTCAGGAAGCGATCCGATGCCGGCGCGCGTGACAGCAGGTGCTCGCTCGCGCCGGCGAGCACCTCGTGCAGCGGATCGGCGACCGCCGCCGGCGGAAGCCGGCTGAAACCGGAAGCGGATTCCGCGAAGTCGACGCGGTGGGACAGATACCGGTCATGGTAACTTTGCAACAGCAGGCGAGGCCGCGACGCAACGTCGAGTCGGCGCGCCGCCGCGGGACCGGAGAGATCGCCTTGCCGCGGCTGGAATCGGCATTCCCGGACGTCGGCGCCGCCTTGCGCCATTTCCGGCGCAACCGCTTGTTCTTCGCTGTCGCCGTCCTGATTCTCGCGTTCGGGATCGGAGCGACGACCGTCGTCTTCAGCGTGAGCGAAACGTTGCTGCTGCGCCCGCTCCCCTGGCCCGCGGGCGAGCGCCTGGTGACGTTGCGAAGCGTCGCCCCGCTGAGCGGCCATCCGTCCACGCGCGTCGCGCCGGGGACGCTGGCCGACTGGCAGAGCGGCGCGGCCTCGTTCGCGGCGATCGCCGGGTACCGCTGGACGACCGTCGACGTGCTCGACGGCGCCCGGAGCGAACGGCTGAGCGGACTCTCCGTCACGCCGGAATTCTTCGAGGTGTTCGGCGTACGGCTCCGGGGACGTTCCTTCCTCGCCGAGGACCGGGGCGCCCGGACCGTGGTGGCCGGCGCCGGCCTCCGGCGCTGGCGTCCCGGGGGGGACGCGGACGCGCTCGTGGGAGGCGTCGTCGATTTCCACGTTCTCGATCTCTCCCGCGTCGGTCCGACCCGCCACACGGTGCTCGGCGCGGCGGCGGCGCCGGTCCGGTTCCCCCCGTTCGAGGCGGATTTCCAGCTTGGCGTCTCCAGCGTCGTCGACACCATCGACTTCTGGATGCCGCGGTTCGTGTCGCCGACCGATTCGCGCGGCCGCCCGTTCGACTCCTGGCTCGAGGTCGTCGCGAAGCTGAAGCCGGGCGTGAGCCTCGCGATGGCGCAGGCCGAGATGGACGGCATCGCGCGCCGGCAGGCGGAACGCTACCCGGAGACGAACCGCGGCCGGGAGGTCCGGGTCGTGCCGTTGCGGGAGCAGATGGCGGGCGGTTCCCGCGACGGCGTCCTGCTGTTGTCGGCCGGGACCGCCGTGCTGCTGCTCATCGCGAGCGCGAACGTGGCGGCGCTGCTCCTGGCGCGCGGCGTCGCGCGCCGCCGCGAAGTGGCGATCCGCGTGGCGCTCGGTGCGCCGCGGTGGCGCATCGCGCGGCAGTTCTTCGTCGAGGCCGCGGTTCTCGCCGCGTGCGCCGGCCTGCTCGGGGTCCTGTTCGCGGCGTGGGCCGTCGAGCTGGCGCGGCCGTGGATGCCCCCGGACCTGCCCCTGCTCCAGGAAATGGAGCTCAACGCGACGGTTCTGGTCTCCGCGCTGGCCGGCGCGGTCTTCACGGCCTGCGTCACCGGCGTCGCGCCGGCCCTGTCGTCCGCGCGGGCCGAAGGCGTGCGGCTGACCGGGTTCGACGGACGCGGCGTGGCGCCGGGCGGATCGCATTCCCGTCCGGTCGCCGTTCTCGTCTCGGCCGAAGTCGCGCTTGCGCTCGTCCTGCTCCTGGCCGGGGGGCTGCTGGTCCGGAGCGCGTTGCGCGCCGGAGGGGTCGAGACCGGGTTCAACCAGGACGGCCTGCTGACGATGACCGTCTCGCTGCCGAGCAACAAGTTCGACTGGGACCACAACGCCGTCTTCGCGCGCGCCGTGATCGACGCGGTGCGGTCGCTCCCGTCGATCCGCGCCGCGGCGGTGGCGCAGGGCGCTCCGCTGGGGGGCGGGAGCTTCGTTTCCGACGGCTCGGGCGTCGTCGAAGGGTACGTGCCCGCGACCGGCGCCGAGGGCCCGACCTATCGCATCCGCGTGGTGAGCCCGGGCTACTTCGCCACCCTGGAGATTCCGATCGTGGCCGGCCGGCCGTTCGATGCGCGCGACGAGGAGGGAGACCGCGGGTTTCCGCGCAGCGTTCTGGTCAGCAGCTCCTTCGCGGAGCGCTACTGGCCGGGGCGCGATCCGCTGGGGAGACGGATCAGTTTCGGGGAGGACTGGAAGAACTGGATGATGACGGTGGTCGGCGTCGCCGGAGACGTCCGGTACGCGGGTCTCGAAAGGGATCCGACCATCGACCTCTATCTTCCGCAGGGCCTGTTCCCCCAGGCGGCGGTCACCCTGATCGCGCGCACGCAAGGCGACCCGCTCGACGAGGCGTCGGAAGTGCGGGAACGGATTCGCGGCGTGGACCGGCACGCCTTCGTGACCGACGTGCGTTCGATGGATCGGACGATCGCCGGCTCGCAGGCCGAGCGCCGCGCCGGGGCCTTCCTCGTCTCGACGTTCGGTGCGGCGGGCCTCGTGCTGGTCATGGCCGGCGTCTACGGCGTCGTCGCGCAGGCGGTCGTTCAGCGCCGCCGCGAGCTCGCCATCCGCTCGGCGCTCGGCGCCGGGCCGCGGCGGGTCGTCCTGCAGGCGATGCGGACGGCGCTGCTGCCCGCCGCCGCCGGCATCGCGGCCGGCGCGGCGGCCGCGGCGGGAGTGGCGCGCGTACTGCGGTCGCTGCTCTTCGACATAAGCTCTCTGGACGGCGTGACGTGGGCCGGAACGTGCGCCGTCCTGTTCATCGCGTGCCTCGCGGCCGGATACCTGCCCGGACGCCGCGCGGCGCGGATCGACCCGCTGGCGGTGCTCAAGGCCGAGTAGTCACGGCAGCGCGAACGCGATCAGCTCCGGCACGTCCCCGCCGACGGTCAGCGCGACGTACTGCTTTCCCTCGTGCAGGTAGGTCATCGGCGTCCCGATGGCGCCGGCCGGCAGATCGACCGAGCCGACGATCGCGCCGGTCGCCTTGTCGCGCGCCACCAGGCGCGGGCCGCCGTCGGAGCCGCCGGCCGACAGGGCGCTGACGAGCAGCGTCTTCGTCAGGACCGGACCGCCGTGGCCCTCGCCGCCGAGCGGCGGCAGGTCGAGGTCGCGCAGCAGCGGGTGGTTGCGGTACCGGTCGCCGTCGCCGTTGGGCCGCATCCAGGCGTGTTCGCCGGCGTTCAGATCGATGGCGGTCATCCGCGAGTAGGGCGGTTTGAGCAGCGGCAGGCCCCGCGGCATGGCCGGCTGGACGCCGCTGTCGAAGTCCGCCTGCGTGTAGCGGAGGTTGCCGCCCGCGGCCGGATCCGGCGTGTAGTACTTGATGACCGAGAAGCGGTTCTCGGACGGCACGTAGAGCAGGCCGGTTTCCGGGTCCGCCGCGGCGCCGCTCCAGCTTGCGCCGCCGGCGATGTGGGGCCGCTGGATCGTGCCCTGCAGGCCGCCCTCGACGCTCAGCATCGGCGGCGTGAAGAGCGGGCCGAGACGGAAGTCGCGGACCGCCTCGACCGCCAGCGCCCGGATCTCGGGGGTGAAGTCGACCAGGTCGTCGATGCCGATGCCCTGGTATTCGAACGGCGGCGGCTTGGTGGGGAACGGCTGGGTCGGCGACAGCACCTCGCCCGCGAGGTCGGTGTCGGTCGCGACCGCGCGCTCCTCGATCGGCCAGACCGGCTCGCCGGTGGCGCGGTCGAAGACGTAGGTGAAGCCCTGCTTGCTGACCTGCGCCAGCGCCTTGATCGAGCGCCCGTCGACGGTGACGTCGAGCAGGGTCGGCGCGGCGGGGAAGTCGTAGTCCCAGACCCCGTGATGGACCGCCTGGAAGTGCCAGACCCGCTGTCCGGTCTCCGCGTCGACGGCGACGATGCTTTCCGCGAACAGGTTGTCGCCGGGGCGGTGGCCGCCGTAGTAGTCGCTGGTCGGGGTCCCGGTCGGCAGATAGACGTAACCGAGCTCGTCGTCGGCGCTCAGCGGCGGCCAGACGTTGACGTTGCCCGAGTAGCGCCACGATTCGTCGCGCCACGTGTCGGCGCCGAAGTCGTCCGCCCGCGGGACGGTGCGGAACACCCACCGCACGTCGCCGGTCCGTGCGTCGACCCCCTTGATCCATCCGGGCGGCGCCTCCTTGCGGATGACGAAGTCCGAGATGATCGTCGGCGTGACCACCACGCCGCGGGTGACCACCGGCGGCGAAGCGACGCCCACCAGGTTGCGGCCCTGGTGGTTCGTCCCGCCGCGCTCGGCCCGCGGCACACCTTCCATCAGGTCGACCCGGCCGTCGTCGCCGAAGGCGCGGACCGGTTCCCCGGTGCGGGCGTCGACCGCGAGCAGGTACGCCTCGCTGGTGCCCCAGAAGATGCGCGCGTCGTCGCCGTCGCTCCAGTACGCCAGACCGCGCGAGCGGTAGGCGTGCGTCGGGTCGCCGCCCAGGTAGGCTTGCGGATCGTGCGTCCACAGGGTTTCGCCGGTGCCGGCGTCGACCGCCGCCGCCTGATAGAGCGCGGTGGTCAGGTACAGCACGCCGTCGATCATCAGCGGCGTCGCCTGCAGTCCGCGGATCGAGATCGGCCGGTCGTCCTCGCTCTCCCGCAACGCCTCGAGGTCGACGTCGCCGTCCACGGACCGCCAGCGCCACGCGATGCGCAGATCGTCGAAGTTGCCCGCGTCGATCTGGTCCAGCGGGGAGTACTTGGTGCTGCCGTTGTCTCCGCCGTAGCTGCGCCATTCGCCGTCGACGGCGCCGTACTGCGCGGCGGCGGGCCGGGCGGCCGAGAGGCCGAGGACGACGGCGGCGGCGAGGAGACCGGCGTGCGGAGCGCGCATGGTGTACCTCCGTGTGGCCAGGTACGAAGTGCGGCCACCATCGTAGCAGTCCCGGCCGACCAGATCGTCGGTGTCGGTGGAGTCGGTGGATCACTCGATGTCGGCGCGCTCGCCCGCGCCATCTACGACCGGACCAGGTGGCGTCGGTGGATCACCGTTTCGACGCCGGTGGTACCATGGAAACGTTGCGCCGACGCCGCCGGGCTGCGCAGGCCCACCGGCTCGGCGAGGAGGTGCTTCGACATGCGGACGAGACTTCGCGCGGCGGCGCTCGCGGCGGTGGTTCCGATGGCGTTCGCGACGGCGGCCGCCGGCCAGACGGCGTTGCGGACGCCGGACGGTCAGCCGGACCTGCAGGGGGTCTGGGACTTCCGGACGATGACGCCGCTGCAGCGGCCGGAGGATCAGGAACGGGCCTTCCTCACCGAGGAAGAGGCGGCCGCGGCCGAGGCGGCCGCCGACGCGCGTCGCGCGGCCCTGCTCGAGCCGAGCGAGGTGCGGACCGAACCGCTCCCGGCGGGCGGCACCGGCGCCGAACGCGGCCGCCGGGTGGGTGGTTACAACGACTTCTGGCTCGACTACGGCACCAACGTCATCGAAGACCGCCGGACGTCGCTCGTCATCGATCCGCCCGACGGCCGGCTGCCGCCGCTGACGCCCGAGGGCGAGCGCCTGCGCCAGATCGGTTCGCTCGCCGAGGATCTGCCGATCGAACGTCCCGTCCGCGTCCGGAGCGCCGGCACCGGCGCCGACGACCCGGAGGACCGCGGTCTGGCCGAGCGCTGCCTGGTCGGCTTCAACAGCGGCCCGCCGATGATGCCGAGCGGCTACAACAACAACATGCAGCTCTTCCAGACCCGCGGCCACGTCGTCATCCTCAACGAGATGGTGCACGACGCGCGGATCATTCCGCTCGACGGCCGCCCGCACCTGCCGGAGAGCGTGCGGCAGTGGATGGGCGACTCGCGCGGGCGCTGGGAAGGCGACACCCTCGTCGTCGAGACCACGAACCTGAGCGAACTCACCGGCAGCTTCGATCCGTCGGCGATGCAGGCCATCGGCACCGGCCTGACCGTCACGTTGACCGAGCGCTTCACCCGCGTCGACGAGGACACGCTCCTCTACGAGTACACCGTCGACGATCCGGCGATCTTCACGCGGCCCTTCACCGTGGCGGTCCCGATGCGCCGCAACGACGAGCCGATGTTCGAGTACGCCTGCCACGAAGGGAACTACGGTCTGCTGAACATCCTGAGCGGCGCCCGCGCCGAGGAGGCGGAGCAGTAACGGGGCCGGCCGCGCATGCCGGTGCAGGTCCCGGTCGGCCTGCCGTGTTTCGTCATGCCCTGAACGTTACCGCGCCCGCGGGATCGGTTTTGGCCCCAATTTTGATATGCTGATCTTGTTCCCGGCCGTTCAAACCAGGTAATCACAGCCGACCTCGACCTGGCGGCCCGCTTGTGGCCATAACACGGACGGGTGGTTTGGGGGCGCCACCGGCGGCCGGGAACACTCAGCGCGGATCGCCCCGGCGGAAGTACGCGAGCACCTTGAGGGCCTCGCGTCGCTCCACCGCCACCGCCAGCCCGCGGCCCTTGAACAGCCACCTGCCGATCAGGTCCGGTTTCGGCCTGATCTCTCTCTTCTTGGCCCGCGCCCTCTCCTTGTAGACCTCCACCATCGGCCGCGGGACGGCTAGAAGCTGTACGCGAGGCTCGCGCTGATGCCGAACAGCCGCATGTCGCCGGTCTCGATGCCGCCCGACACCGGCTGGCTGCCGTCCCGCCGCCGGGCGGGCGGATGGCTGCGGAGCGGGTCCCACACGATCCCGTCGTCACCGAACGCGCCGTAGCCGACCCAGCGGCCCTTGAAGTCCAGGGCGACGGAATCCGAGAGCGCGTAGCGCACGCCGGCCAGCACCTGGTAGCCGAACAGCGTGTCGCCCAGATCGACCCGCGCGACGCTGGTGGAGCCGGCGAGGTTCCGGCGGATCTCCTCCGCGTTGGGACGCCCGGCGCCGGTGGTGATGGCGTCCGGGTCGAAGTTGCGCGCCCACAGGCTGACGTAGTCCATTTCGGTGACGCCGACGCCGAACCCGAATCCGACGTACGGGGTCGTCGAGCCGCCCCCGGAAAAGTCGTAGTAGGCGTTGCCGAACAGGTTGTTCGACGTGACGCTGCCGATCCGGTCCTCCGCCCGCTGCAGTTCGCCGCCGAGCTTGGCGAGCGTGGCGCCGCCCGCCGCGGTGACCGCCGCGGTCTCGTTGAACGCCGACTCCCGGTAGAAGTACTCGACCTCCACGCGGAACCCGGTATCCGGCAGCCGGTAGCCCAGCACCGCGCCGGCCAGCAGCCCCCTGGCGCTCCCCACTGCGCTCCCCCAGACACTCGTGCCCGGATTCGCGCAGTCCGGATCCCCGGGCGCCAGCGGGTTGACGTACTCGTCGCAGTCGCTCGGGCCGTCGTACCCGACCCCGTCGAGCTCCATCCCCGTCGCGAAGTTGACGCCCAGGCCGGTGCCGAAATAGAACCCCGCCGCGGTCTGCGCGAAGGCGGGCGAAGCGGCTCCGATCAGCACCGCGGCAGCGGTTGCGCACCAACGTTTCATTGCGATTCGAGCCTCCTGCGCCGCGCCGGCCTGGATGATTCGGACGTTCGCAATGCCGCATGGATTGGTTTCATTGCGATTCGAGCCTCCTGCGCCGCGCCGCCCCCCGTCGCGCGCGGCGAAGCGAATCATCCCGGCAACGCGACGGCTTCGAGGAAATTGCCCGCTTCCGTGCCTGGGCCGCCGGATTGCCCGACGCACCAGGATCGCGTTGCTCCCTCGCCGGCGGCGTAGCGCCTGCCTTGCTGCCTCGCCGCCGGCAAGCGAAAAAGCGCAAAGCGAAGTTGTGGCGGTGAGGCAGGGATTCGAACCCTGGGAAGAGGTTGATGCCCCTTCAACGGTTTAGCAAACCGCCGCCTTCAGCCTCTCGGCCACCTCACCGTACCCGGTGGGAGCGCGCGCCGGAACTCCAGGAACCGGACCACCCTTCCTTACGATACCCCACTTCCCGCCGCGCGCAAAGCGCCTGCGTAGCCGACGCCGCTCGACCGCCTCGCCCGCCGCGGGCGGCATCGCGAAGCCGCCCGCGGCCTCGGCTCGACCCGCTGGTCGTCACGGGCCATGCCGGCAGACACGGCGCCGTATCCGGCCGCGCCGGGCGGCGTGCGGCTCGACCCCTTCGACCAGCCACACGATGCGATCGTCCACACGGCGCCGTGCCCGGCCGCGCCGGGGCGGCGTGCGGCGCCCCGGCGCGGATCGGCGATTGAACCGCCGCGCGGAAGACGCTACCATCAGGGACGGCTACCGTCGGCGTTCCGCTCCCGCGATGCGGCGGGGGCGGCGCGCCGGGAATCGGCAACACCGTTGGAGGTCAGATCGATGACGCGATGGGTCGCACCGTCCGCCGGCGTCGTGATCGCACTGTCGCTCGCATCCGCCCCCGCGGTGGCGGCGGAAGGGACGCCCACCTGGAACGGGCACGTCGGGGAGATCCTGCTCGACAACTGCGCGAGCTGCCACCGGCCGAACCAGGTGGCGCCGATGCCGCTGCTTTCGTACCGCGACGCGCGGCCGTGGGCGCGGGCCATCAAGGCCAAGGTCGTCGCGCGCGAGATGCCGCCGTGGTTCGCGGACCCGCGGTTCGGCGAGTTCTCCAACGACATCAGCCTGCGCGAAGAGGAGATCGAGGCGATCGCCGCCTGGGTCGACGGCGGCGCGCCGGAGGGCGCCGGGCCGGCCCCCGAGCCGCCCGACTTCTCGGCGGCGGGCTGGAGCCATCCCGATGGCCTGGATCCGGACTACGTGATCGAATTCCCGATCGCGTGGCGGATCGACGCCGAGGGCGAAACGCCGAACTTCAACCTGTACACCCCGCTGCCCTTCGACGACGTCATGCAGGTGTCGGCGACGGAGGTGCGGCCCGGCAACTACGCGGCGACGCACCACATCACGACCGGTCTGGTCAACATGCCGCCGGGCATGCAGCTCGGCCGCGGGCCGGCGTGGCCCGGCGGGCCGCTCGTCGACTACGTGCCGGTGGAGGATCCCGACGCCGATCCGGACGCGGTCGCGGCCGAACGGAAGGCGTTGCGGGAGAACCGTCCCGAACCGGGCACGCCGGACGCGGCGGAGCGCGCCCGGGCCCGCGCCGGCTTCGGTCCGTACATCCCCGGCGTGGGGGCCAACGTGGTGCGCGAGGGGCAGGTCCGCGAAGTGCGGGGCGACCTGTTCGACTACATCATCTGGAACCTCCACTACCAGGCCACCGGGCGGCCCGAGACGGCCCGGCCCTCGATCGGCGCTTGGTTCGCGAAGGATCCGGGCGCCAAGTACGAACGGACGCTTTCGCTGCGCGAGTACACCTCCGAGAACGAGCAGCTCGTGGCGCCGCCGCCCCTCACCCCCGCGGAGCGCCGGGCCGCCGCGCGCGAGCGGCAGGCCGGGCAGGGGCTGAACCCGCTGCTGGCGCCGATCCCGCCGAACGATCCGAACTGGACGGTCACCGGCATCGGCGCGTTCCAGAACGACGCCCTCCTGCAGAGCCTGTTCCTGCACATGCACGTGCGCGGCAAGGACGTCACCTACGTGCTGACCTATCCGGACGGCCGCGAGGAGATCCTGTTGCGGGTGCCGAACTACAGCTTCGACTGGCAGTTCGAATACGAGCTCGCCGAGCCGATCCGGGTTCCGGCGGGCAGCACGGTCAAGGCGATCGCCCGCTACGACAACTCGCGGGCCAACCGCCTGAACCCGGCTCCGCACAAGGAGGTCTACTGGTCTGAGCAGAGCTGGGACGACATGTTCCTCGCCAACGTCAAGTACACCCTGGACGAGGACGCCGCGGCGGACCGGACGCAGGGCCAGAACTGACGCCGTTTGGCGCCCGGTCGGGATTTCGGGAAGGGCCGCGCGCCGCAACGCGCCGGCCCTTTTTCGTCCCGGCCGGCGCGGCGGACGACACGAGGCGGCGGGGTCGGCGCGCGGCGGGGGATGGGGCGCCCGGTCAGTTGTCCCGCGCGCCCGGGTGGAGATCGGCGAAATCCGGCCGGGAGGGGCTGGCGGCGTAGCAGCTTTGTCCCGCGCGCCCGGTGTGGGAGATCGGTGAGACCCGGCCGGGAGGGGCTGACGGCGCAGCAGCTTTCGTCCCCGGCCGGTGCAGCGGGTGGGGAGATCGAAACATGTCCTGTTGGAGGATTCCGGTCCTGGTGGCGGCCGTTGCCGTCCAGGCGGCGCCGGTTCCCGCGCTCGGCCAGCGGGTGGCGGCGAAACCGGCGGTCGAAATCGTGCGGACGGTCGGCTGCGTGGAGCGCCGCGCCGGGGACCCGGAGTGGTGGCTGGCGCGCGCCGCCGAACCGGCCGTGACGCGCGCCGGCGTGTTCAACAGCGTCCAGGTGGACGAAGCGAGGACGCAAGCGCCGGGCGAGCGGGAGTTCGCGCTAGTCGGCGTGGCCGATTTCCTCGGCGCAGAGGCCTTGCTGCGCTCGTTCGACCGGGCGTCGTTCACGACCCCGGAGCAGGTCAACGCCACCGGCGAGCTGCGGGCGGGCCGCACCGTGCTGGTGAAGGGGCTGCTGATCGAGGCGGACGAGGGCGCGCGGATCAATCTGTTGGCGGTCGTCGGGCTGGCCGAAACCTGCGGCGAGCAGGAGTCGCTCGAAAAATGACCAGGCTGGTTGCATGCGCCCCGACTCCACCGCGCCGTCTATCCGCGGGTCCGCCTGTCGCTCGAAAAATGACCAGGCTGGCTGCATGCGCCGCGCTCTTCGTGCTGTCGTCCGCGCCGCTCGCGGCGCAGACGCGGGAGCAGATCGAAGCGGAGCCGCTCGTCAGGCTGCGGGCGGGCGAGACGCTGACGCCGGATCAGTGCCTGTCGCAGCAGGAGCTGGAGCTGATCGACGCGCTGAACGCGTTGCGGCGGCCGACCGTCGGCGTCGAGCGCGACGGCGGAGGGGACGACCCCGCGCCGTTCGACCCGCATTACCTGGTCGGCGTCTGGCGCATCGAGGGGGTGTTGCCGGAGTCGCCGCTGGCGCCGGCCGGCCATTTCACCGGCACGGAGACCGTCCGCCACGTGGGCGGGTGCGCCTACGAGAGCACGATCGAAGCGGCGGTCGACGACGAGCCGGTGACCATCGAAGCGCTCATGGTCTACGACCGCCGCGCCCGCTACCTGGTGCGCATCGAGGACGACAGCCGCGGCTTCCGCCTGGTGAAGCTGGGCCGGGTCGGCGGCGACCCCGGCGGGTATTTCTCGCACCACTGGGAGGCGGCGCCGATCACGCGCGGGGAGTCCGGCATCCGGCTGCGCGGCCGGACCTACGTGACGTCGCCGTTCGCCTACCAGGTCCGGACCCGGATCTCGACCGACGGCGGCCCGTTCGTCAACTTCGGCAGCGTCTGGTGGGAGCGCGCCGAGGTCGAGCCGTGACTCGACGCGCAGGAGCGGCAGCATGACCCCGGAGCTGATCGGAACCGTCATCGCCGGCGCCGGCGTGCTGCTCGGCGTCTGGCGTATCCAGGCTCACTACGAGACGCGCAACGAGACGGCTCACGCCGAACTGCGCGCGGCCATCGCGCAACTGGCTGCGACCGTGACGAAGGTTGCGGCGGACGTGGCGAAGGTTGCGGCGGACGTGGCATATCTGCGCGGGCGGCAGGACGAACGAGATCGTCGCGACCAGGCTTGACTTGACCACGGACGGGCGTCCGGCGGCACGGTCCGTGATATCGTGCCGTTGCCCGCTTTCCGGGCCGGTTTCCCCAAAGGGAGTCCACGATGACCCGTCTCGTTGTGATCGTCTCGCTCGCCGTTCTCGCCCTCGCCGCGCCGGCGGCCGGTCAGGCGCCCGCCGTCCGTCCGGTCACCGACGCGCTGCTGGCCGACCCGCCGCCGGAGAGTTGGCTGAACTGGCGCCGGACGCAGGACGGATGGGGCTACAGCCCGCTGGAGCAGATCACCCGCGGCAACGTCGGCGATCTCCGTCTGGTCTGGTCCTGGGCGATGGAGGCCGGGTCGCAGCAGACCACGCCGATCGTGCACGACGGGGTGATGTTCCTGGCCAGTCCCGGCAACGTCGTGCAGGCGCTCGACGCCGCCACCGGCGACCTGCTGTGGGAGTATCGCCGGCAGTTTCCGACCGCGCGGGGCCGCGGCCGGCCGAATCGCAGCATCGCGATCCACCAGGACCGGATCATCCTGAACACCGCCGACGCGAACGTCGTGGCGCTCGATGCGCGCACCGGCGAGGTGGTCTGGGAGACCGAGGTCGCCGACTCCTCCAAGGGCTACTTCTACAGCAGCGGCGCGCTGGTGGCGCAGGGCGTGGTGATCTCCGGCATGGCCGGCTGCCTGCGGTTCTGGGAGGAGGGCTGCTTCATCACCGGGCACGACGCCGACACCGGGCGCGAGCTGTGGCGGACGTCGACGGTGGCCCGGCCGGGCGAGCCGGGCGGCGACACCTGGGGCGATCTGCCGATGATGTTCCGCGGCGGCGGCGACGCCTGGATCGCCGGCAGCTACGATCCGGACCTCGGCCTCACCTACTGGGGGGTGGCGCAGGCCAAGCCGTGGGCCCAGGTGAGCCGCCGCACCGACGCCGAGGCGCTCTACACCAGCTCGACCCTCGCCCTCGACCCCGCCACCGGCGAGATGCGCTGGTACTTCCAGCATCTGCCGGGCGAGTCGCACGACATGGACGAGACGTTCGAGCGGATCCTCGTCGAGGTCGACGGCCGGCCGTCGGTCTTCACGATGGGCAAGCTCGGCATCCTGTGGCAGCTCGACCGCGAGACCGGACAGTTCCTCAACGCCACCGACCTCGGCTACCAGAACATCGTCGACGTCGATCCCGAAACCGGGCGCATGTCGTTCCGGCCCGGCATGATGCCGGTGCTGAACGAAGAGCTGTCGTTCTGTCCGAGCCATTCCGGCCTCAAGAGCTGGCGCGCGATGGCCTACAGCCCCGAGACCGAGGCGTTCTACGTTCCGCTGACGCTCAACTGCCAGCGGACGATCTACGGCGAGGTCGAATTCCGCGAAGGGGGCGGCGGCGCCGGCATGGTGTTCCGCGAGAACTTCCTGCACCCGGACAGCGGCGGGAACATGGGCGAGTTCGTCGCGCTGCACGTGAGCGGCGAGATCCTCTGGTCGCATCGGAAGCGGACGCCGTACATCTCGGCGGCGCTGACCACGGCCGGCGGTCTCGCGTTCGTCGGCACCTACGACCGGCGGGCCTACGCCTACGACGTGCGGACCGGCGAGGAGCTCTGGGAGACCCGCCTGCCGACCTCCGTCCAGGGGTTTCCGGTCACCTACGCCGTCGGCGGCCGGCAGTACGTCGCGATCGGGACCGGCATCGGCGGCGGGAGCTGGACGACGATGCCGGCCGAGCTGATCCCCGAGAAGCGGCGTCCGAACGCCGGGAACGGCCTGTTCGTGTTCGCCCTGCCGGCCGAGTAGCGGGCGGCGCGCGCCGGGAACGGCTTGTTCGTGCGTGCCCCGCTGGCGGAGTGAGCGGCGCGCCGAAATGCCGGGACGGCTTGTTCGTGCGCGCCCGCCGGGGATTGGGGGCGTGCAACGGGAGGATGCATGGCGGACCACACCTACGAGGAGCTGAAGCACAAGACCATCGCCGACCTGCGCGAGATCGCGCGGGGCCTCGATCACGAGGCGGTGAAGGGCTTTTCGCAGCTCAACAAGGAGCACCTGCTGCCGGGGCTCTGCACGGCGCTCGGGATCGACGCGCACGAGCACCATCACGTGGTCGGCGGGTTCGACAAGCGCGCCGCCAAGAAGAAGCTGCGGGCGCTCAAGACCGAGAAGCGGTCGGCGCTGGAAACGGGAGACCGCGCGCGGGTGAAGGCGTTGCGGCGCCGCATCCACCGGATCAACCACCAGATCCGCGCGCACGTGCGCTGAGCCGGCGCGGCGCGCGGAACGGCCTTCACTTCAACCCGGACGCAGCCTGGGTTTCGGCTGAGCCGGCGCGGCGCGCGGAACGGCCTTCACTTCAACCCGGACGCAGCCCGGATTTTCGGCTGAGCCGGCGCCGAGCGCGGAACGGCCCCTGGAGCCGCTCGACGGCGGCCACGCGGGTCTCGGCGTCGGCCGGGCGCGGCGTCCGTCAGTCGATGCCGAGCAGCTCGACCTCGAAGAGCAGGGTCGCGTTGCCGGGAATTGGCGGCCACGCGGGTCTCGGCGTCGGCCGGGCGCGACGCCGGTCACTCGATGCCGAGCAGCTCGACCTCGAAGAGCAGGGTCGCGTTGCCGGGAATCGCGGGCGGACGGCCGGCCGCTCCGTAGCCGAGAGCGGGGGGAACGACGATGCGCCGCCGGCCGCCGACGCGCATGCCGAGCAGCCCCCGGTCCCAGCCGGCGATGACCTGCCCGGCGCCGAGCGCGAACGAGAAGTTTCCGGAATCGAACCGCCTGCCCTTGTTCTCCGCCGCGTTCGGGTCGTAGAGCCAGCCGGTGTAGTTCACGGCGAGCGTGTCGCCGTTCATCGCTTCCGGTCCCGTTCCCGGGGTCAGATCCCGGATGCTGAACGCCACGGCGAGCCCGACGCTCGGCGCGGCGGGCGAGGCCGCGCCCCCGCCGTCGCCGCAGGCGACGCAAAGCAGCAGAACCGGGATGGACGGAACGAATCGCCGCGTCATGTGCGCCTCCACGTGATAGCGTACAACGATGCGGGGGCTGCTCTTCCTCTGCGTCGCGAACTCCGCGCGCAGCCAGATGGCCGAGGGGCTGGCGCGGGCGCGGTTCGGCGGCCGCGTCCGCGTCGCCAGCGCCGGATCGGCACCGGCCGCGGTCCATCCGCTCGCAATCGCCGCGCTGGACGAGATCGGGATCGACGTCAGCGGACACCGGTCCACGAGCGTGGACGCGATCGATCCGGAGTGGGTCGACGTCGTCGTGACGCTGTGCGCCGAGGAGGTCTGCCCGGCGTTTCCGGGGACGGTGCGGCGCCTGCGCTGGCCGTTGCCGGATCCGGCCGGCGCGGGCGGGTCGGACGCGGCGCGGATCGACCGGTTCCGGGCGGTCCGCGACGAGCTCGCGCGGCGGCTGGAGACCCTGGACGCATTGCTTCCCGGCGCCCCGGCGGGCTGATCCATGTTCCTTCCGCTCGGCGACGAGCCGAATCCCCGCGGCGTCCCGGTCGTCACCTATGCCCTGATCGGCGTCAACGTCGCGGTGTTCCTGTTCGTGACGCTGCCGCTCGGCGCGGTCCGCCCCGCCTTCGACGATCCGGCTCTCGTGGAGTATCTGCGCGCCGTCGGCCCGGAGCTGGGCGGGCGGATGGCGCTGGAGAGACTGCTGCTGCAGGTCTCGGCCTACGACCTGGTCGTCTTCTCGTACGGGTTCCGGCCGGCCGATCCGGACGTGCTGGCGCTGCTGACGTCGATGTTCCTCCACGGCGGGTTCATGCATCTGGCCGGCAACATGCTGTTCCTCTGGATCTACGGCGACAACGTCGAGCACCGGCTCGGACCGGCGCGGTACCTGGCGGCGTATCTCGGCACCGGCATGCTGGCCACCCTGTCCCACGCCGTGCTCGACTTCGAGTCCGTCCTGCCGATGGTCGGCGCGTCGGGCGCCATCTCCGGCGTGCTCGGGTTCTACTTCATCTGGTTCCCGAGAAACCGGGTGCGGCTGTGGATCATGCTGTTCCCGATCTTCATGCAGGTCGTCTACGCCCCGGCGCGGCTGGTGCTGGGGATGTACCTGATCGTCGACAACCTGCTCCCGTTCCTGGTGACCCGCGGCGCCGGCGGGGGCGGCGTGGCCTACGGCGCGCACATCGGCGGCTTCGTCGGGGGGCTGGCGTACGCCTGGTGGAGCGGCCGGCGCGAGGTGCGGCGCCGGCCGGCGGATTTCGAGCCGGAGCCGGACCCGGCGGCTCCCGCGTTCGACGCGGACCCGTCGTCGGTGCGCGGGATCCGGCAGTCGATCGCCGCCGGCGCGCACGCGCAGGCCGCCGCCGCGTACTTCCGCCTGAGCGCGGCGCGCACGGCGCGGCTGCTGATGCCGGCCGACTCCATCAACTTCGGGCGCTGGCTGGCCAACAACGGGCATCCCGACGCGGCGCTGGTGGTCTACCAGCGGCATCTGCGCGACTATCCGCTCGGTCCGTACGCCGCCGAGGCGCATCTGGGCGCGGGGCTGGTGCAGCTCCACGCGCGCAACCAGCCGACCGCCGCCTACCAGCACCTGGTCGCGGCGCTGGACGCCGATCCGCACCCGGAGACGGCAGGCTACGCGCGGCGGGCGCTGGCCGAAATCGCCGGCCGCCAGAAGTTCCGGGTCGGCGGCGCGCGCTGAGCGGCGGGCGCTGGCCGAAATCGCCGGCCGCCAGAAGTTCCGGGTCGGCGGCGCGCGCTGACCGGCCCGGTGAGGTAGCCGGTCAGCTCGCGCGCCCACCAGTCCCCGCCGGACCCTTCCCCGGGCGTCGTGAACCGGTAGCGGTAGAGCGCCAGACGGATGAAGCGGGGTGGCTCGCCGGGGAAGGGATTGCCGTCCAGCAGGCCGAGCGCGGCCGGATCGTTCTCGAGCAGGCCGTCGACGAGGGCGAACAGCCAGTGGGCGTGGCGTTGCGGATCGAGCGCCGCGAACCACATCTGCCAGTCGAGACGCGGCATGTGCGGCTGCACGAAGGCGGGCGCCCGCGCGCGATCGCCCGCCTTCCAGGGGAACGGGTACTCGATCCAGGTCACGCCGTCGGCGGACCCCTCGACGACGATCTCCGGCCGTTCGGTCGTCATCACGCGGAACAGGCCGTAGCCGTTGACGGAACGCAACGGGGCCACCGCCCCGAGCAGAGCCTCGGACCAGCCCGGCATCGGTGCCGGGCGGCGTATTTCCCGCACGAACGTCAACGCGCTCGGGACCGCCACGATCATGACCAGCGCCGCCATGGCCGCGCGCCGCGCCCGGGGCCGGGGCGTAGCGGGCTGCGCGGTTCCGGGCGTCGCCCGCGGCCGGCGCAGCACGCGGCCGATGACCGCGTCGTCGAGCAGGGAGACGTAGAGCGCCACCGCCAGCAGGTTGAAGAAGCCGTAGTTGCCGGTGGCCGCGATCAGCGCCTGCAGCAGGCAGAGCAACGCGCAGCCGGCCGTCCGCGCGGCCCGGAAGCGAGGCGGTACGAAGACGACGAACGGCACGGCGAGCTCGACGAAGAACATCACCCCGACCGAGGCGGCGCCGAACCAGTCCGGGGCGTTGTGCGCGTACCAGCCCAGCCAGGTCGGGAGGGGCTGCGTCTCGTAGTGGTAGCGGAGCGCGGTCAGGCTCCGCCACGTCTCGTCGCCGCTCAGCAGCTTGGTGACCCCGGACAGGAAAGTCAGCTTGAACGCCAGGCTCCAGACCAGCCAGCGCGCCGCGGCGCTCGGCGGACGCCGGGTCTCCAGCGGCGGCCACCAGCCCCGCGGCGCGTAGAGCACGGCCAGCACGCCGGTCTCCAGCAGCAGCAGGTCCCACTGGAAGAGCAGGAAGTCCTGACCGGCGACCGCGAGCGACAGGTACAGGCCCCACAGCGCCGCGAAGACCGCGATCGGGGCGATGCCGGCCAGCGCGGCCGCGGACAGCGCGATCCCGAGCCAGCACAGCCCCGTCAGCAGCGCGTCGCCCGGCCGGACCCAGAGCAGGGTCGGAAGCCGCGCGTAGGCCTCGGCGCCCCACAGGTCGTACGCCCGTTCGAGGTAGTCCGCGGCGGGAAGCAGGCCGTCCGATCCGATCAGACCGGGGAGCTGCGGCGCGAGCGAGGCGAACGCCACGAAGTAGACGCCGCCGAGCAGGCGCAGGAACAGCCCGCGGGAGAGGGCGAACCGGGGCGGGTCGCCGGACCGGACGAGGCCGCCGCGCACCGGCACGCCATATTGTACGTTGATAATCTATGCGCATGAAAGCCGTACAGGTCATGCTGGACGAGCGTCTGCTGCAGCGTCTCGACGACGACGACGAGGTCCGGCGCGTCGGGCGGTCCGCCGTCCTCCGGCGCGCCGCGGCGGAATACCTCGAGCGCCGGCGCAAACGCCGCGTGGCGGATGCCTACGTGCGCGCCTACGGGCGCGGCCGGGGCCTCGACGACGATTTCGCGGGCTGGGAGCACGAAGGAGCATGGCCCGAACCGTGAACCGGGGCGACGTCTGGACCTACCGGTTCGCCGCCCCGGACAAGCGCCGGCCGGTCGTCGTGCTCACGCGGCGGGAAGTCATCCCGCTGCTTCGCACGGTGATGGTCGCACCGATCACGTCGACCGCCCGCGGGGCGCCGAGCGAGGTGGCGGTCGGAGTCGAACACGGCCTGCGGCACGAGTCGGTCGTCAACCTCGACCACGTGCAGACCGTGGAACGTGCGCGCCTCGAGCGCCGCCTCGGGCGGCTCGGGCCGCGGGAGATGCACGAGGTGTGCCGCGCGCTCGCCGTGGCGGTCGGTTGCGACGGGTAGCGTGACCGCTGGTATACTGTTCTTCTGCCTGCCGCGCCTTCTTGCTGGGAGGTCGTTCAACGGTAGGACACGCGGCTCTGGACCGTGGAATCGGGGTTCGAATCCCTGCCTCCCAGCCACAACTTTCGCATGCAGGCGCTCGCCGCTCTCGCGGCTTCGGGTGCGAATCCTTCTCTTTTCAGGCGCTTCGCGGCTTCGGGCGCGAACCCTTCTCTATTTTCAGGCGCTCGCCGCGGGCGCGGCTCGGGACTCGCCGGCCGCTTGCAGCTCGATCTGCGCGGCGAGGGTCGCGGTCACGCCGTCGCCCCGGAACGAGCCGGTGACCGGGGCGGCGTCGCGGGGGTCGGCGGCGGCGGCGACGGTAACGTGGCGGTCGGCCACGGCGAGACCCAGGCCGGGGTCGTAGCCGCGCCAGCCTCCGCCGGGCAGGAAGACTTCGCCCCAGGCGTGGAGATCGGCCGCGTCCTGCGCGTCGGCGTGGGCGTAGCCGCTGGCGAAGCGCGCCGCGAGTCCCACGGTCTGGCAGCCGGCGACGAAGAGCACCGCCAGGTCGCGGCAGGCGCCGCGTCCCGCCGCGAGCGTCTCTTCGGGCGGGTGCGGGGGGCCTTCCCGGCGCGCCTTCAGCGTGAACCGCTCGTGGATGCGCCGCGCCAGGGCCAGCGGGAAGCGCGCCGGGTGGTGCTCCGCGTCGGCGGCGGCGGCGCGGGCCAGCGCGCGCACCGCGGGGTGCGCGGTGTCCGGCGGACGCCGGTACAACGCGAGCCGCGCGCGGAGTGCGGGCGCGTAGTCGCAGGGCAGCCGCCGTTCCGGTTCCGTGACGAGGAAGTGGAACGGGTCGGCGCGGAGCGTGTCGACGACGGCGCGGGTGCGCAGCGTCAGCCGCGGCCACCGGCCATCGAACCACGCGCGGGTGACGACGTTGCCCTCCGGGTCGAGGTTGTCGGCGCGCACCGCCGGCTCGGGATCGATCGCCAGCGCGAATTCGACGAGCCGGAGCGAGCCGTCGGCCCGCGGGCGCAACCGGATGACGTGCGGCTCCAGCCAGACCGGCGCGTCGAAGGCGTACGACGTCCGGTGGCGGATCGTGATCCTCACGAGACGGTGGAGACCGGCGCAGGCGGGGCGGCCTCGATCTCGTCGCAGGCGCGGTCGAACCACTCGCCCGGCGTTTCCTCGATCGCGCGCCGGATGCGCTCGTCCCACCAGCGCGACAGCGGCTCCAGATCCTGCTTCTCGAAGCGGCGCTCGATGATCCGGAAGGAGTTGCGCCGGTACAGCATCACGTCAATCGGGAAGTCGACGTCCGCGGCGCTGATCCGGGTCGAGTCGAAGGAGAGGCAGGCGACCTTGAAGGCGTGCCGCAACGAATCCCCGACCTTGAGCGCGCGGTCGATGATCGGCTTGCCGTAGCCGGTCGAGCCGATCACGTGATAGGGCGTCAGGCGGCCGGTGTCCACCCAGTTGCCTTCCGGATACAGCAGGTACAGCTTGTGCCGCGCGTCGCGCTCCATCTGCCCCCCGACGAGGGCGTGGATGTTGAAGCTCATGCCGCTCTCGCGCAGCGCCGCCTTGTCCTCGCGGGCCACCGTCCGCACCTGCTCGGCCAGCAGGTTGACCGCCTGGTAGAGCCGCTCGAGCGGCTCGTCGCGGCTGGCGCGCTCGGCCAGCCGATCCTCGAAGTAGGTGAGGGTCTTGTCCCGCAACGACCGCAGGCCGGACGTCATGACGAAGAAGGTGCCCCGCGGCGGCGAATAGACCGTCGCCTTCCGCAGGGTCGTCGTCTCGCGGCCCGACGTGATGAGGGTG
The DNA here is from genome assembly GCA_965203525.1 of Vicinamibacterales bacterium. Classification (GTDB taxonomy): domain Bacteria; phylum Acidobacteriota; class Vicinamibacteria; order Vicinamibacterales; family UBA8438; genus WTFV01. The sequence goes on along the minus strand of OZ241898.1, from coordinate 81,650 downwards.
TCGGACAGGCCGACGATGCCCTCTTCGACGTTCATCGCCACGCAGTAGGTCATCGCGGCGATCCCCCCTGCCGGCGTCGCGCGGGGAACATGCGGGCGGCCTGGCCTCCGACGCCGGCGGGCCGGCCCCGGGCCCCGTCGGGAAACAGGTGGGCGAGCTGCTCTCCGACGCCGGCAAGCCGGCCCCGGGCCCCGTTGGGAAACAGGTCGTGCAGGACGGTGCGAAGCACGTCGACGAAGTCAGTATAGTCGAGTTCCGCCGCCGGCCGGCCGGGCGAGTCTCCTCCAACGACAAATGAGCCTGAACGGGGGCCGGGTCGCGGGGCAACTCCACCCCGCCGCCGCCACGCATGGTACCCGCTCAGGCGGCGGCCCGAACGCTCAGGTGCTACTTCGGGCGACGTTCGAGCGCATTGACGGCCGCCGCCCGCGGGACGATGGCCAGCAGCAGGGCGTGCAGCTTGCCGACATCGCCGCGCAGATCGTCGATGCGCTTGCCGATGAGCGCATGGGCTTCCCGGTTCGCCGCCGCCAGATCGTCGATGCGCTTGCCGTTCTGCCGGTCGATCCAATATGCGAACGCCGCGAGCAGAGCAGCGACCGGCGCAAGGCCGAGCAACGTGTCCATGCCGGCATCGTAGCCCGTCGTCGCCGGCGCGATCAATGACGACCATCCATGATCTCGCCCAGGCCCGCGGCGGCCATCGGGATGCGGGTGGACAGATCGAGCACGGCGCGGCTGGTGGCCCGGAACTGCGCGGCCGTGTCGAAGTCGACCACCTTGCGCACATCGGCCATGACGGACTCGAACTCCCCTCACAAATCTGACGTGCACCCCCGGCCGGCGGCGGCCGGTTCGACAGGGCCGGCGCCCCCGCGTACAATGCGCCGCTGGTCACGGTTCCTCATGGCCGCATTCACGTTCTCCCCGCCCGAGGCGACCTGCGACGGGGTCGCGCTCGCGGCCCTGGCGGCCGCCGAGGGCACGCCCCTGTACGTCTACAGCGCCGCCTCCATCGTCGAGCGCTACCGGGCGCTGGACGCCGCGCTCGGCGCGTATCCCCATCGCGTGCACTATGCGCTCAAGGCGAATTCGACCCTCGGCATCGTGCGCCTGCTGCACTCGGCGGGCAGCGCCGTGGACGCCAACTCCGGCGGCGAGATCGCGGTGGCGTTGCGGGCGGGCGTCGCCCCCCGCGACGTCGTCTTCACCGGCGTCGGCAAGACCGCGCCCGAGCTCGAGGACGCGGTACGGATCGGCGTCGGCGCGATCAACGCCGAATCCGCCGGCGAACTGGCGCGCATCGACCGCATCGCGGCGGCGCGGGGCGGGCGGGCGCGGGTGGCCGTGCGGATCAATCCGGGCGTCGAAGCCGACAGCCATCCCGGCATCGTGACCGGCGGTTCCGAGCACAAGTTCGGGGTGCCGATCGACGAGGCGGGCGCCGTGTGCCGCGACGCGGCCGGCCGGCGCGGTCTGCATCTGGTCGGTGTCCATGCGCACGTGGGCTCCCAGTTGACGACGCTGGACGCGGTGGCCCGGACCGCCTCGACGATCGCGCGCTTCGCGCAGGCGCTGCGCGCGGACGGCGTGCCGCTCGAGCACGTCGATCTCGGCGGCGGACTCGGGATCTCGTACGACGGAAGTCCGACGCCGGCGGTCACGGAGTACGCCCGGACGCTGGTCGAGGCGGTGGCCCCGACCGGACTGACGCTGCTCGTCGAGCCGGGCCGCTGGATCGTGGGGCCGGCCGGCGCGCTCATCGCGACGGTGGTGGACGTCAAGCCGCGGCGCAACGGCCGGTACTTCGTGGTGCTCGACGCCGGCATGAGCGAGCTTCTGCGGCCGGCGCTGTACGGCGCCAGGCACCGTCTGGAGCGGCTGGCCGCGCGCTCCGGGCCGGAGGTGACGTGCGACGTGGTGGGGCCGATCTGCGAGACGACCGACGTGATCCGGCTGGGACAGTCGATGCCGCGGCCGGAGGTCGGCGACCGGTTGCTGGTGCGGGACGCGGGAGCCTACGGGTCGGCGATGGCGTCGAACTACAATCGCCGCGCGCTGCCGGCGGAGGCGCTCGTCGAAGGGGGAGCCTGGCGGATGATCCGCCGCCGCCAGACGGTCGACGACCTGCTGGCGTGCGAATCGTGAGCGGAGCGGCGCGGAACCGGCTGAGACGGGTGAAAGACACGAACCCGGCCGGCGGCGTGACGCGGCGACGATATATTGCGGGCGGGGCGGCGCCGGGCATTGCGGGCGGGGCGGCGCCGGGCAGGGCGAGACGGATGGGGAAGCGAGGCGCGAGCGATGCTGGTGGCCGTTGAAGGGCTCGACCAGAGCGGCAAGGCGACGCAGGCGCAGCACCTGCGGGACAGGCTGCGGGCGTCCGGGTACAAGTCGCGGGTCGTGTCGTTCCCGGATTACGGTACCTTTCTCGGCGAGGAGATCGCCCGGTCGTTGCAGGGCGAGCGGGACTACGGTCCCGAAACGATGCAGTTGCTGTACGTCGCGAACCGCTTCGAGCGCAAGGCGGACATCGACCGCTGGCAGGCCGCCGGCCTGATCGTGCTGTTCGACCGCTACGTCGCGTCCGGGATCGCCTACGGCGAGGCCCAGGGACTCGACCCGGGCTGGCTCGAAACGCTCCAGGTGTCCCTGCCCCGGCCGGAGCTGACGATCCTGCTCGACGTCGCACCGGAGACGGCCGCCGCCCGCAAGACGGCCGGACGCGACCGGTACGAACGCGACCTCGCGCTGCTCACGCGGGTTCGGAAGAGCTACCTCCGTCAGGCCGCCCGGCCGGACTGGGTGCGCATCGACGCGGAACAGGATCCGGACGTCGTCGCGGCGGAGATGGCGGCCGCGATCGAACCGCGACTGCCAGCGCCGCGCTGAGTGCCCGCACGTCCCGCGCCCCGGCGTTCCGGAGCACCGCGGCGCAGGCCTCCACCGTCGCGCCGGTGGTGATCACGTCGTCGACGAGCACCACGGAGCGGGCGCGGACGGCGGCGGCCGGGCGGCCGCCTCTGCCGCCCGCCAGTGCGAACGCGTCGGCGAACGCGTTCAGCCGCGCGGCGCGCGACAGCTCGACCTGCCGGCCGGTGTGGCGTCTGCGCCGGAGCGCGTGCGCGACCGGCACGCCGAGGTGCGCCGCGAGGTCGGCCGCCTGATTGAATCCCCGGCGCCACCGCCGGAGCGCATGCAACGGTACCGGGACGGCGACGTCGGCGCGGTGCAGCCAGTCGCCGGCGGCGTCCCGCATGCGCCGCGCCAGCGGGCGTGCGAGCGACCGCCGCCCGTCGTACTTGAAGGCGTGCACGATCGCCCGCAACGGGCCGGCGTGCACGCCGGCGGCGCGGCGCGCCGTCGGCGGCCCCCCGGTCCGCAGGCAGTCGCCGCACAGCGGGCCGGCGGCCGTCCCGGCTCCTGCGAGCGGCACGCCGCAACGGTCGCAGACGGGCGCGTCGGGGCCGGGCAGCCGGCGCCAGCAGTTCCGGCAGACGACCTCCCGGGTCGGGGCGTCGAGCAGGTCGCCGCATGCCGCGCAACGCGGCGCCCAGACGACGGCCAGAATCGCGTCGAGCGGCCGCATCGCGCACCTGCCTCTCCCCGGAAGACGGTTCCGGCCGCCGGTCATCCGCCGGCGCCGGACGGCCGGTGCTCCGCGCCCGCGGGCGGGACCTCGATGCGGGTGGCGCCGCCCCACAGACGCTCCAGGTCGTAGAGCGCGCGGGTGTCGCGGGTGAAGATGTGGACGAGCATGTCGAAGCAGTCCATCAGCACCCACTCCGCGTGATCGTATCCCTCCACGTGGTTCGGCCGCGCATCGACGGCGCGCAGGCGTTCGCCCACCGCATCGGCGATGGCCTGCACCTGCCGCGTGCTCCGGCCCGACCCGATCACGAAGTAGTCGGTGAAGGCGCCGCAGCGGCGCAGGTCCAGCACGACGACGTCGAGCGCCTTCCTGTCCTCCATCGCGTCGACGATCTGGGGGATCAGGTCCGGAAGATCGAGCACGTCGGTAGTCATGCAAACAGCTCGCCACGCCGGTTCGCATCGTAGAGTCGATGGCGTGAGACGTAGGCGGCGACGGCCGCCGGCAGCAGATCGCCGGCCGGCTCCGAGGCGGCCAGCCGGCGGCGGATGGTCGAGGACGAAACGTCGCGGGTCCCGGCGTCGACGAGCCAGACCGCCGGGGAGCCGGCCGGGGCTCGCCGGCGCGGCCCGGTGGGCGGTTCCCGCATCCGGCCGGCCAGTTCCGGCAGCCGGCCGGGCAGATCCGTCAGGGGGGTGCCGGCGCGCGCGACGACGGCGAAATGGCCGCGGCCCAGGAGCGCCGGATAGTCGTGCCAGTGCGTGATTTCCGCGAACGCATCGCTGCCCAGGATGAAGAAAATCCGCGCGGGCGCATGTCCGGCCCGCGCGAGCTGCCGCAACGTGCGCGACGTGTACGACGGCGCGGCCGACCGCAGTTCCAGATCGCTGACCCGCAACCCTTCCCGTCCGGACGACGCGAGCGCCGCCATCGCGAAACGGTGGTAGCCGGAGGCCGGGGTCGGCGACGTCTTGTGCGGCGGCACGCGGGAGGGCATCAGCACCACCGCGGAGAGGGCGAGCGCCCGCCGCGCGGCGTCCGCGGCGTCGAGGTGGCCGTGGTGCGGCGGATCGAACGTGCCGCCGAGCACCCCGATGCGCGGAGCGCCGGCCGTCACGGGGTCTCCGGCGGCTCCTGACCGTCCGACTGCGCGGGACGGCGCCGCGCCGCCGCCCACATGGCCTCCACAAGGGCCGGCAACCCGTCGCCGGTCACCGCCGAGACCGGATAGAGCGGCACGGAGCGCGCCGCGAGGTGGCGCCTGAGGTTCTCCAGGCGCTCCGGCTCGCCGGCGGCGTCCATCTTGTTGGCGGCAGCCAGTTGCGGCTTGTCCGCCAAGCCGGCCGCGCCCCCCGCGGACGGACCGCCGGCGCCTTCGAACCGGGCCAGTTCGGTGCGGATCGTGTCGAAGTCGCGCACCGGGTCGCGGCCGCGGGCCGGCGACACGTCGATCACGTGGACCAGCACCTTCGTGCGCTCCAGGTGACGCAGGAAGCGATCGCCCAGCCCGTGACCCTCGTGGGCCCCGGCGATCAGTCCCGGCACGTCCGCGAGGACGAAGCTGCGTTCGTCGTCGAGCCGGACGACGCCCAGGTTCGGAGACAGCGTGGTGAACGGATAGTCCGCGATCTTCGGGCGCGCGGCCGACACCCGGGCGATCAGGGTGGACTTGCCGGCGTTGGGACAGCCGACCAGACCGACGTCGGCCAGCAGCTTCAGCCGCAGCCGCAGGGTGCGGGTCTCGCCGGGCCGTCCCGGTTCGCAGCGCCGCGGCGCGCGGTTGGTCGACGTGGCGAAACGCCGGTTGCCGCGACCGCCGCGCCCCCCCGCCGCGGCCAGCCACGCCTGTCCGTCCGCGGCGAGGTCCGCGAGCTGCTCGAGGCGGTCGTCCCCGCCGGTCCGGTACACGACGGTGCCGACCGGCACGTCCAGGCGCAGATCGCGTCCGGCGCGTCCGGCGCGGTTCGCGCCTTCGCCGTGGCCGCCGCGTTGCGCGCGGCAGAGCGGATGGAACGTGAACGCGACCAGCGTGTTCAGACGGGCGCTCGCGCGCAGATACACCGAGCCGCCGCGGCCGCCGTCCCCGCCATCGGGTCCGCCCCGCGGCACGAACTTCTCGCGGCGAAAGCTGACGCACCCGTTGCCGCCGTCTCCGGCCGCTACCCGGAGGTCGGCTTCGTCGACGAACATGCGGGCTGGCTGGTGGGAAGTTCGATCGGCGGGCCGCCCGTTCCACGCTACCCGTCGAGCGGCAGAACGCTGATGACGCGGCCCCGCGAGCCGTGATCTTCGAAACGGACCCGGCCGGCCGCGGTGGCGAACAGGGTGTCGTCCTTGCCGAGCCCGACGTTGAGGCCGGGCCGGAAGCGCCGTCCCCGCTGGCGCACGAGGATCGCGCCGCCGGGGACGAGGTTGCCGTCGAAGCGCTTGACGCCGAGACGCTGCGCCTGGCTGTCGCGTCCGTTGCGCGAGCTGCCCTGGCCTTTCTTGTGCGCCATGGTCGCCTCCTACTCCGCGCGGCCGACGCCGTTGATGCCGCTGATGCGCACGCGCGTCAACTCGGTCCGGTGCCCCAGGGTCCGGCGCCACGCCTTGCGCCGCCGCTTGCGGAACACCCGGATCTTGGGACCCCGGTCCAGGGCGCGCACCACCCCGGTCACCGTGGCGCCGGAGACGTACGGCGTGCCGGTCACGAAGCCTCCGCCGTTCGCGACGAACAGGACGCGATCGAAAACGACCTCGTCCCCGACCTCCTTGTCCAGACGGTCGACGGTCACGAGCGCGTCTTCCTCGACGCGCACCTGCCGGCCGCCGCTCTCGATGATCGCGAACACGCTTCGACCCTTTCTGCCCGCGAACCCTGACGGGCGCCTCTGCCGTTCCAGAACACGCAATCGTAACCACCGGCGCCACGGGCTGTAAAGCCGCGCCGGTGCTACTTGAGCATGATGCGGGTGCCGCGGACGCTCTGGTCGGCGAGCGCCCCGAGGAACGCCGGCAGCAACCGGTCCATCAGCTCGAAGTACGAGGACAGGGCCGGCGTGTTGTGGGAGGCGTCGTACAGCACTTCCTCCCGGTGGCGCTCGGTATAGAGCGTCACCCCGCTCCGGCCGTCGATGAAGATGAACGTCGGGCTCAGGACGAAACCGGCGCGGTCGCGGTAGGCCCGGACCGGCACCACCATGCGCCGGCCGAACTCGTCGTAGATCTCGCGCTCGCGGGTGACCATGCCCGACCGCTGGTGCGGCGTGAAGTGGACCGTGCCGGTCACGATCAGCGGGTTCTGGTGCTCCTCGCCGAGCTGCCGCCAGTAGCTCACGTTGGCGAAGATGTGCTCGTACGCTTCGAGGTCCTCTTCGCTCAGATCGCTGCGCGCGTCGGCGTCGAGCCCGTCCCCCCGGCCGTCGCCGTTCGCCGCGCCGGGGTCGCCGTCACCGTTCCCGTCGTCGTAGTCCCCGTTCTGCCGCTCGGCGATCGCCAGCAGGTCCAGGACCTCGACGTCGATGACCTCGAGCCGGGATTCGGCCCGCAGTTGACTGCGCAGCAGGCGCGCGGTCTCGAGGTTGGCGTCGACGTCGTCGGTGCCGCCCGCGACGAAGCCGGCCACGAGAATGCGCTGGAAGCGCCCCACGTCGAGCTTCGGCTGAAGCGGAGTCTCGATCGGCACCTCGTAGTAGCTCGAGCAGGCCGCCGCCCCCGCCAGCAGGAGCGCGCTAGCGATCGCCTTGAATGACGCGGTCATGGATTTCCCTGAAGAGATCGTAGTTCTGCTGGATGTTGAGGTTGTCCGGCTCGAGATCGAGCGCGGTCTCGTAGGCTTCGAGCGCCTCGTCGAACAGTCCCTTCTGCTCGTACGCGATGCCGAGGTTGTTCCAGGCCGCCGCGTAGGTGGGATCGATCCGCACCGCGCGCTGCCAGCGGTACGTGGCCTCCTCCCACAGCCCCGCGCGCGCCACGGAGATCCCGAACTCGACCTGCGCCGCCGCGTCGTCACGGGAGTCGGCGGCGGCGCGGCCCGGCGCGGCCGCGGCGGCCAGCGCGGCGACCAGGACGATGACGGTTCTGCCCGGCACGATGTCGCTCCGCTGAGCGGTACGTCTCCTACCGCATCCCGAGCGGTACGTCTCCTGTCGAATATAGTCACGTCGCGCCGGGCGGCGCAAGTCCCCTCCCGCGTGCCCCGCCTGCCTGGTTCCGCGGGGCCGGCGCGGGCGGCGCGGGGCGTCCGCCTCCCGGGCGCCCGGCTCGAGCTCCCGGGGGGGGGGGGGCTGGTTCGATTCTTGCTTTGCGGGTTTGCTGCGATGACGGCCGGGGAGACGCTCGTCGACGAGGTGGCGCTGTCGCTGTTCCTGGTCCGGAGGCGGCTCCGGAGCGCGTTGCTCCGGTCGTGCGCGGACGAGCCGGCAGACCAGCGGCGGAGCCTCGACCTGCCGCGGGCGGCGGCCCGCTTCCGCGACCTGCCGGCGCACCTGCGGGAGGAGGGCCGGCGCTGCCGGGCCCGCGCCGGCCGGTTGCTGGACGCCGCCGCCGCCGCCGGCATCGAGCCGGTCGGCTGGCGCGATTCCCGCTATCCGCGGCAGCTCGCGGGGCTCGACGATCAGCCGCCGGTCGTCTGGCTGAAGGGGAACGCGGCGGCGCTCGCGAAGCCCGCGGTGGCGCTCGTCGGCTCGCGGGCCGCGTCGCCGTACGCCGTCGCGGTGGCCGAGCGGCTGGCATGCGACCTCAGCGGGTCGGGCGTCGCGGTCGTCAGCGGGTGCGCGCGCGGCGTGGACGCCGCCGCGCATCGGGGCGCGCTCGGCGGAGAAGGGGCCACGATCGCGGTCCTCGGCTCCGGCGTCGACGTCATCTACCCCGCCGAGCACGCGGCGCTGGCGGCGTCGATCGCGCGGGCGGGCGCGGTGGTGAGCGAGTTCCCCCCGGGCGCGCCGCCGTTGCGCCATCACTTCCCGCAACGGAACAGGCTGATCAGCGGACTCGCGCGCGGGGTGGTGGTCGTCGAGGCCGGCTCCCGCAGCGGGTCGCTCATCACCGCCCGTTACGCGGCCGAGCAGGGCCGGGAAGTGATGGCCGTGCCGGGGAACGTGCTGAGCGGGCGCAGCGCCGGGGCGCACGCCCTGGTCCGCGACGGCGCGGCGCTCGTCGAGACGGCGGACGATATCCTGGAAGAGATCGGCATGGGCGCGCTCGCCGGGCCGCCGGACACGGCCGCGGCCGGCGCGGAGCAGGCGGGCGCCGCCGCGCGGGAGGAGCCGGACCCGGTGCTGCGCCACATGGACCCCGGCGAGACCTGCGCCGTCGACGACCTGATCGCGCGGAGCGGTCTCGACGGCCCGACGCTGATGCTGAAGCTGACGGAGCTGGAGATCGCGGGCCGCGTGACCCGCGCCGGAGCCGGGCGATTCGTCCGGTCGCGCCGAGGATGCTAAGTTAGATGCCCGGTCGGCGGCGCGCGGCGTCCGCGACCGCACAGGAGGACCATGGCCCGCTCCCTGGTTATCGTCGAGTCGCCGGCCAAAGCCCGGACCATCAACCGCTATCTGGGCAAGGAATACCTCGTCAAGTCGAGCGTCGGGCACGTTCGCGACCTGCCGGCGGGCGGCAGGGGGAAGCAGTCGCGCGGGCGCGGCAAGGAAGCCGCGGGCGGCCGCAAGGCGGCGCGCAAGAGCGCCGCGGACCCGCAGACGCGGGCGCGGCGCCAGCTCGTGCAACGCATGGGCGTCGACCCGGACCGCGGCTGGCGGGCCACCTACGAGGTCGTGCCCGGCAAGGAGAAGGTGGTCGGCGAGCTCAAGAAGCTGGCGGACGCCTCCGAACGGATCTTTCTCGCCACCGACCTCGACCGCGAAGGGGAAGCCATCGCCTGGCATCTCAAGGAGGTCATCGGCGGCGACCCGACGCGTTTCCGGCGCGTGGTGTTCAACGAGATCACCCGCCGGGCCATCCGGGACGCGTTCGAGAATCCCGGCGAGATCGACCGGAACCGGGTGAACGCGCAGCAGGCGCGCCGGTTCCTCGACCGCGTGGTCGGCTTCGAGGTGTCGCCGCTGCTGTGGGCGAAGGTGGCGCGCGGCCTGTCCGCCGGCCGGGTGCAGTCGGTGGCGGTCAGGCTGGTGGTGGAGCGCGAGCGCGAGATTCGCGTCTTCGAGCCGGAGGAGTACTGGGAGGTTTTCGCCGACCTGACGCGCGCCGCGGGCGGCGAGCCCTGCCGTTTCCAGGTCGTCCGGTCCGCCGGCAGGACGTTCCGGCCGCGCGACAGGAGCGAGGCCGACGAGGCGCTGGCGCGTCTCCGCCAGGAAGCGTTCACGGTCGCGCGGGTCGAGAACAAGCCGGCCACCACGCGCCCCCCGGCGCCCTTCATCACCTCGACGCTGCAGCAGGCCGCGTCGACCCGCCTCGGCTTCGGAGTGCGCAAGACGATGACGCTGGCCCAGCGCCTCTACGAGGGCGGCCACGTCACCTACATGCGGACCGACTCCACCAACCTGTCGCGGGAAGCGGTGTCCGCGGTGCGCGCCCACGTCGAGTCCGCGTTCGGCCCGCGGTACCTGCCGCGGACGCCCAACGTCTACGCCAGCAAGGCGGGCGCCCAGGAGGCCCACGAGGCGATCCGGCCGACCGACGTCGGCGCGCAGCCCGGGGCGCCGGCCATCGCGGACGCGGACGCCCGCCGCCTGTACGACCTGATCCGGCGGCAGTTCATCGCCTGCCAGATGACGCCGGCGGAGTACCTGGGCACCACCGTCACGGTGGAGGCGGGCCGGTTCGAGCTGCGGGTGCGCGGGCGGGTGCTCCGGTTCGACGGCTTCACGCGGGTCCTGCCGCCGGCGTCCCGCAAGGGCGACCTGATCGAGGTGCCGGGGTACGAGCGCGGAGAACGTCTGGCGTGCGCCAGGCTCGACGCGGCGCAGCACTTCACCAAGCCGCCGCCGCGCTACAGCGAGGCGAGCCTGGTGCGCGAGCTGGAAAAACGGGGGATCGGGCGGCCGTCGACCTACGCCTCGATCATCTCCACGATTCAGGACCGCGGCTACGTCACGCTCAGGAAGCGCCGCTTCTACGCGGAGAAGATCGGGGAGATCGTGACCGATCGCCTCGTCGAGAGCTTCGCCGACCTGCTGGACTACTCGTTCACCGCCGGCATGGAGCAGGACCTCGATCAGATCGCGTCCGGCGATCGGCAGTGGCTCAGCGTGCTCGACACGTTCTACGACGGCTTCTCCCGGAAGCTCGCGGCCGCCGCCAGGCCGGACGGCATGCGCCCCAACACGCCGACGGAAACCGCGGTTGCCTGCCCCGCGTGCGGCCGCGCGATGCAGGTCCGGTCCGCCAGCACCGGCGTCTTTCTCGGTTGCTCGGGGTATTCCCTGCCGCCCGGGGAGCGGTGCACGAAGACCGTCGACCTGACCCCCGCGGACGAGGCGGCCGACGCCGACCGGGACGACGAGGGCGAGAGCAGGGCGTTGCGCGCCAAGCGCCGCTGTCCCGCCTGCGGCGCCGCGATGGACGGCTACGTCCTCGACGCCGGGCGCAAGCTCCACGTCTGCGGCAGGAATCCGCACTGCGCCGGCCACGAGGTGGAGGAGGGGGAGTTCCGGGCCGGGGCGCAGGCGGAGCGGACCATCGAATGCGACCGGTGCGGCGCGGAGATGCAGCTCCGCTCCGGGCGCTTCGGCAAGTTCTTCGGCTGCACCGGCGCCGAGTGCGGAAACACCCGCAAGCTGCTCCGCAACGGGGAGCCCGCGCCGCCGAAGGCCGACCCGGTGCCGATGCCGGAGCTCCGCTGCCGGACCGTGGACGATCACTTCGTGCTGCGGGACGGGGCCGCCGGGCTGTTCCTGGCCGCCAGCGGCTTTCCCCGCAACCGGGAGACGCGAGCGCCGGCGGTGTCGGAGCTGAAGGCCCACGCGGCCGAGCTGGATCCCAAGTTCCGCTATCTGCTCGAGGCGCCGGAAACCGATCCCGACGGCCGGACCGCCGTCGTCCGCTTTTCGCGCAAGGCGGGCGAGCAGTACGTCACGTCGGAGGAGAACGGCAAGGCCACCCGCTGGCGCGCCGTCTACCGGGACCGGCGCTGGGTCGAGTCCGCCGCGGCGGCGGCGCCGCGGAAGCCGGCCGCGAAGTCCGCCAGGGCGGCGGCGGCGCGCGGCCGCACCCGGCGGGAAGTCGCCTGACGAGGCGGGTGGCGGGGAAAGCGAGTCGCGGCGCGCGTAGCGGTGGCCGCACCCGGCGGGAAATCGCCTGACGGGCGTCGTCCCGCGGAGGTCAGATGGTCCGGATCGTCGGCGGCGGTCTGGCGGGCAGCGAGGCGGCGTGGCAGGCCGCTTCGCGCGGCGTACCCGTCTCCCTCCACGAGATGCGGCCGGTCCGCTCGACCGCGGCGCACCGGACCGACCGGCTGGCGGAGCTCGTCTGCAGCAATTCGTTCCGGGGCGACTCGCTGGAGAACGCCGTCGGGCTGCTCAAGGAGGAGATGCGCCGGCTCGGGTCGCTGGTGATGCGGGTCGGCGACGAGACGCGCGTGCCGGCGGGCGGCGCGCTGGCCGTGGACCGCGAGCGGTTCGCGGCCGGGGTCACCGCGGCGCTCGAGGCCGAGCCGCTGGTCGCCATCCACCGCGAGGAGGTGCGGCGGATTCCCGAGGCGTCGGACCGGGAGCCGGTCATCCTGGCGACCGGCCCGCTGACGTCACCGGAGCTCGCCGCCGGCCTCACCGCCCTGGTCGGCCGCGAGCAGCTCTACTTCTACGACGCGATCAGCCCCATCGTGCAGGCCGGCTCGATCGACCGGTCGAAGGTCTTCCGCGCCTCGCGCCGCGTCCGCCGGGAACGGGCGCGCGAGGCGCCGGCCGGCCGGACCTGCGGCGCGGACGGTCAGGACGCGGGGGACTACCTGAACTGCCCCCTGAACGCGGCGGAGTACCGGCGGTTCCACGCCGCGCTCCTGACCGCGGAGCGGGCCGAGCTGCGCGACTTCGACCGCACGCCGTTCTTCGAGGGCTGCCTGCCGATCGAGGTGGCGGCCCACCGCGGGGTCGACACCCTGCGGTTCGGCCCCATGAAGCCGGTCGGCCTCACCGATCCGGCCACCGGCCGGCAGCCGTACGCCGTCGCGCAGCTCCGCCAGGACGACCTCGCGGCCGACCACTTCAGCCTGGTCGGCTTTCAGACGCAGCTCAAGTGGCCCGAGCAACGGCGCGTGCTGCGGCTGATTCCGGGTCTGGAGGAGGCCGAGTTCGTGCGGCTCGGAACGATCCACCGCAACACCTACGTCAACGCGCCGGCCGTGCTCGCACCGACGTGGCAGACCCGCGACCGCCCCGGCCTGTTCATCGCCGGCCAGGTGTCCGGCGTCGAGGGCTACGTGGAGTCGGCCGCCTCCGGACTCGTCGCCGGCCTGAACGCGGTGGCGCTGGTGCGCGGGGAGGAGCCGCGCGCGCCACCGCGCACGACCGCGCTCGGGGCGCTGGCCCACTACGTCTCGCACGCCGACCCGAGCCACTACCAGCCGACCAACGTCGCGTTCGGCCTCATCCCGGCGGTCGCCGGGGGGCCGCGCGGCCGGCAGGCGCGGCGCCGGGCGGTCGCGCAACGCGCGCTGTCCGATCTGGCGGCGTGGCGTGACGCCCGCCCGCCGGCGGCTCCCGCGGCCGCGGCGCGCGGCGGCGCGGCCGCCCGGTGAGGTTCGCGCCGGGCTCGACCCCGCCCGCGGTGGTATCACCTTGCGACCCGCGGCCCGCGCGGACCGCGGGGCCGGCGCGCCGGGATCAACCCGCCCGCGGTGGTATCACCTTGCGACCCGCGGACTGGCGGCGGGTGCGCGCCGGGCCGATACCACGGCTCGATGCGGGAGCAGCTCGAGCCGTTCCTCGACTACCTGCGGCTGAACCGCAACCTCTCGCGCCATACGGTGCGCGCGTACGGGAGCGACCTGTCGCAGTTCGTCGCGTTCGCCGCCGAACGGCTCGGGCGCGAGCCGCGGGTGGCGGATCTCGATCAGCGGCTGGTGCGGGCGTACCTGGCCGGGATCTACGAGCAGGGGCAGGCCGCCTCGTCGTCGGCCCGCAAGCTCGCCGCGGTGCGTACCTTCGCGCGCTATCTGCGCCGCGAGGGGCTGCTCGACGGCGATCCCGGAGCGCTCGTCTCCGCCCCGCGGGTCGCCCGCCGCATGCCGGCGCACATGGCCGTCGACGAGGTCGGCGCGCTGCTCGCGGCGCCCGACCCCGCGACGCCGCTCGGCCTCCGCGACACGGCCGTCCTGGAGCTCTTCTACGCTTCCGGCCTGCGTCTCGCCGAGCTCGTGGGGCTGGACCTGGAGGACGTGAACCTGTCCGGACGGATGGTCCGCGTGCTCGGCAAGGGGGGCAAGGAACGGATCGTGCCGTTCAACACCGCGGCGGCCGCCGCCCTGCGCGAGTACCTGCCGGCGCGGCGCGCGCTGGTGTCGCGCGGCGCGTCATCGCACGCCGACCGGCCGCCGTCCGGCGCCGGCGCGCACCCGTCCGGCGGCGCGCGGCGCAGGGGCGACCCGCTGTTCGTGAACTACCGCGGCGGACGGCTGTCGAGCCGCAGCGTCGCCCGCATGGTGGAGCGTTGCGTCACGAAGGTGGGCGCGCAACGCGGCATCAGCCCGCACGCGCTGCGCCATTCGTTCGCCACCCACCTGCTGGAGCGGGGGGCCGACCTGCGCGCCATCCAGGAGCTGCTCGGCCACGCCCGCATCACGACGACGCAACGCTACACGCACGTCAGCGCCGCGCGGATCACCGAGCTGTACCGCAGGACGCATCCGCGGGCGTGACGAACCCGCGCGTTCCGACGCCTCGAACACCGAGCCGTACCGCAGACGCATCCGCGGGTGTGACGAGCCCCGGACACGCGTTCCGACGCCTCGAGCGTGGCGACACGCCGCCGGCGGGCGCGCGCCGATCAGGACGCCCCGGCCCGTTCGGCGGCCTCCTCTTCGAGCGCTTCCCACTGGTTCATCAGGTCGCCGACCTCCCACATCAGCGCCTGGTGACGCTTGACCGCTTCGTCGGCCGCCGCCTGGTCCGCGAAGAAGCCGGGCGCCGCCATGTCCGCTTCGAGCCCGCGGACCGCCTCCTCGCGCTCGGCGATGCGCTGCTCCAGATCGGCGATGCGCCTGCGCAGCCCGTCGAGGCGGCGCTGCTGCCGGCGGGCTTCCACCTGCAGCCGCTTGTGCTCGGCGGCGCCGCGGCCGGAACGGCTCCCGCGTGCCGCCGCGGCGGCGGACGCGGGCATCGATCCGGGGCCGGCCTGCTCCTTGCGCCGCGCCTTGCGTCCGGCGCCGTCCGCGGCGGATCGTTCGGCGCGTCCGGCGGCGCGGGCAAGCGCCTCCGGGGGGCGGAAGGTCTCCCGGGGCTGCTTCTTCTTCGGCGTTGCCGGCGCGGCGGCGGCATTGCGCTTCCGGCCGGCGGCCGTTCCGGTCCCGGGCGCCGCGGGAACCGCCGGCGGCGCCGTGCGGGCATCGCGCTCCGCGCCGGCGGCGGGTCGGCCGCGTTCGGCCGCCTGCGCCCTGCTCCAACGGAACTCCTCGTAGGCGCCGGGGTAGAGCACCGCCTCGCCGCGGCCGACGTCGATGACCTTCGTCGCCAGGCGGTCGACGAAGTAGCGGTCGTGCGAGACGAAGATCAGCGTGCCGCCGTAGTCGGTCAGCGCGTCGAGCAGCACGTCGGTCGAGTCGATGTCCAGGTGGTTGGTCGGCTCGTCGAGGATCAGGGTGTTCGAGGGGCGCAGCAGCATCCGCGCCACCGCCAGCCGGGTGCGCTCGCCGCCCGACAACACCTTGACGCGCTTGAGGACGTCGTCCTCGGTGAACAGGAAGCCGCCCAGAACGTTGCGGATCGCGGGCACCATGTCGACCGGCGACCCGGACGCCAGCGTCTCGTAGACGGTGAGCGAGCCGTCCAGCCGCACCGCTTCGTCCTGGGCGAAGTACTGCGTGCTGACGCGATGGCCCTCGATCCGCTCGCCGCGGTCGGGGGCCTCGACGCCGGACAGCATCCGCATGAGGGTCGACTTGCCGGCGCCGTTCGGGCCGACGAGTGCGATCCGGTCGCCGCGCTCGACGTGGACGCTGGCCCGCTCGAACACCCGCACGGCGCCGTACGCCTTGGCGACGCCGCGCAGCTCGATCACCGTCCGCCCGCTCCGGGCGCCGACCGGGAACTCGAAGCGCACGCGCTTGCGCGCCGGCGGCACCTCGATCGGGGTGATCTTCTCCAGCATCCTGATGCGGCTCTGGACCTGCTTCGCCTTGGTCGCCTTGTACCGGAAGCGGTCGATGAACACGCGCATCCGGGCCACTTCCTCGTCCTGCCGCTTCTTCGCCTCCCGCAGGCGGGCGATGCGGGCCTCGCGCTCCGTCAGGTAGGCGCTGTAGGCGCCGCGGTAAACGGTGAGCGTCCGCAGGCCGACCTCGGCGATCTCCGTCACCACGCTGTCGAGGAAGTAGCGGTCGTGCGAGACCAGCACCACGGCGTGGGGATAGTCGACCAGGAACTCCTCGAGCCAGTTGCGCGCTTCCAGGTCGAGGTGGTTGGTCGGCTCGTCGAGCAGCAGCAGGCGCGGGCGGCGGAGCAGCAGCTTGGCCAGCGCGATGCGCATCTGCCAGCCGCCGGAGAACGTCTCGGTGGGCTTCCCGAAGTCGGCCGCCTCGAAGCCGAGACCGCGCAGCACCGCGTCCACCCTGGCCTCGACGCCGTAGCCGTCCCGATCCTGGAACGCGGTCTGGACGTCGCTGTAGCGGGCGAGCGCCGCGTCGTGTTCGGGCGCGGACAGGCCGGCGTCGCCGAGCCGCGCTTCCAGCGCGCGCAACTCCGCCTGCAGCGCGAGAAGCTGCTCGAAGGCGCGGCTCGCCTCCTCGTGGAGCGTCCGTCCCGCGTGGGTCAGCCCGTCCTGCGGCAGGTAGCCGACCGTCAGGTCGTTCGGCCGGGCGATCTCGCCCGCGTCCGGTTCGACGTCGCCGGACAGCATCCGGAGCAGCGTCGTCTTGCCGGCGCCGTTCGGGCCGCAGAGGCCGACGCGCTGGCCGGGCTGGATCTGCCAGCCCACGCGGTCGAACAGCACCCGGCCGCCGAACGCCTTGTGGAGGTTGGAGACGTGGAGCACGAGCGTGGATCCCGTCGCGGCCGGGCCGCCGGACTCCCCGCGTTCCGGTTCCCGGATGCGGCGCAGGGAGGGCGTCCCCGGGTACGATAGCCCCACGGCCGCTCGTCCAGCAAGGCGGAGCACGTGACGCAGCCCTTTGCGCCGCGCAACCGTGGTTGTCGTGCTGCAAGCACGCCCGGGCGCGTTCCGCGAGCACCGGCGCCGCGAGCCGCCGGCCAGCGCCGCGATCTCGTCGTCTAACCAATGAGAGAGCATGACCGCGACGGCAACGACCGAGGTCACCGACGAGCAGCTCGTGGCGGCGGCCGCGGGCGGCGACACGGGCGCGTTCAACCAGCTGGTCGTCCGCTGGGAACGGCCGATCTTCGCGCTCGCCTACCGCACGCTCGGCCGCGAAGAGGACGCGCGCGACGTCTGTCAGGAGGCGTTCCTGCGGGCGTTCCGCGCCATCGGCGGCTTCAAGGGGCAGGCGCGGTTCTCGTCGTGGCTCTACCGCATCGCGCTCAACCTGTGCCGGGACTGGATCCGGAAGGAGCGGCGGGCCCGGGTCGTGCCGGCGTCCGACGACCTGCAGCAGGAACGGACGCGCGCCCTCGAGCCGGCCGAGGAGAGCGTCGAGGAACTGCTCGTGCGGCGCGATCTCGGGCGGGCGGTGGAGCGCGCGATGGCGGCGCTCCCCGAGGCGCAACGGACCGCCATCCTGTTGAAGGAGTACCACGGTCTGACGTTCCAGGAGATCGCCGACCTGCAGGGATGCCCCCTGAGCACGGTCAAGACGCGCCTGTACCAGGGGCTCGGCGCGCTCCGCCGGCAGCTCGAGCGGAACGGTCTGCGCCCGGCCGCGCCGTTGCGGCCGCGGGGCGCGGTGTCCTATCCTCCCCGTGCGGACGATTGACGAGGGAAGCCAGTGTCTGACTGCCCGGAGAAGGAAGCCCTGGTGGCCTGCGCGTACGAGGAGTGCGAGGCCGCCGAGCGGGAACGGGTCGAGCGGCACCTGCGGTCGTGCGCGGCGTGCGCGGCGGAACTGGACGGTTTCACGGCGCTGCGGGGCATGCTGCGGGAATGGGCGCCGCCGGATGCGCGCCTCGGGTTCCGCGTCGTGGCGGACCGCGACGCGGAGCCGGCGGGCGCGCGGACCGCCCCCTCCTGGTGGTTCCGAGGCCCGCGGCCGGCGTGGGGAGTCGCGCTCGCCGCCGCTTCCGTCGTCCTGGCCGGCGCGGCGCTCGCCGGCGTCGAGGTGCGGTACGGCGACGAGGGCCTCGTGTTCCGCATCGGCTGGACGGAGCCGGCGCCGGGCGGCGCGGCGCCGGCGGCCGGCGAAGGCGGCGGCGCGCCGCCGGGGCCCGCGGCCGGGGCCGGGGGGCCGCCGCCCTGGCGCGCCGATCTGGCCGCGCTGGAAGAGCAGCTTCGCGGGGAACTGGCCGCGCGGCGGACCGGCGCCGCGGCCGGACGGCCGGCGCCGGCGGCAGCGGGTCCGGTCGTTCCGGCCGGCGACGATCTGCTGCGCGAGGTGCGGGCGCTCATGGCGGAGAGCGAACGCAGGCAGCGTCAGGAGTTCGCCTCCGGGCTGATGAGACTGGCGCAGGAAGTCGACCTGCACCGGCAGGCGGATCAGTTGCGCATGCAGCAGGAAGTCGACAGTCTGGCCGACTACATGGTGCGCGTCGCCCGGCGGTGACGGCGTGCCGCACCGGGACAGGGGCATGGGAATCGCAACGCTCGTCGTCGTCGTTCTGACCGCGGCCGGCGCGGCGCCGGCGGCGGCGCAGGGTGCGGGTGCGTCGGCCGCGGCGCGCGCGGCGGCCGACGAGGCGCTGACCGCGCAGATACGGGTTCTGGAGCGTGCGCTGTCGCGGGCGGTCGCGTCGAGCGCGCGCGGCGTCGAGCAGCAGATGCCGCCCTGGACGCCGGGTCTGATGCCGTTCGCGGGATCGGTGCAGGTGCGCGGGTTCCGCCTCGCCGGGTACGGCGTTTTCTTCGACGTCGAGTGTCCCGTGCTCCGGCAGAGCATCCTTTGGTCGCTGGAGATGATGGATGCCGATCTGCGCATGATGCGGCGGTCGCTGGAACGGCTGGGCGAGACCGGGGGGTTCGACGGGCTGCTGCGCGGGTTCGCCGCGGACGCGGGGACGACGGTCGCCTTCGCGCCGGGCGGCGCCTCCGCGCCGGACGACCGGCGGCAGCGGGCCGCCGCCGGTGACGCGCCGGCGGCGGGTCCGGCCCCGCCCGACGCGCCGGCGCCGGACCTGCGCGCCGTGTACCAGGAAGCGCTCCGGGGAATGCTGATCGAAGCGCTCCTGCGCCACGGCGGAAGGCTGGGCGCACTGCTCGATCGCGGCGACTGGCTGACGGCGGTGGCGCGCGACGCCCGCGGTCTGCCGGGGCGGGACACGACGGTGCGGATCAAGGCGGGCGACGTGGCGGCGCTCCACGCCGGCGCCCTGTCGCTGGACGAGGCGCGCGCGCGGGTGGACGCTTCGTCCTTCTGAGCTACAATCCAGGCATGTCCATGCTCCGTCCGAGGCAGGTCCTGCCCGCGGTCGTGCTCTCGGCGGTTCTCGTCCTCGCCGGCGGCGCGTGCGCGCCGCTCGACGTCCGGGCCGCCCTGCGCGTCACCGAGGTCACGACCGGCTGGCTCGACGTCGGCTTCGACGATCTGGGCCGCAACAAGCTGGTGCCGACCATCTCGTTCCGGGTCGAGAACGTGTCGGACCAACGCCTCCGGACGCTGCAGTTGAACGGCGTGTTCCGGCGCTGCCGGCTCCTCTACGAGGGACAGCCGGCGCCCGAGGACCCGGTGTCTCCGGCGGACGAAGAAGCCGGGACGTGTCTCGGCGAAGACCAGGAATGGGGCAGCGCCCTGGTCCGCGCGGTCGGCCGGGACGGAGTCGTCCCGGGCGGCGGCCTCGGTCCGTTCACGATGGAATCCAGTCTCGGCTACACCGGGGAGCAGGCGCTGGCCGAGATGCTCCGGCATCGGGATTTCGTCGACGTCAAGATCGAGTTGTTCGTCAAGCATCGCGCCGAGCAGTGGGCGAAGTTGGGCGAGTACCGGATCGATCGCCAACTGCTGACCCAGTGAGCGCCTCCGGCGCGCCCGCGCCCTCCGCCACGTCACCGCCGTCGCTGGTTCGGAGCCTCGGTGCGCTCGATGGCGCGTCGATCATCGTGTCGAACGTGATCGGCAGCGGCATCTTCCTGGTGCCCGCGCTCGTCGCCGTCTGGGTGCCGAACGTCTGGCTGATGCTCGCGGCATGGCTGGCCGGGGGCGGGCTGGCCTTTGCCGGCGCGATGGCGTACGCCGAGCTGGCGACGTTGCGCCCGCGCGCCGGCGGGGAGTACGTCTATCTGCGCGAGGCGTTCGGTCCGGCCGCCGCGTTCCTGACGGGGTGGACGTCGTTCGTCGCCGGCTTCTCGGGCGCCATCGCGGCCGGCGCCGTCGGGTTTGCGAGCTATCTCGGACGGTTCCTGCCCGCCGCGGGCGATACGACGCCGTTCGCGAGCGTTCCGCTGGGCGTCGTCACGCTTTCCCTTTCGCCGCAGACGCTCGTCGCCCTGGCGGTCATCGCGGCGCTCACGTGGATCCACGTCCGGGGACTCGGCCCCGGCCGGATCGTGCAGAATCTGCTGGCCGGCGCCAAGGTCGCCGTCCTCGCGGCGCTCGTCGCCCTCGGTTTCGCGCTCGGCGACGGTTCGGCCGCGCACTTCGCCGCGCCGGGCGGGCCGGTCGCGCCGGCGCTGTGGCTGCTGGCCCTCGTCCCGATCATGTTCAGCTACGCGGGGTGGAACGCCGCGGCGTACGTCGCGGAGGAGATTCGGGACCCGGGCCGCAACGTGCCGCTCGCGATGGCGGCGGGGACGACGGCGGTCGTGGCCGTCTACCTGCTGCTGAACCTCCTCTACGTCTATGCCCTGCCGCTGGCCGACTTCGGCGCGGCGGACGCGCGCGTCATCGACGCCGCCGGGGAGCGGCTGTTCGGCGCCCGCTTCGCCGCCGTGCTGTCGGCCGCATCGGCGGTGATGATCGCCGCCAGCGTCAGCGCCATGGTGCTCGCGGGACCCCGCGTCTACTATGCGATGGCCCGCGACGGACAGTTCTTCGCGGCCGCCGCGCGGGTGCATCCCCGGTTCCGCACCCCGGTGGCGGCCATCGTCGCCCAGAGCGCCTGGAGCGGCCTGCTCGTGCTGGCCGGCACCTTCGACCAGTTGCTGCTCTACACCGGGTTCGCGGTCGTCACGTTCGCCGGCGCCGCGGTGGCCGCGCTGTTCGTGCTGCGGCGGCGCCACCCGTCGGCCCCCCGTCCGTTCCGGGCCTGGGGGTACCCCGTGGCGCCGGGCGTCTTCGTCGCCGCCAGCGCCGCCATGGCCCTGAACGCGATCTGGCGCGAGCCGGCCGCGTCGGGCGCCGGCGTGCTGCTCATCGCGGCCGGCGTTCCGCTGCACCTGCTGTTTCGCCGCCGGGCGGCGGCCGGGGGGGCAACCGCATGACGGCGCCGCCGGCGGCCTTGCGGAGCACGACGGTGCTGGCGGTCCGGCGCGCGGACAAGACGGTCATGGCCAGCGACGGCCAGGTCACGCTCGGCGCCACCGTGGTCAAGCAGACGGCGCGCAAGATCCGCCGGCTCCACAAGGACCGCGTGCTCGCCGGGTTCGCGGGCTCGGCCGCCGATTCGTTCGCCCTCTTCTCGCGCTTCGACGCCAAGCTGGAGCAGCACCGCGGCAACCTCGAGCGCTCCGTGGTCGAGCTGGCCCGGGACTGGCGCACCGACCGGGCCCTGCGCCGGCTGGACGCCATGCTGGTGGTGGCCGACCGCAAGGCGACGTTCCTGCTGTCGGGCACCGGGGATCTGATCGAGCCGGACGACGGGATCGTGGCGATCGGCTCCGGCGGCCCCTTCGCCATGGCCGCCGCCAAGGCGCTGGCGCGGCGGACCCGGCTGGACGCGCGCGCGATTGCCGACGAGGCGATGCGCATCGCCGCCGACATTTGCATTTACACGAATGCCAGTGTCACCATCGAGGAACTGTAGTCGTGCCCACCTACCTGCCGGAGACGACCGCCTCCTCCGTCGGCGCCCTGACGCCGCGCGAGATCGTGACCGAGCTCGACCGCCACGTCATAGGACAGCACCAAGCCAAGCGCGCGGTGGCGATTGCGCTCCGGAACCGGATGCGGCGCCAGAAACTGCCGCCGGAGCTGGCCGAGGAGGTCGCGCCGAAGAACATCCTGATGATCGGGCCGACCGGCGTCGGCAAGACCGAGGTCGCGCGGCGTCTCGCGCGTCTCGCGCAGTCGCCGTTCATCAAGGTGGAGGCGTCGAAGTTCACCGAGGTGGGGTACGTCGGCCGCGATGTCGAGTCGATGGTCCGCGACCTCGTGGAGCTGGCCGTCACGATGGTGCGCGACGAGCGGATCGTCGAGGTGCGCGACAAGGCGCGGGCCAACGCCGAGGAGCGTCTGCTCGACCTGCTGGTCCCGCCGGTGCGGATCCCGCCGGCGGCGCCGGACGCGCCGCCCGACCCGCACGCCGCGCGGGACGCGGCCCGCCGGACGCGCGAGAAGCTCCGCGGGCAACTCCGGGCGGGCGGCCTCGAAACCCGCGTCGTCGAGATCGAGGTGCGCGACTCGTCGTTCCCTTCCTTCGAGGTCATCGCCGGATCGTCGGTGGAAGAGATCGACGTGAAGATGAAGGACATGCTGCCCGGCCTGTTCCAGGGGCGCAACCGGAAGCGCCGGATGAAGGTGCCGGAGGCGGCCGAGCACCTCGTCCGCGAGGAAGAGCAGAAGCTGGTCGACATGGAGAGCGTCGGGCGCGCCGCGATCGAGCGCGTCGAGCAGGCGGGGATCATCTTCGTCGACGAGATCGACAAGATCGCCGGCAGCGACGGACGGCACGGACCGGACGTGAGCCGCGAGGGCGTGCAGCGCGACATCCTGCCGATCGTGGAGGGGACGACGGTCAACACCAAGCACGGGATGGTGAAGACCGATCACATTCTCTTCATCGCGGCCGGCGCGTTCCACGTCGCCAAGCCGTCCGACCTGATTCCGGAGCTCCAGGGCCGGTTTCCGATTCGCGTCGAACTCGAGGCGCTCGGCACGGACGACTTCGTGCGCATC
Source organism: Vicinamibacterales bacterium (assembly GCA_965203525.1). Lineage (GTDB taxonomy): Bacteria > Acidobacteriota > Vicinamibacteria > Vicinamibacterales > UBA8438 > WTFV01. The sequence goes on along the minus strand of OZ241898.1, from coordinate 58,812 downwards.
CTGACCGAGCCGCAGGGCGCCCTCGTGACGCAGTACCGGGCGCTGCTCGGCACCGAGGGTATCGAGCTGCGCTTCACCGCCGAGGCGGTGCGGCGGGTCGCCGAGATAGCCAACCTCGTCAACGACCGGAGCGAGAACATCGGGGCCCGCCGCCTGCACACCGTCATGGAGAAGCTGCTCGACGAAATCTCGTTCGACGCGCCGGAACTGGACGAGACGCGCGTCGTCATCGACGCCGCCTACGTCGATCGCATGCTGGCGGACATCGTGAAGGACGAGGATCTGTCCCGCTACATTCTGTGACTCGCTTCCGGACCGTCCTCCGACTCGCCGTGCTGGCGGCGTTCGTGGCGCCGTTGGCGGCCTGCGGCGCACGGGGCGGGCCGCGTCCCCCGTTGCTCATCGTGCCGGCCACGATCTCCGCGCCGGAGGCGACGCGGCTCGCCGGCCGCGTCTACCTGGAGTTCACCGCCCCGGACCGCGACTCGGAGGAGACGCCCGGCGACGTCGCCCGGATCGAGGTCTACGCCCTGACCACGCAGCCGACCGATCGACGCCCGCGGGAGGAGTTCTCGGAGGACTGGCTGGACGTGGCGACCCTGGTCGCGGTCCTGCCGGTGCGCCTTCCGGACACGCCGCCGACCGACCCGCCGCCCGAGCTGGAGGACCTGCTCGACGACGTGCGGAACCGCGACGCGGTCCACGGCCCGGTCACCTTCTTCGAGGTCGCGCAGGGCGACGAGGTGACGGTGGTCGAGCGCCTGACGCCGGAGACGCTGGCGCCGGTCACGGTCGGGGACCCGGACGAGGAAGAGGAGGAAGAGGAGGACGAAGAGCCGGATCGCATCCTGCCCATGCCGTTCGTCTCGCCCCCGACGCCCGCTCCGCCGATTCGTTCCTACGTGGCGTTCGCGGTTTCGTCGAGGGGCCGGCAGGGCGAGCCGTCGGAGCTGGCGGAAGTGCCGCTCGTGACGCCCCCGCCCCCCCCGGGACCGGCCGCGGTAACGTACGCCGAGACGTCGGTCGACGTCGCCTGGGAGCAGCCGCCCACCTTCCGGCTGGCAGTGCAGGCCGAGGAAGTCGAACCGCCGACCCTGGAGTCGGCGCCCGTCCTGGAGGGGCAGGCGCCGTCGGAGTACGTCGTGTACGATCTGGCGGCGTCCGGGGACCCGGACGCCGAGCGGCCGTCACGACTCGCCGCGCCCCGTTCCGACGCCTCCTACACCGATGGCGAGACGGCTTTTCCGGAGACCCGCTGCTACGCCGTCCGCGTCCTCGACCACGTCGGCTCCGGGACGCCCGCCCCCGGCGCGGCGAGCGACGGCCTGCAGATCCTGGGCGACGCGTCGCCGGCGACCTGCGTCGTCCTGACCGACACGTTTCCGCCCGCCGCGCCGGCCGGTCTCATCGCCGTGGCCGACGCGAACGGCATCAGCCTCGTCTGGGACGAGAACGGCGAGGACGACCTCGCCGGCTACCTGGTCTTGCGCGGAACGCCGCCAGATGCGACACTCCAACCGCTCACCGACGAGCCGATCGACGGCACGGCGTACCAGGACGTCGACGTCACGGACGGCGGGCGCTACGTCTACCGGGTGGTGGCCGTCGACTCCGCGGTTCCGCCGAACGCGAGTCCGCCGTCGGAGCCGGTCACCGAGATCGCCCGCCGGGTTGCGGCAAGGTGATTCAATGGAACGCGTATATCGCATCGAAATCGACGGACAGGCGCGGCTCGCGCTCGAGCGCGACGGCGCGTGGCGCGCGCTCGACGGCGACCTCTTCGGAGACTACCGCCCCGGCGCCGCCCTCGACCCGGACCGGGGCCGGCTGCTGCCGCCGGTGACGCCGTCGAAGATCGTGGCGGTCGGCCTCAACTACCGGGACCACGCGCGGGAGATGGGGAAGCCGTTGCCGGCCGAGCCGCTCATCTTCCTCAAGCCGCCGTCGGCGGTGATCGGGCCGGGAGCGTCCATCGTGATTCCGCCCGGGGCCGGCCGGGTGGATCACGAGGCGGAGGTGGGCGTCGTCATCGGGCGCACGGCGCGCAACGTGCGGGCCGCCGAGGCGCGCCGTTACGTGCTCGGCCTGACGTGCGTCAACGACGTGACCGACCGCGGCGTCCAGAAGCGGGACGTGCAGTACACGCGCGCGAAGGGGTTCGACACGTTCGCGCCGCTCGGGCCGGCCATCGCGGTCGGGCTGGACGGGGCGGCGCTGGCGGTCGGCTCGACGGTCAACGGCGTCACGCGGCAGGCGTCGAGCACGCGGGAGATGATCTTCCCGCTGGAGCAGGTGGTGGAGTTCGTCAGCCACGTGATGACGCTGCTGCCGGGCGACGTCATCGCGACGGGGACGCCCCCCGGCGTCGGGCCGATCGTGCCGGGCGACCGGGTGGCCGTCACCGTGGAGGGCGTCGGCGAGCTGGCCAACGACGTGGTCGCCGGCTGAAGCGCGGAGCGCTCCGCGGCGCGGGAGAACGGGTCGTGAAGATCTTCGTGGACAGTGCGAACGTCGAGACGATCGAGGCGCTGGCGCGGTTGCGGATCGTCGACGGGGTGACGACCAATCCTTCGCTGCTGGCAAAGGAGCCGGGGGATCCGCACGAGACCATCGCGCGCATCTGCCGGGCCGCCGGCGGGCCGGTGAGCGCCGAGGTGCTGGCGACCGACGCCGGGGGGATGATCGCGGAGGGCCGCCGGCTCGCGCGCATCGACGACCACGTCGTGGTCAAGGTGCCGTTCGGCAAGGCGGGGGTCCAGGCCTGCGCGGCGCTCACGGCTGACGGCGTGCGCGTCAACGTGACCCTCGTCTTCTCGCCCGCGCAGGCGCTGCTGGCGGCCAAGGTCGGCGCGGCGTTCGTCAGCCCGTTCGTCGGCCGCCTCGACGACGTGGCGGCCGACGGCATGGACCTCGTCGGCCGCATCGTCGAGATCTACGAAAACTACGAGTTCGGGACCGACGTGCTCGTCGCGAGCGTGCGCGGCCCGGCGCACGTGGTCGAAGCGGCCCGCGCGGGCGCCGACGTCTGCACCTGCCCGCCGCGGGTCATCGACATGCTGTTCGACCACCCGCTCACCGACGCCGGCTTGGCGAAGTTCCTGGCCGACTGGGAACGGGCGCAGGCCAGCAGGACGTAACGCTTCCTCGAACCGACGGATCGAACGGCATGGACAGACTGGAAACGCTGGCGGACCACGAGCGCCGCGCGGAGGCGGGCGGCGGCGAGGCGCGCCGGCGGCGGCAGCACGACGCCGGCAAGCTGACCGCCCGCGAACGGATCGACCTCTTCTTCGATCCCGGCACGTTCCGCGAGACCGACAAGCTGGTCACGCACCGCTGCCGCGACTTCGGGATGGAGACGCAGCTCGTGCCGGGCGACGGCGTCGTGGCCGGCCACGGCGAGGTCGAAGGCCGCCTCGTCTACGCCTTCGCGCAGGACTTCACGGTGTTCGGCGGGTCGCTGTCGGAAACCAACGCCGCGAAGATCGTCAAGATCATGGACCTGGCGATGAAGAACGGCGCGCCGGTGGTCGGCCTCAACGACTCGGGCGGGGCCCGGATCCAGGAGGGGGTCGCCTCGCTGGCCGGCTACGCGGACATCTTCCTGCGCAACACGCTCGCCTCCGGCGTCATCCCGCAGATCTCGGCCATCATGGGGCCGTGCGCCGGGGGCGCGGTCTATTCCCCGGCCATCACCGACTTCACGGTGATGGTCGAGCGGACGAGCTGCATGTTCGTCACCGGGCCGGACGTGATCCGCACCGTCACCCACGAGGAGGTGACGAAGGACGAGCTCGGCGGGGCGATGACGCACAACATGAAGAGCGGCGCCGCCCACTTCGCGGTGCCGACCGACAAGGACTGCCTGGCGCTGCTGCGGCTGCTGCTCGGCTACCTGCCGGGCAACAACCTGGACGACCCGCCGCGCGTCGAGACGGCCGACCCCGCCGGCCGGGAGGACCCGGCCCTCGACGCCCTCGTGCCGGAGTCGCCGAACCAGCCGTACGACGTGCTGGACCTGATCCGGGCGGTCGGCGACGACGGCGAGTTCCTGGAGGTCCACCGGCACTTCGCGCCGAACCTCGTGGTCGGCTTCGCGCGCTTCGGAGGGCAGCCGGCGGGAATCGTCGCGAACCAGCCGGCGCACCTCGCCGGCGCCCTCGACATCGACGCGTCGATCAAGGGGGCGCGGTTCGTCCGCTTCTGCGACGCGTTCAACGTCCCGCTGGTGACGTTCGAGGACGTGCCGGGCTTCCTGCCGGGCACCGTGCAGGAGTACGGCGGCATCATCAAGCACGGGGCGAAGCTGCTCTACGCGTTCGCCGAGGCGACGGTTCCCAAGGTGACGGTGGTCACGCGCAAGGCGTACGGCGGCGCGTACTGCGTGATGGCGAGCAAGCACATCCGCACCGACGTCAATTTCGCCTGGCCGACCGCGGAGATCGCGGTCATGGGCCCGGAGGGGGCGGTCAACATCCTCTACAAGCGGGAGCTCGACGCGGCCGAAGACCCCGACGCGCTGCGGGCGGCGCGGGTGCGGGAGTTCCGCGACAAGCTGGCGAATCCGTTCGTCGCTGCCGGACGGGGCTTCCTCGACGAGGTCATCCCGCCGCGGACGACCCGCCCGCGCATCATCGCGGCGTTGCGCAGCCTCGACGGCAAGCGGGACCGGAACCCGCCGAAGAAGCACGGCAACATCCCGCTGTGAGGGGTCGGGCGGGCGGTCCGCCCCGGCGTTTCCACGGCGCATCGCCGATGCCGTTACCATTGGCCGCAAATGGAACCTGTGACGAGGGGATGACGGAATGGACGTGGGTTTCGACACGATCGGGAACGCGACGCTGATATGTTACGATCGAGGCCCGATCCTGGTGACGGATCCATGGATCGTCGGAAGCGCATACTTCGGAAGCTGGGGACTTTCGCACGAGGTTCCCGACGAGCAGGCGGAAGCGGTCCGGAACAGCGAGTACGTGTGGATCTCGCACGGTCATCCCGATCACCTGAACGCGGACTCCGAGCCGTATTACCTCGACAAGAAGATCCTGCTGCCGGACCATGCGGGCGGGCGCATCCGCAACGGCTTCGAGGAAGCCGGATTCGACGTCACGGTCCTGAAGGACCGCGTCTGGCACCGGTTGTCGGACCGGATCCGCGTGGTCTGCGTGGCCAACTACAACCAGGACGGCATCCTTCTCGTCGACGTCAACGGGCGGCTTCTGGTCAACATGAACGACGCGAACTGGACGCATGGATGGCTCCCGTTCATCCGCGGGGTCGTGAAGCACTTCGACAAGTCGTTCCTGTTGCGTCTCACGAGCCACGGAGACGCCGACATGATCAACATCCGCGACGAAGAGGGCCGCTTGCTGCTGCGCGGCAAGCTCGTCGAAAAGCCCCCGCTGGACGGGGAAATTCAGAGACAGTTGGACTTGTTCGGCGTCAAGGGCTTCATCCCCTTCAGCTCGTTGCACCGGTATCAGAGGACGGACAGCGTATGGGCGCAGGAGCATACGGTTCGACCGGACGAGTACGGCCGGCATGCCGGAAGAGGGAAGGTGTTCCCGGCCTTCGTCCGCTATTGCTGCAAGACCGACACGTTCGAGCCGATACGCCCGTCGCCCAGCGAGCCGGTCGTCCACGAACCCGAAGATTTCGGAGACGACTGGACCGATGAACTCGAGAAGGACGACGCGCGGGACGCCGCACGCTATTTCAAGGCGATAGAGCACCTGCGCGGCGCGTACGACTTCGTCAATCTCAGGGTCGGCGGCAGGGACAACTTCGTGGACCTGAATCGGCGCCGCAACCGCGGCCTGACCTTCGAAGCGCCGCGGCATTCTCTCATGGCCGCGATACGGGGCCGCGTCTTCGACGACCTGCTCATCGGCAACTACATGCGCACCACGCTGCACGGCTCGACGCGCGGACTGTACCCGCACTTCACTCCCTACGTGGCGAAGTACGCCGACAACGGCGGCGCCCGCACGAAGCGGGAGGTGAAAGCGTACATGGCGGAGTACCGGAGACGCGCTCCGCTGGACTTCCTGCTGTGGCAGTTTGCGCTCCGTTGCAAGAACCTTCTGCGGCCGGGCTCGGTTGCGCATCGCATCAGGAAATCCGGGGGCCACCGGTCCCCGTCGAGATAGGCGCGCGACGGGGGACGTGGCCATGGTGGACCGAAGCAGCGGTCCGGCGCCGACCGCCAGGGGGCGCGACGGTTGACTGCGAAAGCGACCCCGCGGCCGAACGCCGTTCGATACAACGACTGGCGCCAGGCCGACGTCGAGCCGCTGGACGCCTTCACGCCCGCCCTGCCCGTCAGCGTCGTCATCCCGAGCCATCAGACGCCCGCGAAGACGCTGGCCAGGACCCTGGCCGCGCTGGAAGGACAGACCTACCCGCGCGGCCTGTTCGAGGTGGTCCTCGTCGACGACGGGTCCGAGCCTCCGCTGGAAAAGCCCGCGACGTCGCTGAACGTCAAGGTCGTGCGCCAGGAGCGCCGCGGATTCGGGCTGGCCCGGGCGCGGAACGCCGGCGTCCGCGCCGCGGCCCACGACGTCCTCCTCTTTCTGGACAGCGACGTTCTCGTCGAAAACTGCTGGATGGCGGCGCACGCCCGCTGGCATCACGCCGTCTCCGACGTCGTGACGATCGGGCATGTCGCCCACGTGCGGATGGACGGCATCGATCCGGAGGCCATTCGGCGCCGCCGGGGAGCGTTGAAGGAGCTGTTTGCGGACCGTGCGACGAGGAACCCGGGGATAGAGGGCCACCTGGCCGGAACCGGCAATCTGACGTCGCGGCGCGACGACCCGTTCCGGATGACCTCCGGCGGGAATCTGGGAGTCGGCAGGGAGTACTACGAGCTGGTGGGAGGATACGACGAATCGTTCACGCGCTGGGGGTTCGAGGACGTCGAGTTCGGCTACCGGGCGTACAGCCGCGGCGGGCTGCTGGCGCCGGAACCGGACGCCTTCGCGTGGCACCAGGGCGTCTGGAGCGAGGAAAGGGACGCCAAGGCGCGGAGTCATCAGCTCCAGCGCGGGAAGGTGGCGCACCTGATCGCCCATCCGGACTTCCGCAGCGACCAGCCCGGCCGCATCTTCGCGGTGCCGCAGTTCGTGGTGACCGTCGTCGATGCCGAGGCGGAACGCCGCTCGACCGGCGCGGTCGTCCGGGCGGTCGCGAACGTCCTGGCGGACCGGGCGCACGACCTCGTGGTGAGAATCGAAACGGACGCGGGGGACGACGGCGAGCGGCTGGCCCGGCTGCGGGACGAGTTCGCGCCGGACCCGCGGGTGCGCGTGGCTCCCGCGCGCGCCGCCCTCGACGAGTTCCCCGTGTCGCCGTTCCACGTCGTGCTGCCCGCCGTCGGGTTTCGCCGGGGCCTGGTGCGCCGTCTCCGCGCCCGGCTGGGGGACGCGGTCACCGCGGCCGCGGAGCTCCCCGCTGGAAGCGCGGTTTCCATCACCCGCGGGTGGGCGCTGCACCGCGCGCGCCGCACGGGCCGGCGCGCCGCCGACTTCGGGGAGGCGCGAACGTTCTCCGCCCGGGCCCTGAAGATCCGGGCCGCCGGTCCGGCGGACGCCCCGGAGTCGGAATGCCATCCCGACGCGCGGGAGCGGCTGCTGGCCAGGGCACGGAACGTCCGCGGGCCGCGCGACGCCTGGGCGTTTCTGCAGTGGCTGGGCGAAGGCGGCCGCAGGAAGGCGGACACGGCGTGGCGGGCGGCGGGTCAGCGTCTCCGGCTCGCGCGGCGAAGCCGCCGCGCGAGCGGCGGAACGGCGCGGCCGGCAGCCCCGGAACGCCGGAAACCGGGGATGCCGGGAAGCAATTCACCGGCCGGCGCGCGGCGGGTGGTGCTCGTCGCGAACGGGCTGGGGGCCGGGGGCGTCGAGCGGGTCCTCGTCCGCCTCGCCGTCGGCCTGGAACGCCGGCGCCACCGCGTCGCGGTGCTGAAGTATGCGCCGGAGGATTTCTTCGCCGGGGATCTGGCGGACGCGGGCATTCCCGTGGCGACGGTCCGCGCCCGCGGCCGGCTCCGGTTGATCTTCGCCATGCGCAAGGCGATTCGGCGGCGCCGGCCCGACGTGGTCATCGCCTGCGGCCGGGGACCGAACGTGCTGGCGGTCCTGGCGGGGCTGCCCCGGCGCGAGTTCGCGGTCATCGTGTCGGAACTTGGTCTGGACGCGTTCGACAGGCGCTCGAAACGGCGCATGCGCTATGCCCTGCACCTGCTTGCCGACGCGGTGGTGACCAATTCCCGCGCGCAGCAGGTGCGCATGACGGAGCTGGCGCCCGGTCTGGAGAAGCGCATCCGGGTCATCGTCAACGGCGTCGATCCGGAGCGGTTCTCGCCGCGTCCCGCCGACGGCCGCCCGCCGGAGCGCGCGGACCGGCTGCGAATACTGGTGCCGGCGCGGATACGCGAGGAGAAGAACCCCTTTGGATTGCTGGAAGCGGCGGACGTCGTCCGCCGGGAACGGCCGGCGCTGCGCCTGACGATCGACTGGTACGGGGACCCGCTGTCCGCGGAGGACGGACACGTTCCCCGCTGGGAGCTCCGCTCCCGCCGGAGTTCCGCGGAGTACCACCGCCGCCTGCGGCAGGCCATCGCCGAGCGGGGCCTGCAGGACCGGTTCCGCCTGCATCCGGCCGCGGGGGACGTGACGCCGCTGTACCGGGCGGCGGACGCCGTCTGTCTGCCGTCGTTCCGCGAAGGGACCCCCTACGTCGTCTGCGAGGCCATGGCCTGCGGCGTTCCGCTGCTGGTCAGCCGGGTCGGCGACAACCCGCGCCTGGTGCGGGAGGGGCGCAACGGGCTGCTGTTCGACCCGAAGTTGCCGCGGGACGTCGCCGATGCTATCCTGCGCTTCGCCGACACGCCGGCCGAGGACAGGCGCCGCATGGGAAGGGAAAGCCGCCGGATCGCGGAGGAGGCGCTGTCGGAGAACGTGTTCCTGGACCGCTACGTGGAACTGCTGGATCGGGTGTCGTCGCAAAAGGGTGGCAAGTGGAGAAGCTGATCTTCATTCATATCGGCAAAACGGGAGGATCTTTCGTCAGGACGGTCGTGGACTTCTTGCTGGTGCGCGGGCGGCTGGGCCCTTTCGAGCGGCTGTTCAATTTCCGGGCCGTGCTGTTGTTGAACGGCGTCAGAAGGCGTGTGGTCGCATCCCTCGGCTCCGAGCTTCCGAAGCGGCTGCCCGTCCTTCTGTCCAACCCCGAGCGTCTCCGCCCGCACGGTTTCCTGCACGTCCACGACAGGCCGCCCGCAAACTGGCGAACGGTTCCGGGCAGGAGATTCACCGTTGTCAGGCATCCATTGGATCACATAGTGTCCCAGTATGAATACCAGAGAACCGTGCCGGAAGTCCGGGACGGCGTGACGAGGTCCGTTCCCGATTCCGTGCTGCAAGGCTACGCCATTCCCCGGGAGGGGGACTGCAGGTTCCCGGACTGGCTGCGCTTCTTCTACGAGTACAAGCTTCCCCTTCGCGTTCGGAACGAACTCGGAGTTCGGGCGGACGAGATGCAGACCGGCATCGGCTTCTGGTGCGTCTGGCACGTGAAGTACCTGATGAAGAATCCGTCCCGGGTCGTGAAGCGCATGAGCCGGGAGTACCTGGCGAGCGGCGACTGGAAAAGGGAACTCATGGACGTCGAGATCCTGAAATTTGAAAATCTGAACGAGGACCTCCACGATTTCCTGGTGGCGTCCGGCATGGATCCGAGGCGCGTCGCCTTTCTCAAGAAGGACAGACGCACGAGGATAAACGTCTCCCCCGGCCGCAAGGGCCGGCATTGGCGCGCATATTACGACGACGCTCTTCTCGAATACGTGCTCGACCACGAGTGGCCGCTGTTTCTGATGTTCCCTGAAATCGCCAGGGACGACCCTGACATAACACGCATCGTCGGTGAACTGGCCGCCGGCTGAGATGAGAGGAAACGCCTTGCCGACGCCGCCCGGAGGGAAGCGGTTCGCCGTGCCGGAAGCCGTTCGACGCCGCCCGCACCTGCTGCTCGGCGCGGCGGGCGTCCTGGCGGCCCTCGCCGTCCGGTACCCGCTCCTTCCCTTCGTGTCGAGCGACATGAGAACGTACCTCACCCCCTGGTGGGCGTTCCTCGTCGAAAACGGGTACTTCGCCGCCCTGCAGCACGATTTCTCGAACTACAGCGTCCCGTACCTGTACCTGCTGGCGGCGGCGGCGTTCCTGACCGGCGGAGCGCACTCGCTCGCCGCCATCAAGATCATCTCCATCGTCTTCGACTTCGTGCTCGCCTTCTTCGTGGGAAAGTGCGTGAGCATCAGGTACCCGGAATCGAAGACGATACCGGTCGCAGCGGCGCTGGCGACGCTGTTCGCGCCCACCGTCGTTGCGAACAGCGCCCTGTGGGGACAGGCGGACGCCATCTACACGGCCTTTCTGGCGGGCTGCCTCTACTTCCTGCTCGCCGGGCGCCAGGCGTGGGCGTTCACGGCTTTCGGGCTGGCTTTTTCCTTCAAGCTGCAGGCCCTGTTTCTCGCGCCGGCGTTCCTGTGGCTTCTGGCGAAGAAGGCCGTCCACTGGCGCTGCTTCCTTCTGAGCCCGCTGGTCTGGCTGGCCACCCTGCTGCCGGCATGGTTCCTCGGCCGGCCTTTCGGCGATCTCAGGGACGGATTGCTGACGATCTACCCGCGTCAGGCTGTTTCGGGCCCCCGGCGGCTCGCGTTGAACGCGCCCAACCTCTACCTGTGGGCCCCGCGAGACTGGTACGACTGGTATCCGCTGTTCGCGGTCCTGGCGGCCGCGCTCCTGGCGGCGATCGCGGTGGCCGTCCTCCGGAGCCGGGCGCGCATCACGCCGGAACTGACGGTCTTCCTGGCGACCTTCTCGGTCCTCCTCGCGCCGTACGTCCTGCCGAAGATGCACGACCGGTATTTCTTCCCCGCGGACGTCTTCGCCATCGTGCTGGCCTTCTACCGCCCTCGCGCGTGGTACGTTCCGGTCGTCGTCGGCTCGGCGTCCTCCATCGCTTACGTCCGTTATCTGCACGCGGAAGTCGTGCCCCTGACGTGGGGCGCGGTCCTCCTGGGCGTCCTCGTCGCCGTTCTGGCGCGGCGCCTGTTCGCGGACCTGCAAGCCGGGCCGCGAGGACCCGGCCGAACGGGGACGTCCCCGGACCGCGGAATCGAGACCATGCGGGCCGCGGGACGAAATGCGCGGGCGAGAAGTCGATGAAGGAAACGGAGCGCAACGCGCACGTTCAGGCCGGGCGGAGCGGCCGGCGCGAACTGTCCGTCGTCGTGTCCTGTTTCAACGAAGCGGCGGTCGTCCCCGAGATGCACCGCCGCCTCGTCTCCACCCTCGAGAAGGTTCCGGAACTCGACTTCGAGATCGTTTACGTCGACGACGGCAGCCAGGACGCCACGCTGAACGTCCTGCGGGAACTCCAGCGCACCGACGAGCGCGTGCGGATGCTCGCCCTGTCCCGCAACTTCGGTCAGCAGATCGCCTCCACCGCCGGCCTGCAAGCCGCCCGGGGCGACGCCGTCGTCCTCTCCGACGCGGACCTGCAGGATCCGCCCGAGGTCATCCTCGAAATGCTCGACCGCTGGCGTGGAGGGGCGGACGTCGCCTACGGCGTTCGCACCGCGCGCGAGGGGGAGACGAGGTTCAAGTCCTGGAGGGCCCGGACGTTCTACCGCCTCTTCAACCGCATCTCCGACCTCGCCATTCCACCCGACACCGGCGATTTCCGGCTGCTGGACCGCCGGGTGGTCGACGCCTTTCTCGCCATGCCGGAACGCGACCGCTTCATCCGCGGCATGGTGTCGTGGACCGGCTTTCGGCAGGAGCCCGTCTTCTTTCGGCGGGCGGCCCGCCTTGCCGGCGAAACCAAGTTCTCCTTCAAGAAGTCGCTGCGCGTAGCGGCGGACGGCGTTCTTTCCTTTTCGTCCGCGCCGTTGCGCCTGGCAACCCATGTCGGCCTTCTCGCCGCCGGGCTCGCCTTGTCGGGCGTCGTTTGCGCCCTTGCCATCCGTCTCCTCACCGGCGCCTGGATCGCCGGATGGGCGCTGCTCTTCATCGGCGTCCTGTTCCAGGGCGGCGTGCAACTCGTGGCGCTCGGCATCCTGGGTGAATACGTCGGGCGCATCTACAACGAAGTCAAGCGCCGCCCGCTCTACCTGGTCAGGGAACGGCGCGGGTTCTCGTCCGGGCCCGGCGATGCGGAAGGCGATGGCGAGTAGCCGGGGGACCGGCGGTCTCCGCCGGGCGGCCCCCCGGACGCAGGCGGAAGGCGGCGGCGCGGCAACCGGGAAGACTGACGCCCGGGGCCGTCCGCGCCTTCCGCTGGCGCTGCTGCTGCTTGCGCTGTCGACGGTGTTCCTGTTCGGCGGCGGCCGGGGTTACTTCTACGGGCGGGACTCCAACGCCTCCACGGTGATGGCGAACACCCTGGCGGTGGCCGCGAATCTGGCGCCGGAACACGACTTCCTGCTGTTCTACTACCGCACCCTGGATGCGGACGGGGACGCGGCGTATTTTCCGTACAACCGCTTCCCGGCAGCCGGCTACGGGTTGATCAAGCTGGCGATGACGCCCTTCGGCGACAGCCTGTCGGCGCAGATTCGCGCCGCCCGCCTGCTGATGCTGTCCTTCTTCTCCGCCGCCGCCGTGCTCGCCTGCCTGTCTCTCGGCCGACTCGTCACCAACCGCTGGATCGCCCTGACCGCTACGCTGCTCACCTTCTCTTCCTGCCACGGCCTGTATTACAACGACGTGGTGTCCAACGAGATGATGCCGGATCTGTTCGGGGTGCTGCTGACCTTTCACGGCATGGTGGTTTTCGCGCAGGAAGGCCGCTTCAGGCAATTGCTGGTCAAGGCCTGTCTCGCCCTGCTGCTGGGCTGGCACGTCTACGCGTTGCTGCTGACTTTCATTGTTCTCGGCCTGGGGAGCGAGCTGACGAAGCTGCTCGCAAGCCGCCGGCCGGTCCCGGCCCGATCGTACCTGTCGCTGCTCCGCGGCCGCCACGTGCTGCTCGGAGTCGTCTCGCTGCTCTTCGGCATGGCCGTCCTGACTTTCAACCTCGCCAACGAATACTTCGCGCTGCAGGGTGAAGCGGCGCTGACGGAACTGCCTACCGTCGAATCGGCGTTCAGGAGGACCGGCCAGGACCACGACTTCAACGCCGCCAATGCCGGCCGGGTAGCGTGGCTGCCGTTCCTGGCAAAGCAGCTCCAGGGCGTCGCCGCAACGTCGGTGCCCTGCGTCTTCCTCGACCACGCCAGGCCGCTGCCGGAATTCGCCCGCACGCCGCTGGTCCTTCTGAGCGTCGTCATGGGCGTCATCGTGATCGGCGTGCTGCTGATCGAGCCGCGGTCCGTCCGCCACGGGAGCCTGCTGGCGACCCTGGCGTCGTTCGGCTTCTGCTGGACGCTGCCGATGCGCCACGCCGTCGCCTTCGTCGCCTTCGAGAGCATGTACTACGCCGGCGTTCCGCTGGTCTTCTTCGCGTTGATTCTGACACGCTTGCGAAAGCGGGCGGGCGATCGCCTCGTCGCCGTCCTGGCCGGCGCCGCGTGGCTGGTTTTCGTTCTTTCGAGCTTTCAGGCAGGCCACGCGCACCATGACGCCCGGTCGGCCGGCCTCCAGAAAGCGATACTCGGTGACTTCGACGCCATCCGGGCCAGGACGCCGCCGGGCAGCAGGATATTCGTTCCCGTGGCGAGAAGCTGGAGAGCCGACGCCGTGTTCGCCGGGTCGCGGCGGGCGCTGCCCTACTATCTTTCCGGTAGGATCATCGTGTACGACGACGACCCGGAACAATGCCGCCTCGCCGACTTCCTCGTCACGACGCGGCGCGAGGAGGGACCTGCGTTGCTGACGCCGGACAACCGGCTGAGATTCCTTTACGAACGGATCCCCGCGCTGGCGCGGCACGCGCACGTTCCGGAGTCCTGCCTGGGGAGAGGCCGGTAAGGGCGTGCGGGCCGTCCGGGACCGCGGCGGAGCCTCGTCGTTCCCGCGGCGGGCGCGCGCCGTTCGGCGGCGGGCGGCGGACAGGCTGCGGGTGGTCCGCTGGCATCTTTGCGCCGCGCTGCGAAGCTGGCGGGTACGGACGGAATCGCCGCGGGCGCATGGCACGCGGAGCGAACCGGCGCGCGCCTTCGATCTGCGAGGCTGGAACCCGATTGGCTGGCGGCGCGACGCCGACGGCGGGACGGCGGCGCTGGGGCCGCTCGATCTGCTGCCGCCCGGCGTCAGGGCGGAACGCGTCGTTCGCCGGCGCGCCCGGCGCCGGCTGCGCCGGCTGCGCCACCTGGAGGACGTGCAGGCGTTCCACGCCGACGCCGCCACGCGGGCCGGCGAGCTGGTCCGTCTGGCCGCGTGGGGCGTGGTGGCGCATCTGGCGGACGGCGGACGGCGGCTGCGGCCCCTGCTCGGCCCCGAACTCCACGGAGCGATGACCGCCGACGTCGCGGGCATCGACGCCGGCGCGCGGGAGTTGCTCGGCATCAGGATGCGCCGGGCCGCCCTGCGCGACCATTCGTCGTGGGGCCGCGCCCGCCGGTCCGGCCTGCGGGAACCGCCCCTGGTGTCCATCCTGCTGGCGACCCGGCGTCCCCGCTTCCTGCCCTGGGCGCTGGACGCCGTGGCGCGGCAGACCTGGCCCCGGGTGGAGCTGGTGCTCGCGCTGCACGGCGAGGGTTTCCCGGACGTCGAGCGGCGCGTCTCCGAGCTGCCGTGCCCGGTGAAGGTGTTGCGGGCGCCGGCGGGAGACCCGCTCGGCGCCGTGCTTGACGCGGCCACCGGGGCCGCGCGGGGGACGCTGCTGACGAAGATGGACGACGACGACGTGTACGGCGCCGACCACGTCTGGGACCTGGTGCTGGCGCGGGAGTATTCCGGCGCGCAACTGGTGGGCAAGTATCTGGAGTTCGTTCATCTCGCCGCGGCGGACCGGACCATGCACTGGCGTAACGGAGACAACGAGCGCTACTGGACGGCGGCCCTGGCCGGCGGCGCGCTGCTGATTTCCCGCCGCGACCTCGACCGCGCCGGCGGTTGGCGGAAGGCGCCGGCGGGCGTCGATACGGCGCTGGCCGAGGACGTCCTGCGGGCCGGCGGGCGCATCTACCGCACCCACGCCGCCGGCTTCATGCTGGTCCGGCACGGCCGCGGCCACACGTGGAACGACCGGGAAGGCTCCGACGAGCGCCTGCTCGCCCGGGCCGACCGCGTCTGGCCCGGGTTCCAGCCGCACCGGGC
This sequence comes from Vicinamibacterales bacterium, assembly GCA_965203525.1. Lineage (GTDB taxonomy): Bacteria > Acidobacteriota > Vicinamibacteria > Vicinamibacterales > UBA8438 > WTFV01. The sequence goes on along the minus strand of OZ241898.1, from coordinate 43,549 downwards.
CGGCATCGACGCCCCGGACCTGCCGCATCCGGCGCTGCACCACGCCGCGCGCCCTGCGCCGCGAGAAGATGGAGGAGATTCCCCTTGAACGACGGTGGACCGCCGCGCCTTCGGGACCGGGCCCGGCTGACGTTGCGCAGGATGAAACGGATGGCCGCGATCGTTTCGTCCCCGCTCCTGGTCCGGGACGTCGCGGCCGCCGTGTCGCGCGGCAGGTTCGACGAAGCGGCACGCACGGCCCGCCTGGCCGCGCGGACGTCCGGTCCCCGCGCGGAGAAAGTCGTCTCCCGGCGGTACCGCTGCCTGTGGCTGTGCAATCCCAAGGTGGCGTCCCGGAGCATCATGGCCGCGCTGCGCGGCGTGGACCCCGACGCGGAGTTCATCTACGGCAAGAGCATCTCCGACGTCTGCGCGACGCACCCGGAAGCGGGCGGCTACTACAGCTTCGCGTTCGTCAGGCATCCCTTCGAGCGGGCGCTCTCCCTGTTTGCGGAAATGCGCTTCCGCAACGAACGCTTCCATGGGCGGCATCGCCGCCTCAAGGAGGAGAGGCAACGGTACTTCAGCGACGCCTTCCCCGGGCTGGGGGAGATAGACGGTTTCGACGACTACTGCCGCTGGCTGAACACGCCTTACGGCTCCGACGCCTTCGCCGACGTGCATTTCCTGTCCCAGCACCTGCAGATACGCCTCGCGGACGGACGCCTGCCCGACTTCGTCGGCCGCTTCGAGAACGTCGACGAGGACTTGCGGCGGGTCGCGGCGCGGGTGGGGATGCCGGCGCCGGTGCTGCCGATGCTGAACACGAGGGCGGGATGGCGGCCGCCGCGACAGGCGGTGCGGGCCGCCCGCGCGGAGATGAGCGGTCTGCTGACGGAGCGGAACAAGGCGCTGCTGAGGACACGCTACGCCGCCGACCTGGAGCTGTGGCGCAGCGTCGCCGCGGAGCGGGAAGCGCACGAGGCGGGGGAATGAACCGGTCGCGGCGGATCGGCGGGCCGCTGGCGCCGCGCCTGGGACTCCTGCGCCGCAGGGCGGCGTGGGCGCTGCTCCGGCATAGCGGCCTCGCCGCCGCCATCGGCCGCCGGTACGCCGGCATCGGCTCGATCTTCGGGTTCCACCACGTGGTGCCCGACGTATCCGCCCACCTCGACGGAGAACTGTACGTCGGCACCCGGTTCCTGGCAGCCTGGCTGGCGTCGCTGCGCAAGGCGGGCGTCGAGCCGATCTCGCTGGACGCGGCCGTCGGGCGCATCCGGGATCCCGGTCCTCGTCCCTCCCGGCGGCGCTTCGTCGTCGTCACCTTCGACGACGGCTACGCCGACGTCGTCGAGCATGCCCTGCCGGTGCTGGAGCGGTACGGCGCGCCGTTCACCCTGTACGTCACGACGGACCTGGTGGAAGGCGGCGGCTACCTCTGGTGGCTGGGCCTGGAGCGCGTGATCCGGACGAACGACACGGTGGACGTGACGCCGATGGGGAAACGGTTCGCCGCCTCGTCCCGCCGCGAGAAGGCGGCTGCGCTCGCGGAAGTGAGCGCCTGGGTGGAGGCGGACGTCCCGCGGCGCGCGGCGCTGCTGCGCGGCGTCTTCGAGCGTTGCGGCGTGGCGCCGGGCGCGGTGGCGGCGGAGGCGGGCCTGTCGCGGGAGCAACTGCGCGCCCTCGGCCGCCACCCGCTGGCGACCATCGGCGGCCACACCACCGGCCATCCGTGGCTGGCCGCGCTGAGCGAAGCGGAAGCGTACCGCGAAACGGCGGACAACAAGGCCTTCCTCGAGAACGTCTGCGACCGCGCGATCGATCACTTCGCCTATCCCCACGGCTACCGCGCCCACGGCGAACGGGAAGCGGTCCTCGCCGGGAAGGCCGGGTTCCGGACCGCGGTGACCGGCAGGCCGGGCTGCCTGTTTCCGGAACATCGGGACCACCTGCTGCGGCTGCCGCGCTACGCGGTCGGAGGCTCCCGAACGTGGCCGGGCTTCCTGCACGCGCAACGGCACGGGGCGCAGCGTTTCATCGCGAGCCGCGGCGGACCTCCGGTGGTCACGTCGTGAAGGGCGCATTCCGGAGCCGCGGGGCGCCTCCGGGCCCGCCTGCTACAAGCCGGTCCCGATTGCCGGCGAGGTCGCCGAGCGCATTCCGGAGCCGCGGGGCGCCTCCGGGCCCGCCTCCCCGCCGCGTCGCCTCCGCCGTGCGGCCGGGCGTTCGCGATACGATAGGAAGAACACCATGCCGCCGATGAAGGTGCTGGTCGCCAACCGGGGCGAGATCGCGGTCCGGATCCTGCGCGGATGCCGCGAGATGGGGCTGCCGACGGTCGCGGTCTACTCCGACTGCGACCGGCTGGCGCCGCACGTGCGCTACGCCGACGAGGCGGTGGCGCTGGAGGCGGACGAGCCGGCCGGCAGCTACCTGCACGTCGAGAAGATCATCGCCGCGGCCCGGCGGACCGGCGCCGGCGCCGTGCATCCCGGCTACGGGTTCCTCGCCGAGAACGCCGGATTCGCGCAGGCGGTCGCCGACGCGGGGCTCCGGTTCATCGGACCGCCGGCCGGCGTCATCGAGCTGATGGGCGGCAAGACCGCGGCGCGCGCGGCGGCCCGGCGCGCCGGCGTGCCGATCGTGCCGGGCAGCGACGGGCCGTTGCCGGAAAAGATGACCGACGCCGGGCTGCGGCGCGCGGGCGACGCCGTCGGGTATCCGATCTTCGTCAAGGCGGTCGCCGGCGGCGGCGGCAAGGGGATGCGGCTGGTGCGCGACCCGGACCGGCTGCCGCACGCCGTCGAGGGCGCGCGGTCGGAGGCGGCGTCGGCCTTCGGAGACGGCGCCGTCTACCTGGAGCGCTGCATCGAGCGGGGCCGGCACGTCGAGGTGCAGCTTCTCGCGGACGAGCACGGCGCCGTCGTGCCGTTCGTCGAGCGGGAGTGCTCGATCCAGCGGCGGCACCAGAAGGTGATCGAGGAGACGCCGTCGCCGGCCGTCGATGTCGAGACCCGGCGCGCGCTCGCGGCGGCCGCGGCCCGGCTGGCCGCGGAAGTCGGCTACACCAACGCCGGCACCATCGAGTTCCTGCTCGACGAGTCCGGCGGCTTCCACTTCCTGGAGATGAACACCCGGCTGCAGGTCGAGCATCCGATCACGGAGATGGTGACCGGGATCGACCTGGTGCGCTGGCAGCTCCGGGTGGCGCAGGGCGAACGTCTGGACGTCGATCCCGAGCGGGCGCTGGCGCCGGACGGCCACGCCGTCGAGTGCCGGGTCTACGCCGAGGATCCGAACGCCGGCTTCATGCCGTGCCCGGGGCTGATCGTGACGCACCGGCCGCCGGAAGGCCCGGGAATCCGGGTCGACGCCGGCGTGGCGGCCGGCTTCGCGGTGCCGGTGCACTACGACTCGATGGTGGCCAAGGTCGTCGCGCACGCGGCGGACCGGCGTCTGGCCATCGACCGCATGGACCGCGCGCTGGCGGAGTACGACGTCGGCGGCGTGCCCACCACCATTCCGATGTTCCGATGGCTCCTGCGGCACCCGGACTTCGTCGCCGGCCGCTTCGACACCACGTTTCTCGATCGCGTGCTCGCCGCGCGCGAAGGGACGGTTTTCGTCGAGCCGCCGGACGACGCGGAGGAAACCGCCGTCATCGCCGCGGCGCTGTCCGTCGCGCTGGCCGGCCGCACCGCCTCGGACGCCAGGGCGGCCGCGGGCGCACCGGCGGGCGGGCGCTGGAAGCAGGCGGCGCGCAGCGGCGGACTGCGATAGGCGCATCCGACATGCGAATCGACGTCGAGATCAACGGGCAGGTGCGCGACGTCACCGTCGAACCGGACGCGGCGCGCCCGGAGCGCGTGCGGGTGTCGTGGGGCGGCAGGACGCGGGAGGTCGACGCGCGCGTGGTCGAGCGCGATCGGCACGGCGTGCTGCTGTCGCTGGTGGGGGTCGGCGCGGACGCCGCGAGCCGGCAGGTGCGCTGCGTCCCGGCCGGCCGGGACGGGCGGACGGAGCTGCGTCTGGGCGGCGGTGTCGTCGTCGAGGCGGTGATCAACGGCCGGCGGACGGCCGGCGAAGCGGGCGGCGACGCCGCGGGAGGCGCTTCGCGGCTCACCGCGCCGATGCCGGGCAAGGTGGTGCGGGTGCTGGTCGCGCCCGGCGACCGGGTCGCGGCCCGGCAGCCGCTGGTGGTGGTCGAGGCGATGAAGATGGAGAACGAGCTGGCGGCCCCGCGAGCCGGCACCGTCACCGAGGTGCCGGTCACCGAGGGCATGTCGGTCGAGGCGGGACGGCTGCTGGCCGCCGTCGAGTGAGCGCCGGGGGGCAGGCGACCGATGCCGGACGAGCCGTCGTATCCCGGGCGCATCCTTTTCGATCCCACCCCTGCGCCGGAGCCGCCGGAGGAACGGCCTGGCGAATCGGCGCCGGCCGGCGCGCGCGCGCGTCGGGTGCGCGGCTTGCAGCGCCGTCTGCGCTGGCCGCGGGTGCGCCGCCCGCGGCCGGGTTGCGCGGAGACGTCCGGCCGGAAACGGCCTCTCGACTCGCGCCGGCCGTGGTTGCGCGGCCTGCGGCGTATGGGCCTGCGCCCCTTGGACTGGCCGTGGTTGCGCGGCCTGCGGCCGGGCGTGCGGCGCGCACTGGCGTGGGTGACCATCGCGTCGGTGGCGGCCATCGCGGGCGTTCTCGTGTCGGCGACCACCATCGACCTCGGCCCGAGCCTGCGCGCGCGGGCGGAGCGGGCGTTTGCCGGCTACATCGAGCGGCCGGTGACCATCGGCCGGCTCAGCACCCATCTGGCGCCGGGGCGCTTTCTGATCGAGGACCTGGAGATCGGGGGTCTGCATCCGGGCGATCGGCCGTTCTTCCAGGCGGAGCGCCTCACGATTTCGACCGAGTGGATGCCCCTGCTGCAGGGGGAGGTGCTGGTCGACGCCGTCGATCTGCGCGGTTGGCGGATGCTGGTCGAAGGGTTCGCCGACGGGCGGCAGACCTTCCCGCGGCTCGTCCCGCGGGCGGACGAGGCCGCGGGGACCGCCGCGTCCCCGCCCGCGGGCGGGGACGGCGCCGGAGCGCCGGACGAGGCCGCCGACGCGGGACGCCGCATCGTGACGACCGTTCAGCACCTCCGGGCGCACGACGGCGAATTCGTGTACGAGGACCACGGCGCCCCCTGGAGCATCCGGGCGCCCGACGTCGACCTGACGCTGGGCAAGTCCACCGGCTACGGCGGGACCGCCTCGTTCCGCGGCGGAACCCTCCTCATCGGCGGCTTCGAGCCGCTGACGCTGAACATGGACGCCGAGTACCGGCTCGACGGCGGTCTCGTCGAGCTGACGCACGTCGACCTGTGGGCGGCCGGCGACGGTTTCCGGGCGCGCGTCGACGGCCTCGTCGACATGCTGAACTGGCCGGAGTCGACCTACAACGTCCGCGAGATGGCGATCGACCTGCCGGCGATGAAGGAGATCTTCTTCGCGCGGGACGACTTCACGGTGACCGGCGCGGCGGCGTTCCGCGGCGTCTGGCACCTGTTCGAGGGCGGGCGGGAACTGACCGGTTCGTTTTCGAGCGCCGACGCCACGCTGGCGGGACTCCGCTTTCCCGGGCTGGACGGCGATCTGGTCTGGACGCGCGACCGCTTCGAGATCACGCGGGCCCGCTCCGGCTTCTACGGCGGCGAACTCGACTTCACCTACGCGATGAAGCCGCTGGGCGCCCCCGAGCCGGGCGTCGCCACGTTCCGCCCGCGGGTGCGGGCGGCGGATCTCGAGCCGCTGTTCGACGACCTCGGCGTGCCCGGGGCGCGTCCACTCGGCCGGCTCGCGGGCGAGTCGAGTCTCGAATGGCGGCTGGGCCGGTTCGCGGAGCGAAACGGCGGCGGCGCGCTGTCGGTCGCGCCGCCGGGAGGGGTTGCGCTGCTCCCCCGCGGCGTTCCGCCGGAGCCGCGGACCGGGTGGCTCCACGGCGCGCAGCCGTTCGATCCGGACGGGGTTCCGTGGCGGTTTCCGCTCGGCGGCGCGCTGCGGTTCACGTTCGATCCGGACGGCGTGGACGTCGCGCCGAGCTGGTTCGCGACGCCGCTGACCGCGGTGCGGCTCCGGGGCCGCACCGCCTGGGGCCGGGGCTCGCGGCTGCCGTTCGACGTCGCCAGCGCCGACTGGCAGGAGAGCGACCGGATCCTGGCCGCGGTCATGACCGCGTTCGGACGCCCGACCGGGGAGCTGACCCTCGAGGGCCACGGGACGATGCGCGGCGTGCTGCTCGGCGCCCTCGCGTCGCCGCGCATCGAGGCGGCGTTCGCGGGCGACGCGATCGAGGCCTGGAACGTGCGGTGGGGCCGCGGCGCGGGGGACGTGGTCGTCGCGGACGGCATCCTCGAAGTCACCGGCGCCCGGTTTCTCCGGGCCGCGTCGAGTCTGGCCGTCGACGGCCGGTTCGCTGTCGGCCCGGCCCGGCCCGGCCGCGAGGAGATCAACGCGCGGTTCGCCGTCGACGGTCTTCCGGCCCGGCACATACGCGACGCGTTCGCGCTCGACGGCTATCCCATCGACGGTCCGACGTACGGCCAGATTCGCCTCTATGGAGACTACGGCGCGCCGCTCGGCTTCGGCCGGATGAGACTGGGCGCCGGCCTGGCCTACGGGGAGCCGTTCGACGAGGCGGAGGCCGACCTGCGCTTCGACGGCGACGGCGTCTGGCTCAACGGGCTGACGGTGCGGCGGGACGGCGGGGAGGTGACCGGGGCGATGTACGTGCAGTGGGACGGGACGTATTCCGTCAATGCCGACGCCCGCGGCCTGGATCTGTCGGCCTTCCGAGCGGCCGGGCGCGTGCCCGTGTCCGTCGCCGGCCGCATCGACGCCGCGATCTCCGGGGCCGGGGCCTTCGCGGACCCGCGCTACGAGATCCGGGGCGCGATGACCGACGTGTCGATCGCGGGCGCCGCGGTCGGCCAGGTGACGGGACGCCTCGACGTCGCGGCGGGCGTCATGGCGGTCGAGCTGGAAGCGGCGTCTCCGGAGGTGGCGGTTTCGGGCTCGGGCCGCGTCCGGCTGGCCGGCGCTGCGCCCGCCCGGCTGCGCTTCAGCGTGACGAACACCCGCTTCGACCCGTTCGTCCGGGCGGTGCGGCCGGGCCTGTCGGACGTGACGTCGCTGGTGGCGAGCGGCACGGTCGTCGTCGACGGGGCGCTGCTCGACGTGGCGGAGCTCGGCGTCGACGTCACGGCGGACCGGCTGGCGCTGACGGTGTTCGACTTCGAGCTGGACAACGACGGTCCGGTCCGCCTTGCGCTCGCCGACAACGTGCTGCGGGTCGACCGGATGCGGTTGCGGGGCGAGGGGACCGATCTGGCGCTGGCGGGCGAGGTTGCGCTGGCGGACGAGCGGCTCGCGCTGCGCGCGGAAGGGAACGCGAGCCTCGGCATGCTGGAAGGTCTGGCCGCCGGCGTGCGGGGCCGCGGATCGATGCGACTCGCGGCCGAGGTGGGCGGTGCGCTCGACGCGCCCGTCGTCACCGGCGAGGCGCGGGTGACGAACGGCCGCATCCGGCACCTCTCCTTCCCGCACGCCCTCGACGCGGTCGACGGCCGGGTGATCCTGGAGCCGGGCGGAATCCGCTTCGACGAGCTGACCGCCGAGCTCGGCGGCGGCCCGGTGCGCTTCGGCGGCCGGGTGGGGCTGGACGGCTACCGCATCGGCGACCTCGGCGTGACCGCGGCCGGGCGCGGCGTCGCGTTGCGCTACCCCGCGGGCATTCGATCCCGCGTCGACGCGGATCTGGTTCTGCGCGGATCGGTCGACGCCCCGACGCTCGGCGGTCTCGTGACCGTGCACGACGCGATCTGGCCGCAGTTCTTCCAGCCCGGCGGCGGGTTCCCGGACCTGCTGGGGGAGCAGGCCGCGGCCGGCCCGGCGGAGACCACGGTGCCGCTGCGGCTCGACGTGCGCATCTCGGCGCCGTCGAGTCTGCGGATCGCGGACAACCGGGCGCAGATCGTCGCCAGCGCCGACCTGACCCTGACCGGCACCTACGGCCGCCCGTCGCTGCTCGGGAACGCCGAGCTCGAGCGGGGGCAGATCTACTTCGAGGGCAACCGCTACCGGCTGACCCGCGGGAGCATCGGATTCACGAACCCCGTCGAGATGGAGCCTTTCCTCGACGTCGAGGTGGAAACCGACATCCGCGTGCCGGGCCAGACGTACCGGGTCACCCTGGGACTCACCGGCCCGCTCGAGCGGCTGGAGCCGCCGACGCTCGAATCGGATCCGCCGCTGCAGCAGCTCGAGATCGTCGGACTGCTGCTCGGCGACGTCCGCGACCCGCAACAGGCCGAGATCCGGACCCTGCGGGCCCCCGAGGCGTCGCAGCAGGGACTGCTGGTGCAGGGCATCGGCGCCGGGCTGCTGAACAACCCCGTGCTGGCGGGGGTCGGCGGGGTGGTGGAGCGCTCGTTCGGCGTCGACACGTTCGAAATCACCCCGTCGCTCGACGATCCGGCCGCGCAGCAGTCGACGCAGATCGTCCCCACGGCGCGCGTGTCGATCGGCAAGCGCATCTCGGAGCGGGCGCATCTGACGTTCTCCCGCGCCGTCAGCGGCAGCAACCAGGACCTCATCGTCGTCCTCGAATACGACGCCACCGATCGGCTGTCGTGGGTGCTGTCGCAGAACGAGGATCGGACCTACGCGCTCGACGTACGCGTCCGGCACGCCTTCTGATGCGCGGGTGGGTGTGCTGGCTGCTCGCCGGTCTCTGCTGGCCGGCCGCTCCCGCGCAGGCGGCGCGCGAGGCGGACCGGTTCGCCGGACGGGACGTCGTCGAGGTGCGGTTGACGGTGGACGGCCGGCCGCTCGAGGACCGGACCGCCCGCGAGCTGGTCGAGACCCGGGTCGGCGCGCCGCTGTCGATGCGCGAGGTGCGCGAGACGCTGGCGCATCTGTTCAGTCTCGGCCTCTACCGGGCGGTCGAGGCCGGCGCCGGCGACCGGGCCGGCGGGGTGGCGCTGCACTACCGGCTGCAGTCGCTCGACGCCGTCGCCCGGGTCGAGTTCGCGGATGCGCGCGGCGTGCCGGAAGAGGCGTTGCGCCGCCTCGTCGCCCGGCGTCATGGCGCGACGTTCCTCGCCGGCGAGGCCGCGGCGGTGGCGGACACGGTGCGCGGCGCGTACCGCGAGCGCGGGTTCTTCGCGGCGCGCGTACTGCCCGCGGTCACCGGGCCCGCGTCCCGGCGCGTCCTGCGCATGACGGTCGAGGCCGGGCCGCGCGCGTTGGTCCGGCGCTGGCGAATCACCGGCGGGTCGCCGGCGTTCCACGACGTCGTCCGGACCCGGCTCGGGTTGCGGGACGGCGAGGCGCGGTACGACGGGCCGGCGATCGAGCGGCGCCTCGACGACTACGAGGCCGCGCTCCGGCGCCAGGGGCATTACGAAGCCCGCCTGACGCACCACGTCGAGCGGTTGAGCGAGACCGAGGTCGACGTTCTCCTTGCCGTCCGCCGCGGCCCGCGGATCACGGTGGCGTTCGAGGGAGACGAGGTTCCGGGGGCCGCGCTGGCCGACCTCGTGCCGGTCGCCCGGGAAGCGAACGTCGACGAAGACCTGCTCGAAGACGCGGACCAGCGGATCGAGGCGCATCTGCGCGGGCTCGGGTACCGCGACGCCCGGGTGACGCACACGCGCGAAGGCGGCGCGGAGCGGCTTTCCATCGTCTTCCGGGTGACGCGCGGCCCGCTGTACCGCGTCGGCGAGGTCGCCGTGCGCGGGAACGAGGCGCTGCCCGAGGCGGAGGTCCGGTCCCTCGCCGGCCTGGCGGCCGGCGATCCGTTCGTCCTCCGGGAGATCGACGCCGCGCTCGCCGCTGTCGAGGAGCGCTACAACCGTCTCGGCTTCGCCACGGCGCGGGCCACACGGACCGTCCGCGACGCCGAGGCGGACGGCGCCGGCGAGGCGGTCACGCAGCACGTCGGGATCTCGATTGACGAAGGGGTACGGACGATCATCGGGGACGTGGCGTTCGACGGCGCGTCCGCCCGGCCGCCCGCCGTCCTGCGGCAGGCGGTCGGCGCGCGGCGCGGCGCCGCGTACCACGGGCCGCAGGTCGAGCGCGATCGCGACGCCCTGCTGGCGCTCTATCTGAACGACGGCTACGAGCAGGCGCGGGTGGCGGTCGATACGCGGTTCTCCGACGACCTGAGCGCGGTCGACCTCGTCTTCCGCATCGCCGAGGGCCGGCAGGTGCTGGTCGACCACGTGCTGATCGTCGGCAACCGGCAGGTCGACACCGCCACGATCCGGCGCGAGGTCACGCTGACCCCCGGCGCGCCGCTCGGACTCGACGACGTCGCCGAGACGCGCCGCCGTCTCAACGCGCTCGGCGTGTTCCGGCGGCTCGACGTCCGCGAGTTCAGTCACGGCCGCTCCGACCGGCGCGACGTGATCATCGAGGTCGAAGAGGCGGCGGCGACCCGGCTCGCCTACGGGGGCGGGTTCGAACTGTCGCAACGGCTCCGCCGGGACGTCGCGGCGGCGGGCGGTCCGGCGGTCGAGCGGCTCGAGTTCGCGCCGCGCGGATCCTTCGAGATCGGCCGGCGCAACCTGTGGGGCGGGAACCGGTCGCTGGACCTCTTCACGCGCGTCAGCGTCCGGCCCAAGAACGACCCGCCGCCGCCCGTCCCGGTGGAGGAGACCGGCGGCGCGCTCGGGTTCAACGAGTATCGCATCCTCGCCACCTACCGCGAGCCGCGGGCGATCGGCCGCGGCTGGGACGTGCTGGTGTCCGGGTACGTCGAGCAGGCGATCCGCCCCGGCTTCGACCTCTTCAGCCGCGGCGTGAGCGCGCAACTGCGGCGCTCGTCGGGAGCGGCGGCGGGCGCCTCCGTCGGGTACCGTCTCGGCAACAACGACACGTCGAACCGCGAGCTGAACCGCGAGGACGAGAACATCGTCGACCGCCTCTTTCCCGACGTCCGGCTGTCTTCGTTCACCGCGAGCCAGGTGCGCGACACGCGCGACGATCCGGTCGATCCGGCCCGCGGCTCGTTGCTGACGATCGAGTCCGAGGCGGCCGCGCGGACGTTCGGGTCGGAGGTCGGCTTCTCGAAGAGTTTCCTGTCGGGGTCCGTGTACCGCCGGATGCCCGGCGTCCCGCGGATCGTCATGGCGGCCGGCGCGCGTCTGGGCGTCGCCTGGGGCTTTCCGCGGCCCCTGGAAGCCGTCGCCGGGCGCGGGGACGGACGGACCGCGCCGCCGGGCCCGCTCGCGCTCCCGATCAGCGAGCGGTTCTTCGGGGGCGGCAACACCACGGTGCGCGGGTTCGCCCTCGACCGGCTCGGCAGTCCCCGCACGGAGACCGGCGGCACCATCGACCAGGACGGCTTCCCGCAGGGCGGAAACGCCATGGTCGTCTTCAACGGCGAATTGCGGGTCCGCGTGACGCCGGCGCTGGGGGTCGTCGCGTTCCTGGACGCCGGGAACGTTTATGATCGGGTGGAGCATTTGAATCTCGGCCGCATCCGGAGCGGCGCGGGGTTCGGTGTCCGCTACAACTCGCCGGTCGGGCCGTTGGGGTTCGACGTCGGCTTCAAGCTCGGCGAGCGCCACTTCTTCGGTGACGAGACCAGCCCGCAACAGGAGCAGCTCGTGGCGTTGCACTTCAGCTTCGGGCAGGCGTTCTGACCGCCGGGCCGCCAGGCTGCTTCTCTGCCTGCTGCCCGCGGCCCTCGCGTGGCCGTCCGACGCCGGGGCGCAGATCCTCGACCGGGTCCTCGCGGTGGTGTCCGGGCAGGTCGTTCTCGCCTCGGACGTGCGGGCCTTCCTCGATCTGGGATTGCACGAGCAGGGCCTGTGGGAGGTCCGCGAGCGGGACCCCGCCCTGCGCGAAGCGGCGGCGCTGCGCCGGCTGATCGAGCGCCGAATCGCGCTCGACGAGGTCAATCGATACCGCCAGCCGCCGCCGCCGCCGGAGCGCGTCGCGCGCGGCCTAGCGGCCGTGCGGGCGCGTTTCGCCGACGGCGGCGCGTTCACCCGCCTGCTCGCGGCGGTCGGGCTCGAGCTGGACGACCTGCGGCAGATCCTGCGCGACGACGTCCGGATCGAGGCGTACGTCGCCGAGCGGTTCGGCGGTCCCGGACGGCTGACCGAGGCCGAGCTGCGCGCCTGCTACGACGCGCACCGGGCGCAGTTCGTGGAGCGTGGCGAGCCGGTGCCGTTCGACGCGGCGCGCGACCGGATCCGGAGCCGCCTCTGGACGGCGCGCCGGGCCGAGCTGGTCGCGGACTGGGTCGCCGGCCTGCTGCGCCGCGCGGACGTCATGCGGGTCGACCGCTGAGGCCCCCGGGCGCCGCGCGGCGCCTCCCGCGGCCGGCGTCCCGTCCGCGCGCCGGCGCCGGCGAGGGTACCGCCCCGTGTCGTCCAGCGGCGGGATCGGCCCGCCCGCGCGCGGCCCGGCTCTGGTGGCGCTTCGCCGCGCGGCACCCCGTGTCGTCCAGCGGCAGGATCGGCCCGTCCGCGCGCGGGCGCCGGCGAGGTCTCCATCGCCAGCGGCGCATCGGGTCGCCGAGGCGGCCCGTCACGTCTGCGCGCCGGCGAGGGCGAGGGCGATCTGCGTCAGGTTGAAGCCGACGTGGCTCACCATCGCGGCGACCGCGCTGCCGCGGGTGAGATAGAGCGCGCCCCAGAGGACGCCGAGCGCGCCGGTGACGACGACCGTGTCCCAGCCCTGGATGAAGTGGCCGAGACCGAATGCGACGCTGAAGACGGCGAGGCCGAGCCAGCCTCCGCCGAGATGCTGGTCGAAGCGGCGCAGGATGAAGGCGCGCTGCAGCTCTTCCCGGAGTCCGCCCGCGAGGACGACGACGAGCGTGAACAGCAGGGCGCGTCCCGGTGTGCCGAGCATGGCCTCGAACGGGTTGTCGGGCACGTTGCGCAGCCCCGGCGCCAGCCATCCGAGGAGCAGGAACCCGCCGATCGCGGCCACGACGATCGGCGGCGTGAGCAACACTCCGAGCGCCGCCTCGCGTTGCGGCGGACGAGCGCCGAGCAGCAGCTCGCGGACCGATTCGTTCCGCGCGCGCAGGAAGGCCGCCACCAGACCGACGACGACCACGACGTCCAGCAGCGTGAGCGCGACGACGTAGCCGAACGACGGCTCGCCGGTCGGGGCGAGCGCCGCGAACCCGGCCGCGGCCAGCAGCGCCGAGAGGACGAGCTGGGTGGGAAATCCCGAACAGAGCACCACCTCGACGAGCGACGACGCCACGCGGCCCGGAACGGGGTCCGCGCGCGCCGGGGCGGCCGGGTCCGTTCCCGGACCCTCTTCGGGATCGACCGCGGGCCGGCCGCGGCCGGGCCTCCGTTCCGGATCGACCATGCCCGCACTCTAGCATCCGCGCGGCGGACCGCGGAGCGCGGTTCCCGGCGGCCGTCCCGGGCCGGCGCCCCGCGGCCGGGCGGCGGACGAGCCGGGACCGGACGCCGGCCGTCAACATCTTTTGCACACGTCACCAACACACCATCAACATGTTGCGCCTGTCGAAGACGCGGATACAACATGTGGTTGACAGCCGCGCGCGACTGGCGCATCATTCAGGGCGTCTCCGCCCGCGTGCGCGAACGCGCGGCGAGCGCCGGACGAGACCGGCGAGGGGTTCGGAAAACGGCCGGCACGCGCGTCGTTCCCGGCCGTGACGGCGGCGAATCGCAGCGAGGAGGAGCAATGTCGGCAGGCGCAACGCAAGAGTTCCCGGCACGGACGGCGCCGGCGCCGGATCCGGCCGCGCCGGCGCGCGCGGGGCTCGAATTTCCCCGGACGTTCAGCCGTGCCGGCGTCGACCCCTTCGACGAGATCGAGTGGGAGACGCGGTCGGCGGTGATCGCCAACGAGCGCGGCGACGTCGTCTTCGAGCAGCGCGGCGTGGAGGTCCCGGCGTTCTGGTCCCAGCAGGCGACCAACATCGTGGTCTCGAAGTACTTCCGGGGGCAGCTCTCGTCGCCCGGCCGCGAGCGGAGCGTCCGGCAACTGATCGGCCGGGTCGTCGACGCCATCGCCGGGTGGGCCGGGCGGCAGCGGTACTTCGCCGCGGCGGACGACCTGCAGGCGTTCCGGGACGACCTGAAGTTCCTGCTGGTGCGGCAGAAGGCGGCGTTCAACAGTCCGGTCTGGTTCAACTGCGGTTTCGAGAAGGCGCCGCAGTGCTCGGCCTGCTTCATCAACTCGGTCGAGGACACGATGGAGTCGATCCTCGCGCTCGCGAAGACCGAGGGGATGCTGTTCAAGTTCGGCTCCGGGACCGGCACCAACCTGTCGCCGATCCGGTCGTCGCGCGAGCTGCTCGCCGGCGGGGGGACGGCGTCGGGCCCGGTGTCGTTCATGAAGGGCTACGACGCGTTCGCCGGGGTCATCAAGTCGGGCGGCAAGACCCGCCGGGCGGCGAAGATGGTCATCCTCGACGCCGACCATCCGGACGTGATGGAGTTCATCACCTGCAAGGTGGAGGAGGAGCGCAAGGCCTGGGCCCTGATCGACGCCGGCTACGACGGCTCCTTCACCGGTCCGGCGTACTCCTCGGTCTTCTTCCAGAACTCCAACAACAGCCTGCGCGTCCCGGACGAGTTCATGCGGGCCGTGCTCGACGACGGCGAGTGGAAGACGCGCGCGGTGACCGACGGCCGCGTCGTCGACACCTTTCGGGCGCGCGACCTGATGCGGGCGGTGGCCGAGGGGACGCACGTCTGCGGCGACCCGGGGATGCAGTTCGACACGACCGTCAACGACTGGCACACCTGCCCGCACACCGCCCGGATCAACGCGTCGAATCCCTGCTCGGAGTACATGTTCCTCGACGACTCGGCCTGCAATCTGGCGTCGCTCAACCTGATGCAGTTCATGAAGCCGCACGAGCCGGGCGAGTTCGACGTCGAGGCGTTCCGCGCCGCGGTGCGGACCCTGATCACCGCGCAGGAGATCATCGTCGGCAACGCCAGCTACCCGACGCCCGCGATCGAGCGGAACAGCCACGACTTCCGCCCCCTCGGCCTCGGTTACGCCAACCTGGGGGCGCTGCTGATGTCGCGCGGCGTACCCTACGACAGCGACGAAGGGCGCGACTACGCGGCGGCCGTCACCGCGCTGATGACGGGCGAAGCGTACGCCCAGTCGGCGCGCATCGCGCGCGACTGCGGCGGGCCGTTCGCCGGCCATGCGAAGAACGAGCAGCCGTTCCTGCGCGTCATGCGGAAGCACCGCGACGCGCTGAAGGAGGTTGCCCGGGCGCACGTGCCGCGGGATCTCCACCAGGCGGCGGCCGACTCGTGGAACGACGTGCTCGCGCTCGGCGAGAAGCACGGCTTCCGCAATGCGCAAGCCACCGTGCTCGCGCCGACCGGCACCATCGGCTTCATGATGGACTGCGACACGACCGGCGTGGAGCCGGACATCGCGCTCGTGAAGTACAAGCGGCTCGTCGGCGGCGGCCTGATGCAGATCGTGAACCACACGGTGCCGGTCGCGCTCTCCCGGCTCGGGTATCCGGACGATCAAATCAACAGCATCGTGCAGCACGTCGACGAGCACGACACCATCGAGGACGCGCCGCATCTCGATCCGGCCCACCTGCCGGTGTTCGACTGCGCCTTCAAGCCGGCGAAGGGCTCGCGGTTCATCCACTACACGGGGCACCTGAAGATGATCGGCGCGGTGCAGCCGTTCATCTCCGGCGCCATCTCGAAGACGATCAACGTCCCCCACGAGGCGACGGTGGAGGACGTCGAGCGGGCGTACGCCGACGCCTGGCGGCTCGGCGCGAAGGCGGTCTCGATCTACCGCGACGGCAGCAAGCGGACGCAGCCGCTCAACACGGCCCGGCAGGCGGCGGAAGAGGCAGTGGCCGCGGCCGGCGGCCGGCCGGTGCGCCGCAAGCTGCCGGACGAGCGCGATGCGATCACCCACAAGTTCGACATCGCCGGGCACGAGGGCTACATCACCGTCGGACTGTTCGACGACGGAACGCCGGGGGAAATCTTCCTGGTGATGGCGAAGGAGGGGTCGACCATCTCCGGCTTCGCCGACGCCTTCGCCCAGGCCGTCTCCTACTCGCTGCAGTACGGCGTGCCGCTCCAGGTCCTGGTCGACAAGTTCAGCCACGTGCGGTTCGAGCCGGCCGGCCTGACGAAGAACCCCGACGTGCGGGTGGCCAAGTCGATCGTCGACTACGTCTTCCGCTGGCTGGCGACGAAGTTCCTTTCGCCCGAGGCGCAGTTCCACGCGGGGGTCAACGTCGGCGGCGAAGCGCCGGCCGGAACCGGCGAGCAGTTGACGTTCGGCGAGGCGATTCCGACCGACGACGCCGGCGGCGCGGATCGGAACCGGCCGCAGGCCGTGTCCTACGCCATCCAGAACGACGAGGACGCGCCCCCGTGCTCGACCTGCGGCGCCATCATGATCCGCAACGGCGCCTGCTACAAGTGCGTCAACTGCGGCGCCACGAGCGGCTGCGCGTAGCTTGCACCTGCTTGGCGGACATCGGACGTCAGGGACGGCGCGGGGCGTCCGCCTCCCCTTCGGGCGCCGGAGCGTCCGCCGTGCCCCAGCCGAAGTACGCCAGGCCGACGAGGACGGCCGAGAAGGCCGCCCGCGCCAACTGCGGCCACAGCAGCAGGCGGCCGTAGAAGTGCGGGTCGTTGTGCAGGCTGATCGACTGCAGGCCGAGGAGGCCGGCGACCGCGAGGGCGAGTCCGCCCGGCATGGAGACGCGCACGAGGGCCGCGGCGAGCATCAGCACCGCGCCGGAGAGGAGACGCCAGAGGTCGGCCCACCACTCCAGCACGCCCGCGCCGACGAGATCGGCCGCCCCGACCGCGACGTCGTGCAGGCCGTAGAGGAACATCCCGAGCGCGGCGGCTCTCAACATGGCGCTGTTGTATCATGCCGCTTCGCCGCGCGCCATCCGCCCCGGACCGCGTCATGGACTTGCAGCTCGCCGACCGGATCGCCCTGGTGACCGGGTCGAGCCGGGGGCTCGGATTCGCCTCCGCGCGCGCCCTGCTCGACGAAGGGTGCAAGGTCTGCATCTGCGCCCGCGGCCGGGAGCGCCTCGACGCGGCGGCCGAGGCGTTGCGGCGCTCGGGCGCCGCGGATCGCGTGCTGGCCGTGCAGGCCGATCTGTCGTCGGCGGAAGGCGTCGCGGCCGTCGTCGGCCGCACCGTGGAGACCTTCGGCGGGCTCGACGTGCTGGTCAACAACGTCGGCCGCGCCGGCGGCGGGGGCATCGCCGCGGCAAGCGACGCCGAATGGCGGTCGGCGTTCGACGAGACGCTGTTTCCCGCGATCCGGGCCTCGCGCCTCGCCGTGCCGCACATGCGCGCGCGCGGAGGCGGCTCCATCATCGTGATCGCGTCGATCTGGGGACGCGAGTCCGGCGGACGGATGACCTACAACGCGGTCAAGGCGGCCGAGATCAGCCTCGCCAAGTCGATGGCGCGCGAGCTCGCTCCGGACAACATCCGCGCGAACAGCGTGGCGCCCGGTTCGATCTCGTTCCCCGGCGGTTCGTGGCACCGCCGGCAGCAGGAAGATCCGGAGGGGATGGCCGCGTTCGTCCGCGAGCAGCTCCCGTTCGGCCGCTTCGGGCGGGCGGAAGAGGTGGGCGCCGTGGTCGCGTTTCTCGCCTCACCGCGGGCGAGCTGGGTGAGCGGCGCGTGCGTCACCGTCGACGGCTGCCAGTCGCGGTCGCTGATCTGATTCCTCTAGCGGCGGGCCCGCTGCTGCTTGCGGCGGCCTTCCACCGTCACCTTGCCGTACTTCTTCATGAAGCGCTCGACGCGGCCCTCGGTGTCGACCAGCTTCTGGCGCCCGGTGAAGAACGGGTGGCAGCTCGAGCAGATGTCGAGGTGCAGTTCCTGCCTGGTCGAGCGGGTCTTCCAGGTGGCGCCGCATGCGCACCGGACGTCGACCTCGTGGTATTGCGGATGGATGTCTGCCCTCACGTGCTGCTCTCCCTCCGACTGTCCGAACAGCGGATTATAGCAAGGAAATCCCCTTGCCCGCCTCTGGTCCCCGCCCGCCGAGGGGGGGCCCCGGCAACGCCACGTCCCCCGACGGCACGAACTGAGAATGCTCCCTCCTCACGCCTCGTCAGCCGGACGCCCTGCCCGTTTCGGTGCGACGCGGGGTCTCACCACGGCTTGCCTGGCCGGACGCGCCTCCAGCCGCTTGCAGCAACGAACCGACGGCCGTGCGGACCGCGGCGAGGCCGGCGCCGGTGCGGCTGGACACCGGGAGCACGGCGCGGCCGAGCGCCGTTTCGTGGGCGCGTCGCGCCCGGGCCTGCGCGCTGCGCGACAACCGGTCGTTCTTCGTGGTGACGACGACGCTCGCGTACTCTCGTTCGGCGATCCAGGCGTGCGCCGCCAGATCGCTGTCGAGCCCGGCGTGCCGGCCGTCGATCAGCAGGATGACGCCGGCCAGGCGCGGGGTTCCGGGGCGGGGCGGGTCCGTGCCGCGCGCCGCCGCGCGGGCGAAGAAGTCCCGC
Source organism: Vicinamibacterales bacterium (assembly GCA_965203525.1). Lineage (GTDB taxonomy): Bacteria > Acidobacteriota > Vicinamibacteria > Vicinamibacterales > UBA8438 > WTFV01. The sequence goes on along the minus strand of OZ241898.1, from coordinate 25,036 downwards.
ACGACGAGCTCGAACTCGCGCCGCGCCGGCGCCCCGCCCCGCGCGAAGCCGTATCCGGGCAGATCGGCCAGCGTCAGCCACAGGGCGCGCCGGCCGGCCGCCGGAACCGCGCGCACGGCGTAGAGGTTGGCGAGGCGCGTCGTGCCCGGCCGGGCGCCGGCGCGCGCCAGACCGCGGCGGATCAGCGCGTTGACGAGGCTTGACTTGCCGACGTTCGAACGGCCCACCATCGCGATCACGGGACCCGCGTCGGGCGGCAGGCGGCCGCCCGCGGGCATGCTGGCGACGAAGGCGGCGTCGAGGATCTTCACCGGGAGCGCCCGCGCGCCCGCAGGGCGGCGGGATACGCCGGCAAGGCGACGTCGAGGATCTTCACCGGAGCGCCCGCGCGCCCGCGCGTGAACGGTGATGGGCGACCCGGCATCGGACGGGGCGTAGGAGCGCCCGCGCGTGAACCCTGTACTGGGCCACCGATCCGCTGGACCATCCGGGAGCGCCCGCGCGTGAACCGGGCGGCGGGATACGCCGGCGCGGCGCGTCCCGGCCTGCTTCTAGTGGGTGATCCGTTCGTCCGGGACCGCCTCCACCTCCGGCGTGTCCGGGGCCGGCAGGCGGGACGTGACCGGCTCGCTGAGGGCGATCTTGAGCACCTCGTCCATGGTGTCCACCATGTAGAGGTCGAGCGCGTCGAGGACCGCCTTCGGGATGTCCGCGAGATCCTTCTCGTTGTCCCTCGGCAGGATGATGGTCTTCAGGTTCGCCCGGTGGGCGGCCAGGACTTTCTCCTTCACGCCCCCGATCGGCAGCACCTTGCCGCGCAAGGTGATCTCGCCGGTCATCGCGACGTCACGCCGCGTCGGGATCTTCGTGAGCGTCGAGACCAGCGCCGTGGTGATGGTGATGCCGGCCGACGGGCCGTCCTTCGGAATGGCGCCCTCCGGCACGTGCACGTGCACGTCGGTCTGCTTGTTGAACTCCTTCGGGATCCCGAACTCCTCGGCCTTCGCGCGGACGTAGCTCATCGCCGCCTGCGCCGATTCCTGCATGACGTCGCCCAGCTTGCCGGTCAGCGTCAGTTGCCCCTTGCCCGGCATGAGGGTCGATTCGGTCAGCAGCAGCTCGCCTCCCGCCTCGGTCCACGCCAGACCGGTGGCGATGCCCACCTCGTTCTGCTCCTCGGCGTTCATCGGGCGGTACTTCGGCACGCCGAGGTACTCGGTGATCCGCTCGCCGGTCACCTCGGTGCGGTAGCTCTTGCCCTCGGCGACCACCTTGCGCGCGATCTTGCGGCAGACCGACGCGATCTCGCGCTCCAGGCTGCGCACCCCCGCCTCGCGCGTGTAGCGGCGGATGATGGTCTCGTACGCGTCGTCGGCGAACGTGGCATTCTTCTCGCCGAGGCCCGTGGCGGTGAGCGTCTTCGGCATCAGGAACCGCTTGCCGATTTCGATCTTCTCCAGCTCGGTGTAGCCCGAAAGCTGCAGCACCTCCATGCGGTCCCGCAACGCCTGGGGCACCGTGTGCAGCACGTTCGCGGTGCAGACGAACATCACGTGCGACAGGTCGTACTCGACGTCGAGGTAGTGGTCCAGGAAGGTGTTGTTCTGCTCGGGGTCGAGCACTTCGAGCAGGGCGGCCGACGGGTCCCCCCGGAAGTCCATCGACATCTTGTCGACCTCGTCGAGCAGGAACACCGGGTTGACGGTCCCGGCCTTCTTCATCATCTGGATGATCTGGCCCGGGAAGGCGCCGATGTAGGTCCGCCGGTGGCCGCGCACCTCGGCTTCGTCGCGCACGCCGCCCAGCGACAGCCGCACGAACTTGCGGTGCGTGGCGCGGGCGATCGACTTGGCGAGCGACGTCTTGCCGACGCCGGGCGGTCCGGTCAGGGTCAGGATCGTCCCCTTCGGCTTGCGGACGAGCGAGCGGACCGCGAGGAACTCCAGGATGCGGTCCTTGATCTTCTCCAGCCCGTAGTGATCCTGGTTCAGGATCTCCTCGGCCCGGCCGAGGTCGCGGCCCTCGCGGGTCCGCTTGTACCACGGCACGGCGATCAGCCAGTCCAGATAGTTGCGCGACACCGTCGCCTCGGCCGACATCGGCGGCATCGCCTCGAGGCGCTTCAGCTCCTGCAGCGCCTTCTCCTCCACCTCGCCGGGCATCCGGGCGCGGTGGATCTTCTTGCGCAGTTCGTCCGCCTCGTTGCCGCGCTCCTCCTTGCGGCCCAGCTCCTTCTGGATCGCCTTCATCTTCTCGTTGAGGTAGTACTCCTTCTGCGCCTTCTCCATCTGCTTCTTGACGCGGGACTGGATGCGGCGGTCCACCTGGAGCTTGTCCACCTCGGCCTCGAGGATGCCGGCGATGCGGGTCAACCGCTCGAGCGGCGCGACGATCTCGAGCAGGTTCTGCTTCTCGGCCACGCCGATGGCCAGGTGCGCGGCGATCGTGTCGGCGAGCTTGCTCGGGTCGTCGACGCGCACGGCGGCGATCATGGCGTCGTGCTGCAGGTTGTTCGACAGCTTGACGTACTGCTCGAACTGCGAGACGACCTTGTTCATCGCCGCCTCGACGTCCTCGCCCGGCTCGTTCTGCCGGCCGAGCACCTTCGCGACGACGCGATAGAACCCCTTGTCCTCCTTCCATTCGACCGCGCGGGCGCGGTCGACCCCTTCGACCAGCACCTTGACGTTGCCGTCCGGCAGCCGCAGGCTCTGCACGATGTTGGCGACGCATCCCATCGTGTAGATGTCGCCGGGGCTCGGGTCGTCGTTCGCGGCGTCCTTCTGCGCGGCCAGGAAGATGCGCTTGTCCCGGGAGAGCGCGTGCTCGAGCGCGCGCGTCGACGGCTGCCGTCCGACGACGAACGGCATCATCATGTGCGGAAAGACGACGACGTCCCGCAACGGGACGATGGGGAGTGTTTCGTAGGCTTCCATGCGATCAGGAGTCCCCGGTCCGGTTACCCGGCCTTTTCGATCAGGGTGATGGGCTTGTCCTTGGCCAGCACGGCTTCACGGGTGATCACGCATTCGGTGACCTTCTTGTTGCCGGGCAGCGAGTACATGAGGTCGAGCATCAGCTCCTCGATGATCATCCGCAGTCCGCGCGCCCCGATCTTCCGGTCGAGGGCCGATTCGGCGATGGCGTCGAGCGCGTCGTCGTCGAAGCGGAGCTTCACGTCCTCGTATTCGAACAGCTTCTGGTACTGGCGCGTGATGGCGTTGCGCGGCGTGGTCAGAATCTTGACGAGCGCCGCCTTGTCGAGTTCGTGCAGCGTGCCCTGCACCGGCAGGCGGCCGACGAACTCGGGGATCAGGCCGTACCGGATCAGGTCCTCGGGCTCGATGTGCTCGAGCAGCGAGCCGACGCCCGCCTGCCGCGCGGAGCGGATGTCGGCCCGGAAGCCGAGCGTCTTCCGCCCGAGCCGGCGCTGGATCAGCTTGTCGAGGCCGACGAACGCCCCGCCGCAGATGAACAGGACGTTGGTGGTGTCGATCTGGAAGAACTCCTGGTGCGGATGCTTGCGCCCGCCCTGCGGCGGCACGTTGGCGACCGTGCCCTCCAGGATCTTCAGCAACGCCTGCTGCACGCCCTCGCCCGACACGTCGCGGGTGATCGAGGGGTTCTCGTCCTTGCGGCAGATCTTGTCGATCTCGTCGATGTAGATGATGCCCTGCTGGCACTTGTCGAGGTCGCCGCCCGCGGCCTGCAGCAGCTTGAGGATGATGTTCTCGACGTCCTCGCCGACGTAGCCGGCCTCGGTCAGCGTCGTCGCGTCGACGATCGTGAACGGAACCGCGAGCAGGCGCGCCAGCGTCTGCGCCAGCAGCGTCTTGCCCGTGCCGGTCGGTCCGATCAGCAGGATGTTCGACTTGGTGAGCTCCGGCTCGTGCCGGTTCTTCGTCCGCTTCTGGATCTCGACCCGCTTGTAGTGGTTGTAGACGGCGACGGCCAGCTTCTTCTTCGTGACCTCCTGCCCGATCACGTACTGGTCGAGGAACTTCTTGATGTCCGCCGGGACCGGCAGGCCGGAGCGGAGGGCGCCCTTGCCGTCGAAGCGGCTGTCGTCCGCGATGATGTCGTTGCAGACGTCGACGCACTCGTCGCAGATGAAGACCGTCGGCCCGGCGATGAGCTTCCGGACGTCGTTCTGGTTCTTGTTGCAGAAGGAGCAACGGAGCGTTTCGCCGCTCGCGGCTTTTTTCTTGGCCATGCCTGACGCACGTTCGCCGACGCTACGCCCGCTCGCGGATCACGTCGTCAATGATACCGTATTCGCGGCTCTGCTCGGCGCTCATGATGTAGTCGCGCTCCGTGTCCTCGGCGATCCGTTCCAGAGACTGGCGCGTGTGCCCGGCGAGGATCTCGTTCAGCCGCGCGCGCGTCCGCAGGATCTCCTTGGCGTGGATGTCGATGTCGGTCGCCTGCCCCCCGAGTCCGGTCATCAGCGGCTGGTGGATGATGATGCGCGAGTTGGGCAGCGAGAACCGCTTCCCGCCGGTCCCGGCCGCGAGCAGCACGGCGGCCATCGACGCCGCCTGGCCGATGCAGTACGTCTGCACGTCCGGCTTGATGAACTGCATCGTGTCGTAGATCGCGAGTCCGGCCGAGATCACCCCGCCCGGGCTGTTGATGTAGAGCAGGATGTCGCGGTCGGGATCCTCGGCCTCCAGGAACAGCATCTGCGCGATGACCAGGTTCGCGAGCGCGTCGTCGATCGAGGACCCGATGAACACGATGCTGTCCTTCAGCAGGCGCGAGTAGATGTCGTAGGCGCGCTCGCCGCGGTTGGTCTGCTCGACCACCATCGGGATGAGCTGCGATCTCGATTCAGCCATGGGAATGAAGCCGCCGCGTTCGCCCGCCGCCGTCTCCCGGCGGTACTGTCGGTTGCATGGTACCCCTTCTTCTATCCGCCGCGCTCCGCCGGCCGCCCGCGGTTCAGACGCTGACGACCGTCGCGCGCCGCATCAGCAGCGCGATCGCCTTCTCCCGCCGCAGCTCCGCCGTCAGGCGCCCGGTTCCGCCGTTCTTCTCGAACAGCGCGCGGACGGCCTGCGGCGTGCGGCCGCTCAGCGCGGCCTGGCGCTCGACCTCCCGCTCCACGTCCTCCCCGCTGACCTCGACCGCCTCCCGGCTGGCGATCTCGTCGAGCACCAGCATGCCGCGGACCGCGTCGGCCGCCGCCGCGCGCTGCTGCTCGCGGAACGCGGTCCAGTCGATGCGCGTCTGCCGCGGGTCCATCCGATCCGCCTGCAGGCGGCGGACGACCTGCTCCGCCCGCCGGTCCAGCTCGCGGGCGACGAGCGCCTCCGGCACCTCGAACGCCACCCGGTTCGCGAGCTGCCGCAGCAGATCCTGGCGCACCTCGTTGCGCGCCTCGAGGTCGACCTGCGCCCGCAGGTCGGCCCGGACCCGGGCCCGCAACGCGGCGAGATCGTCGAACCGGCCGATCGAGCGCGCGAAGTCGTCGTCCACGTCCGGCAGCACCGGCCGCTGAACGTGCTTCACTTCTATCGCGTACGAGGCCTGCCGGCCCGCGAGCCTGCGGACGGCGTCGTCCCCCGCGTGGGTGACCGTGAACGAGCGCGCGTCCCCCGGCCGCAGCCCGGCCAGCTCGTCGTCGAACCCGGGCGGATTCGCGTCGTTGCCGATCTCCACCCGCACGTCCTGCAGATGTTCCGGGGACGCCCGGGGCTCGTCCGGCAGCCGGCGCTCGAGATCGATGGTCACGACGTCGCCCCGCTCGGCGCCGCGCCCGGTGACCGGCTCCAGGCGCGCCTGCCCGTACCGCAGGCGTTCGACGGCCCGGGCGACCGCGTCGTCGTCGACCTCGACGGGCGTCTGGCGCAGGGTGAAGGCAGTGTAGTCGCCCGGGTCCACCGCCGGGACCGTCTCGAACAGCGCCGTGAAGGTCAGCGGTTTCCCGTCGTCGACCTCGACGTCGCGGATCTCCGGCACGGCGACCGGCTTCAGACCGTGCTCCGCGACCGCCTCGTCGATCGCGTCGGGAATCAGGTCCCGGGCGACGTCATGCAGGATCTGATCACGGAAACGCGCCCGCACGACCTGCGCGGGCGCCTTCCCGGGCCGAAACCCCCGGATCTTCGCGGACCGGCCGTAGCGTCCGGCGCTGCGACCGATCGCCGCGTCGACCGCGGCGGCCGGAATCTCGACGGTCAGCTCCTTGCGGCACGCTCCGACGTCCCTGACGTCCGATTTCATCTCCGTCGTCATCTTGCACCGCCGGCCGGCGGACCGCCCGGCGCGGCGTTTGTCCCGACGCTGGTCCCGAAAGCTGCGCTCCGGGCTGGTGCGAAAGGGGGGATTCGAACCCCCACAGCCTCGCGGCCACCGGATCCTAAGTCCGGCGCGTCTGCCAGTTCCGCCACTTTCGCGTCGTACGCCGGCGCGTGTGGAGCCGTGGGCGTTGCCGCGGAGCACACCAGTATACCCGCCGGGCCGCCTGCTCCGCCGGTTTGCCGCCCGCGTTGCGCGCACTCGCCGCGCGCGGCGAGAAGTGGCGCGGGCCGCGGACGCCTGCTCCGCCGGTCGCCCCCGCGTTGCGCGGGCGGCCGGTTCTGGTACGATCGGGCCGGGGATGAGGTCGAGCCGGGAGGATGTCCTGATGCAGGTTCCGCCGCCGTCCGGCCGCGGGGTCGTCGATCGCCGGCAGGTCGTGCAGACCTACCGCGACAACCGGGCCCGGACGCGGGCGCTGTTCGAGATGCTCGCGCCCGACGCCTACTACGAACGGCCGATCCCGCTCCGGCATCCCGTCGTGTTCTACGACGGCCACGTTCCCGCGTTCGCGGTCAACGCGTTTCTCAAGAAGGGCCTCGGGCAGTCCGGCGTCGACGCCGAGCTGGAGGTGTTGTTCGCGCGCGGAATCGACCCGGCGGACGACGCGGCCGCTTCGGTGTCGGCGATCGGGAGCTGGCCGTCGCGCGCGGCGGTGCGGCGGTACGTCGAGCGGGCCGACGCGGCCGTTCTGACCGCGCTCGAGTGCGCAACGCTCGAGGAGGAAGGGAACGCGGTGCTGCGCCGCGGCCAGGGCGTCTTCACGATCCTGGAGCACGAGCAGATGCACCAGGAAACGCTGCTCTACATGTGGCACCGGCTCGCCGCGCAGCGCAAGCGCCGGCCTGACCGGTACGAGCCGGCCGGGGTCGCCGAGCCCGGCCCGCCGCGGCGCGAGATGGTCACCATCCCGGCCGGCGCCGCCACGCTCGGCGCCGGGACCGCGCGGATCCGGTTCGGCTGGGACAACGAGTTCCCCGCCCACCGCGTCGAGGTGCCGGCCTTCGCGATCGACGTCCACGACGTGACCAACGCGGAGTACCGCACGTTCGTCGAGGCCGGCGGCTACGAGGACGCCGCGCTGTGGTCGCCCGGCGCGTGGCGGCGGCGGCAGGAGGCGGGCCGCTCGCATCCGCCGTTCTGGGAGCGCCGGGACGGCGAATGGTTCTGGCGCGGCATGTTCGGGCGCGTGCCGCTGCCGCCGGCCTGGCCGGTCTACGTGACCCACGACGAGGCGAGCGCCTGGGCGCGCTGGAAGGGGTTGCGCCTGCCGACCGAGGCCGAGTACCACCGGGCCGCCTTCGGGACCCCCGGCGGCGGCGAGCGCGCGCACCCCTGGGGCGACGCGGCGCCGGACGCCACGCGGGGCAATTTCGACTTCCGGCGCTGGGACCCGGTTCCCGTCGGCTCGTTCCCGGCCGGCGCCAGCGCCTGGGGCGTGCACGACCTGGCCGGCAACGGCTGGGAGTGGACGGCGACCCCGTTCGCCGGCTTTCCCGGCTTCGAGGTCATGGCCTCGTACCCGGAGTACTCCGCCGACTTCTTCGACGGCGAACACTACGTCGTCAAGGGGGCGTCCCCGGCCACGGCGCGCGGGCTCGTGCGGCGCAGCTTCCGGAACTGGTTCCGGCCGCACTATCCGTACGCCTACACGACGTTCCGCTGCGCCGGGGACGCGCGTTGACGGCGCTGGAGGCGGTATCCGACCGCCCGGCGGCCGGACGGCGCGGGAATTCCGACGAAGCGTTCGCCCGCGACGTCGCCGCGGGGCTGACGAACCGGCCGAAGCGCCTGGCCGCGAAGTACCTCTACGATGCGCTCGGGTCGCACCTGTTCGAAGCGATCTGCGAGCTGCCCTGGTATCCGATCACGCGCGGCGAGCGCGCCCTGCTGGCGCGTGAACGCGACGCCATACTCGGACGGCTGGACGATCCGGCCACGCTGATCGAGCTCGGCGGCGGGAACGGCGAGAAGCTCGCCATCCTGGCCGCGGGGCTGGCCGCGGCGGGCCGCGCCGCGACCGTGCACCTGATCGACGTCTCGGAGACGGCCCTGGCGCGGGCCGGCCGGGCCGTGGCGCACCACTCCCGGGTCGCGGTGCGCGGCCACCGGGCCTCGTACGCCGCCGGCCTGCGCGCCGCGGTCGCCGAGCTCGATCCGCGCCGCCGGGCCATGGTGCTCTTCCTCGGATCGAACGTCGGCAACCTGGCGCCGGACGAAGCGGACCGCTTTCTCGCCGCGATCGGCGCCGCCCTGCGGCCGGGGGACAGCCTGCTCCTCGGCGCCGACCTCGTCAAGCCGGAGCGGGAGCTGCTGCTCGCCTACGACGACCCGCTGGGGGTGACCGCGTCGTTCAACCGCAACCTGCTGGTGCGCCTGAACCGCGAGCTCGACGCCGACTTCGAGATCGACCGGTTCGCGCATCGCGTCGTCTGGAACGCGCGGGAGTCGCGGGTGGAGTCGTACCTGGTCAGCCAGGCGGAGCAGACCGTCTGCATTCCCGCGGCGGACTGCTGCGTCCGGTTCGCCGCGGGGGAGTCGATCTGGACGGAGAGCGCGCACAAGTACCGGCCGGGCGAGGTCGTGGACCGCGCCGTGCGCGCCGGGTTCGCGTACGGCGCGCAGTGGATCGAGACCGGCGCGGCGTTCTCCCTGACCCTCTTCGACGTGCCATGAGCCCCGAGCCGCGCGGCCGCCGCGACGCCGGCCTGCGCTTCCTCGTCGCCGCGGCCTGCGTCGTCATCGTCATCGCCGGCCTGCGCGCGGCGGCCGCGCTCATCCTGCCGTTTCTGATCGCGGTGTTTCTCGCGGTGGTGAACGTGCCGCTGATGAACTGGCTGGTGCGCCTGCGCGTGCCGAAACCGCTGGCGGTCCTGCTGACCGTCCTCGCGGCCGCGTCGGTCATCGGCATCCTGGTGGCCCTGCTGGCGCAGTCGGTCAACCAGTTGACGGAGGTGATCCCCAGGTACCGGGAGCGGGTGGACGAACTGGGGACCTCGGTGACCGCGCTCGGCGCGGCCCTCGGCCTGCCGGTGGAGACGTGGCGGGAAGAGTGGCGGTCGGTTTCCCTGGCGGCTTTCGGCACCGTCGACACGATCGGCGCGATCATCGGCAACACCGGCGCGATCGTCGGCAACGCCGTACGGACGGTGGGCTCCTTCCTCTCGAACGCCTTCCTGGTCTTCCTCACCGTGGTCTTCATCCTGTTCGAGGCGGCCGGCTTCACCGCGAAGATCCGGCTCGCCTTCGGCGCGGGACCCGATCAGTTCGGACACCTCGGGCGCATCTCCGCGCAGATCCAGACCTACCTCGTGACGAAGGCCGCGGTCAGCGCCGCCACCGGGCTCGTCATCGGGACCTGGGTCGCGATCATGGGGCTCGACTTTCCGATCCTGTGGGGCGTGGTCGCGTTCATGTTCAACTTCATCCCGACGCTCGGCTCGATCTTCGCGGCGGTGCCGGCCGTGTCGCTGGCGGTGCTGCAACCGGGCCTGGGACCCGGATCCGCGGTCGTCATCGCGGCGGGTTACCTGGTGGTGAACGTCGTTTTCGGCAACGTGATCGAGCCGACCCTGCTCGGCCGGCGCCTCGGGCTGTCGACCCTGGTGGTTTTCGCGTCCCTGGTCTTCTGGGGCTGGGTGTGGGGGCCGGTGGGGATGCTCTTCTCGGTGCCGCTGACGATGGTGGTCAAGATCGCCCTGGAGAACACCGCCGACCTGCGCTGGCTGGCCGTGATGCTCGACGCGAACCCGGCGGTGTCGGCGCGCAAGGCGCCGGCCGGCGACTGACGCACGTTCTCCGAACTCGCAACGGGCCGGTTCGATCACCAGGCCGGACGCTACCGGGCGTCCACGTCGTAGACCCGGCGGAGCTCGCGGTCCCGGCCCCGCCGGCCGCCGTCGATGCGCGAGGTGACGATCAACTGGCGGCCGCCGCCGGCCGGGCTCCGCACTTCGCAGGTCTGACGCATGCGGAGCTCCATCCGCGACCGCAGCTCGATTTCCGTCTCCGGCCGCGATCAAGGCGCCAGCGAGACGTTGCACGCTGATTCGCCACATTGCTGGAGATTCCTTCGCGGGCGCCGCGGTGGTGGCGCCAAGGTATGGTAACCCTTCTATAATCGACGACCGGTGGATTCGGCAGGACGCCATGCCGCGGCCGATGCGCGGTGTGGCCGCCACGCCCCCGGCATGCAGGACCCGATGGCCGAGGAGGACCGATGCAGCGCCTGATTTCCGCATTCCTTACCCTGTCCGTGGTCGCGCCCGGCGTCGCCGCGACCGCATCCGCGGAGGTCGTCCGCGTGGTCGTCGAGAGCCGCGCCGACGTCGCGGACGGCCGGGCCTACGGGCTGGCCGGGCCCTACGAGAAGCTGGCCGGCATGGTCCACTTCGAGGTCGATCCGGCGAACGCGGCCAACCGGATCGTGGCCGACGTCGACTTCGCGCCGCGCAACGGCCGCGGCATGGTGGAGTTCCGCTCGAACTTCTTCCTGCTGAAGCCGAAGGACGCCGGGCGAGGCAACGGCGCCGTCCTCTACGAGGTGTCGAACCGCGGCGGCAAGGGGATGCTCGGCTACTTCAACAATGCCGCCGGCAGCCGCGACCCGCGCACGGCGGAGGAAATGGGCGACGGCTTCCTGCTGAAGAACGGGTTCTCGCTGCTGTGGCTCGGCTGGCAGTTCGACGTGCCGTTGCGCGACGGGCAGATGCGGCTGCACACGCCGGCGGCGACCGGCGGCGGAGCCCCGATCACCGGGCTGGTCCGCAGCGAGGTGATCGTCAACCGGCGCACGTGCGACCGCTCGCTCGCCGACCGGAACCACGTCGCCTACGCCGTCTCCGATCCGGACGATCCGGCCAACGTGATGACGGTGCGCGACGGCGTCGACCAGCCGCGGCGCGTGATCCCGCGCGACCGGTGGCGCTTCGGCCGGTGCGGCGCCGACGGCTCGATCGTCGACGACCCGACCCGCGTCCACCTCGACGGCGGCTTCGAGCCGCACAGGATCTACGACGTGGTCTACGTCGCCCGGGATCCCGCCCTGGTGGGCCTCGGACCCGCGGCCGTACGCGACGTGATCGCGCAGATGAAGTACGAGGCGACGCCGGAGCTGGGCCTGCCGGCCGGCGCCGTCGAGCGCGCCATCGCCTGGGGCGTGTCGCAGAGCGGACGGTTCCTGCGGACGTTCCTCTACCACGGCTTCAACGTCGACGAGCAGAACCGGCGGGTGTTCGACGGCGTGCTGGCGCACGTGGCGGGCGGCGGGCGCGGCAGCTTCAACCACCGCTTCGCCCAGCCGTCGCGGGACGGCCATCCGTTCCTGAACAAGCTCTACCCGAGCGACGTCTTCCCGTTCACCGACGTCGTGCAGCACGACCCCGAGACCGACATGCGGGACGGCCTGCTCGCCGGCATCCGGCCGGGCCACATGCCGAAGGTCTTCTACACGAACTCGTCCTACGAGTACTGGGGCCGCGCGGCGTCGCTGATCCACACCACCCTCGACGGGACGGCGGACGCGCCGCTGCTCGACAACGTGCGGATCTACTCGTTCGCCGGCGGCCAGCACGGCCCCGGCCGCTTCCCGCCGCGGCGCACCAGCGGGCAACAGTTGAGCAACCCGAACGACTACTCCTGGTTCCTGCGCCCGCTGCTGCTGGCGATGGACCGCTGGATCGACGACGGCGCGCCGCCGCCGCCGAGCGTCTACCCGCGCATCGCCGACGGCGACCTCGTGGCGCCCGAGCGCCTGCGCTTCCCGGATCTGCCGGGCGTAGGCCAGCCCGCCGCGCCGCACCTCGCCTACCGCGCGGTCTACGGGCCGGAGTTCCGGACGCGCGGGATCGCCTCGGTGCAGCCGCCGGAAGTGCTCTCGGCGTTCCCGATCCTGGTGCCGCGGGTCGATGCCGACGGCAACGAGACCGGCGGGCTGATGATGCCGGAGGTCGCCGTTCCGCTCGCCACCTACACCGGCTGGAACCTGTTCCACGCCGAGGCGGGGCCACCGGACGTGCTGTCGAGCATGCAGGGTTCCTACGTCCCGTTTCCGCGGACGGCCGGCGACCGCGAGCGCGCCGGCGACCCCCGGCGGTCGATCGCCGAACGCTACGGCAGCCGGGCGGAGTACGTCGGCCGGGTCACGGAAGCGGCCCTCGCGCTCGTCGACGACGGATACCTGCTGGCGGAGGACCTTGCGCCGATCCTGGCGCAGGCCGGGCGGCACTGGGACTACCTGCTGGGCGAGGACGCCGGCGGCGACCGGCAGTGATCCGGACGCGGGGGCTTGTTGGCATTTCGCTCACAAGCGCAGGACGAAACGCTGGTTGTTTTCATTTCCATGCTAAATTTCATCAACCGGAGCGGCTATTGGAATTTCTGCAAGTGGTCGAACCGTCATGCGGCGCGAACGAGTCGGCGGCTACGAGGTGACGAGCACGGGAGGCGAGCAGGTTCGCGCCTTCGTGCCGGCGCCGCTGCCGCCCGTGCCGCCCCTGGATCCGGACGGTGCCCTGCAGCCGGGGCTCGAATCCGCGGTGCTCTCCCTCGGCCGACTCGACGGCATCTCGACCCTGCTGCCGGACCGCACCCTCTTGCTGTACGCCTACGTGCGGAAGGAGGCGGTGCTTTCCTCCCGGATCGAGGGCACGCAGTCGTCGCTGTCGGATCTCCTCCTCTTCGAGTCCGAGGAGACGCCCGGCGTCCCGCTTGACGACGTCGTCGAAGTCTCGAACTACGTCGCCGCCCTCGAGCACGGCCTGCAACGCCTGCGGGGAGGATTCCCGCTGTCGAACCGCCTGCTCCGCGAGGTGCACGGCGTCCTGCTGTCGCGCGGGCGCGGCAGCACGAAGTCCCCCGGCGAGTTCGTCCACGACCGGTATCTCGCCATCCTGAACGAAGGGACGGAGCCGTGACGCGGCGACGCGCTTGCGGCCGGCCGCTCCGGGCGCTATTCTTCTGGCGCCCATGAAACGGACGGCCGAGCGCGATGCGGATGGCTGACCGGACCGGACGCCGGCGGCGCGGCGCATCGCTCCTGCCGCTCGCCACGCTCGGCATCCTGGCCACGGCCGGCGGCGGAGCCGGGCGCGCCGCAACGGTCGCCGCGACCCGGGGCGCCGCGCCGCCGGCGGCGGCCGCCGAGCCGGCGCAGGCCGCGCCCGCGCTGACGCTGGACTCCTTCCGTTCGGCGGACGCGCCCTGCTACGACCGGACCACGCGGCCGCAGACCGCCGTCGTCGACACCCACGTCCACTTCCGGCCGTTCGGCGGACCCGCCGTTCCGTTCGAGGAGATCCTGGAGTACTTCGAGGCGACCGGCGTACTGTTCGCGAACGTCTACGGCATCGGCCAGATGCTGCCGCCGGCGTCCTCCTGCACGTACTACCTGGACTGCCCCGGCACGCCGGTGACGCCGACGCTGAAGAACGACTTCGTCAACGCCGCCAACGTGGTCGCGAAGACGCCGCCCGGCCTGCACCTGACGCTCGCCATGACCTTCCCCGACCTGGCGGCCCCGGAGTCGGTCCTGGCCGGGATGGAGCTGCTCGACAGGGAGTACCCGGGCGTCTTCCGCTGGATGGGCGAGGTCAACCTGGTCAAGCAGGCGCTGTTCGGCAACGGGCGCCGGCCGGTGCCGGCGGCCGCCATCTCCGGCTGGGCCGATTTCATGGACGTGCTGCGGAAACGCCGAATCCCGCTCGCCATCCACGCGGACCTGGGCGACGACGAAGAGCCGACGCGGTACCTGCCGTTGCTGGAGGAGGCGTTGCGCCTCTATCCGGACAACGCGATCGTCTGGGTCCACATGGGGCTGTCGCGGGAACTGACCACCATGGATCCGCACCGCCACGCCGCCCTGCTGACGTCGATGCTGGAACGCCATCCGAACCTGATGCTGGACGTCGCGTGGCGGGTGCTCGACGACGTCTACTTCTCGACGCCGGAGGGCCGGGCGGCGTACGTGCCGTTCCTGAACGCGCACTCCGACCGGATTCTGCCCGGGACCGATTTCCTGGCGTCGCGGGACAAGAACTTCGAGGTGTACCGCGAAGAGCTCGAAGTGACGAGCCGCATTCTGGCGCATCTGGACGATGACGCCTTTCGGAACGTCGCCCTGGGCGAAAACTACTTCCGGCTGCTCGGGCTGGAGTACCAGGCACCTCCCGTCTGCGCGGGGTGACCCCATGACAGCGACCCTCGAACGCTTCTTCGGACTGGCGCAACGCGGCACCGACGTGCGGACGGAGGTGACCGCCGGCATGACGACGTTCCTGACGATGGCCTACATCGCCTTCGTCAATCCGCAGATCCTCTCCGACGCCGGCATGCCGTTCGACGCGGTGTTCGTCGCCACCTGCCTCGCGGCGGCGTTCAGCACGCTGGTGATGGGGCTCTACGCCAACTACCCGATCGCGCTGGCGCCGGGCATGGGGCTCAACGCGTTCTTCGCCTACGGCGTCGTCCTCGGCATGGGCCACCCGTGGGAGGTCGCGCTCGGCGCGGTCTTCGTTTCCGGCGTGCTGTTCCTGCTTCTCAGCGTGCTCCCGGTGCGGCGCTGGATCGTGGAGGCGATCCCCCAGGGGCTGAAGCTGGCCATCGCGGCCGGCATCGGCCTGTTCCTGGGCGTCATCGCGCTGCGGAACGCCGGCATCATCCAGGCCAGCGAAGCGACGCTGGTCACCGCCGGCGAGCTGATGACGCCGGGGCCGCTGCTGGCCCTGCTCGGTTTCTGCGCGATCGCCGCGCTCTCCGCGCGCCGCGTGCCGGGGGCCGCCATCATCGGGATGCTCGGCGTCGCCGCCGCCGGCCTCGCCCTGGGCGTCTCCGAGTGGCGGGGCATCGCGTCGCTGCCGCCCGATCCGACACCGACGCTGCTGGCCCTCGACCTCGCGGGCGCTCTGCAGGCGGCGATGCTGACGGTCGTCCTGACGTTCCTGATCGTCGACCTGTTCGACACCACCGGCACGCTCATCGGCGTCGCGCACCAGGCGCGGCTTCTCGACGATCGCGGGCGGCTTCCGCACATGCGGCGGGCGCTGATCGCCGATTCCACCGGCACGGTGGCCGGCGCCCTGCTCGGCACCTCGCCGGTGACCAGCTACATCGAGAGCGCCGCGGGAGCGAGCGCGGGCGGGCGCACCGGGCTCACCGCGGTCGTCGTGGCCGGGCTGTTCCTCGCCTGCCTGTTCCTGGCGCCGCTGGCCGGGTCCATACCGCCTTACGCGACGGCGGCGGCCATCCTCTACGTGGCGTGCCTGATGGTGCGGCCGCTGGTGGACGTGGACTGGCGCGACGTCACCGAATCCGCCGCCGCGGTCATGACCGTCGTCGCCATCCCGCTGACGTTCTCCATCGCCGACGGCATCGGCCTCGGTTTCCTCTCCTACGTGCTGATCAAGGTGCTGGCGGGACGCCGGCGCGAGTGCTCGCCGACGCTGATCGCGGTGGCGCTGCTCTTCGCGGTGAAGTTCGCCTGGCTGTAGACGACGGATCAGCGGCCGGCGGCATGACCGGCGTCAACCTCCGTACGGTCGCGGCCGGTCCTTCCGCCACGCCCAGGCGGTCGCGATCATCGCGTCGAGGGCCGGGTGGCGCGGTGACCAGCCGAGCACCTCGCGCGCCCGCCCGGCGCTCGCCACGAGCCGCGCCGGGTCGCCGGCCCGCCGGCCGGCCGATGCCGCGGGAATCGGGTGGCCGGTGACGCGCCGGGCCGCCTCCACCACCTCCCGGTTCGAGAAGCCGGTCCCGTTGCCGAGATTGAACGCGCCCGGTTCGATGCGGTCGATGCGGTCGAGCGCGAGCAGGTGCGCGTCGGCGACGTCCGCGACGTGGACGTAGTCGCGGACGCAGGTGCCGTCCGGGGTGTCGTAGTCGCTGCCGAAGATCCGGATCTCGGGGCGCAGGCCGAGCGCCACCTCCAGCAGGATCGCGATCAGGTGCGTCTCGGGCACGTGGTGTTCGCCGCGCTCCGCCGTCGCCCCGCAGGCGTTGAAGTAGCGGAGCGAGACGTGGCGCAGGCCGTACGCCGACGCGTACCACGGCAGCGCCCGCTCGAACGCCAGCTTCGAGGCGCCGTAGGCGTTGACCGGCCGCAACGGCGCGTCCTCGGGGATCGGGGTCCGCTCCGGCTCGCCGTAGACCGCGGCGGTCGACGAAAACACCAGACGGCGCACGTCGGCGGCCCGCATGGCGTCCAGCAGGTTGAGGCCGCCGGTTACGTTGACCTCGAAGAACTTCGCCGGTTCGGCCGCCGACTCGCCGATCAGCGCCTCGGCCGCCAAGTGCGCCACCGCGTCCGGGCGCACCGCGGACATCACCTCCGCGAGCCGGGCGCGATCGCGCAGGTCGCCCTCGAAGAACGCCGCCCCGGCCGGCACGGCCGCGCGATGCCCGTGCGAGAGATCGTCGAGCGCGGCGACCGCGTGGCCGTGCGCGAGCAGGCGCTCGGCCACCACGCTGCCGATGTATCCGGCCGCGCCGGTGACGAGAACTGTCATGGATGGTCGGGACAATCGACGCGGGGCGCCCGTTCCGGGAGCGGGCGCGAGAGCCGGTATTATTGACGAGCGTCGCCTTGCGAAGCAACGGCACGCTCGGGGAGGAGGTCCGCCATGCGCCGTCGAACCGTCATCCGCGCACTCTGCGGTCTGCTGGGCTTCGGGACCCTCGCGGCGCGGCGCGCGCACGCCGCTGCGCCGCGGGAGATCCTGCTCGCCGGCACGCACGTCGCCGGAACCGCCTACTACGACGCGGAAGCGGTGGCCGGCCGCCTGCGCCCCGGGCAGCGCCTCGCGCTCCGGCGGCAGCCCGGGAACCGCTACGATGCGCTCGCCATCGAAGTGCTCGAACCGGGGGGACGCAAGCTGGGCTACGTTCCCCGCCGGCGCAACGAGATCCCGGCGCGGCTGATGGACGCCGGCAAGCGCCTGTCGGCGCGGACCGAGTCGATCGACAGACGCGGGAACTGGCTGAACGTCCGGGTGTCGCTCTACCTGGAGGACGCCTGAACCGTTCGGAACGCCGGGGACGCCGGCCGGGGGGCCGCACCGTCCGCCGGCCGTTCGGGGTTCGACGTCCTGGACGATGCCCGGCCGGGCACATGAGGTGCGGGGCCGCACCGTCCGCCGGCCGTTCGAGTTCGAGGGGGGCCGCGATGCATCTTCCGGATCCTGGAGCGGGGCTCGTGATCCGCGGCGCCGCGCTGGCCGCCGCCGTCGCGGGCGCAGCGGCCGGTTGCGGGGGCGGGGCTCCGGAACCGCCCCCGGCGGCGGGCTCGGCGGTCGTCTACGACGGCGCGCGGCTCATCGACGGCACGGGGAGGCCGGCGATCGAGACGGCGCGGCTGGTGACCGACGCGGGCGTCGTCGTGGCGGCCGGCACGCGGGACGAGGTCGAATCGCCGCCCGGCGCCACGGTGGTCGACCTGACCGGCCGGACGGTGATGCCCGCGCTGGTCAACCTGCACGGCCACGTCGGGTTCCAGCGGGACCTGACCTACGACGCCGCCAACTACACCCGCGAGAACGTCGTCGACCACCTGCGCCGCTACGCGTACTACGGGGTGGGGGTCGTCGTGTCGCTCGGCACCGACGCGGGCAGCGTGTGGCGCGACGTCCGCCGCGAGCAGGACGCCGGGACGCTCGGCGGCGCCCGGCTCTTCACGGCGGGACGCGGGCTGGCGCGGCCGAACGCCGGTCCCGGCGCCGCGGCGTTGCGGCCTTCCGCCCACGGGGTCGCGAGCGCGGAGGACGGGCGGCGGTACGTGCGCGAGCTCGCGGCCCAGGGCGTCTCGTTCGTCAAGATCTGGGTCGACGACCGCGGCGGCTCGGTCGAAAAGCTCGAGTTCCCGCTCTACCGCGCGATCATCGACGAAGCGCACCGGCACGGCCTGGAGGTCGTCGCCCACGTCTTCTATCACGAAGACGCCGAGGAGCTGGTGTCGGCCGGCGTCGACGGCTTCGCCCACCTCGTTCGCGACCGGGAGATGGACGACGTGCTCGTCGCGGCGATCGTCGACCAGGACGTCTTCGTGATGCCCAACCTGGGCATCTCGGAGCGCGGCCGGCACACGGAACCCCCGCCGTGGCTCGGCGCGCCGATCCTCGCGGAGACGGTGGCGCCCGCCGTGCTCGCGCGTGCGTCCGCGGCGTTCACCGGACGCAGCGCGGACGCCGCGGCGCGCGCCGCGCGCACCTGGGAACGGATGGAGCGCAGCCTGGCGAAGCTGCACGCGGCGGGGGCGTCGCTCGTCCTCGGCTCGGACTCCGGCGTGCAGGATCACTTCCCCGGCTTCTCGGCGCACCGCGAGCTGGAACTGATGGTGGCGGCCGGATTGCGTCCGATGGACGCCATCGTGGCGGCGACCAGCCGCGCCGCCGACCGCCTCGGACTGAACGACGCCGGACGCCTGACGCCCGGGGGCCGCGCCGACTTCATCGTCCTCGACGCGAACCCGCTCGACGACGTCTCCCACTCGCAACGCATCGTCGACGTGTACCTCGGCGGCGCCGCCGTGGACCGCGCGGGGTTGCGGGCCGGCTGGACGGAGCCGTGACGACGCGGGTGGCCGGACGTCAATCCCGCCCGGCGGCGCGGCCGGCCCGCACCGCGGCGGCGTTGCCGGCGGTGAGCCCGCCGCCGGCGCGGCCGGCGCCGAGGATGCGGAATCCCTGGGCGATCCGGCGCGGCATGTCCGCGGCGCTCGCGGTGATGCCGCAGGCGACCTCGCGCGCCACGCAGGCGTCGACGATGGTCTGAATCGCCGCTTCGACCTCCGGATCGCCGCGCGGCAGACCGAGCGAGTTGGAGAGGTCGCTCGGGCCGACGTAAAAGCCGGCGACCCCCGGTACGGCGGCGATCGCAGCGGCGTTCTCCACCCCCGCCGCCGACTCGATCATCATCAGCGCGACCAGATCGCCGCGCGGGTCGAGCGGCCACAGGTCGGCGCGCCGCGCGTAGTCGGCGCCCGACAGGCCCCAGAACCAGGCCGCGATGCCCGGTCCCGATCCGCGCAGGCCGGGCGGCTCGGGAAACGCCGAGTCGCGCCGTTGCGGGTAGCGCATCGCCCGCACCGCCGCGAGCGCCTGCTCGGGGGTTTCGATCGACGGGAAGATGATCCCCATCACTCCGACGTCGAGCGCCTGCTTGACGGCCCACGCGGACGGTTCCCGGCCGTACGGAGCGATGCGCACCAGCGGCGTGACCCGCTGCCGCAGGCTGCCGCTCGCGGCGATCGCCTGCTTGTCCGTCAGGCCGAGGAGAAACACGTGGAGCACGGCGAAGTCCATCGGCCCGTGCTCCATGTCGACGTAGACGTAGTCGACGTCGGCGCGCGCCAGCGAGCGGGCGTTCTCCAGCGACAGGTCGTAGGTGCTGACGCCGAAGACCCGCTCGCCGCGCGCCAGCTTGTCGACCACCGAGCTGAGATGCCCGCCCGCGTCCTGCGCGGACGGCGCCGCGGCCAGCAGCACGAGCGCCGCCGCGACGCCGGCGACGCCGTACGGGAACCTGCTCTTCACCATCGCTGCCTCCCTCTCGCCGCCGCGGCGCGTTTCGCGGCGCCGCGCGGTTACTGGCCAGAACCGGAGCAGCCGTCCGCTCTCGACGAAGCCGAGCTCGTCCAGCAGGAACACGACTCCGAGCGTGATGACCAGCAGCCCGGGCAGGAGGGGCCGGGGTCCGCGGGGGGACGGTGATCGCGGGTTCGGGCTTCGTTGTCGCTCGCCATTCGCTTCGTCATCCGTAACTCGCCGAGTGATCGTTGCCGATCAGTCTGACACAGGCGCCCGGCGGATGCCGAGCGGGACCCGGTCCGCGGGCTGATAGAATCGGGCCGTGCAGGCCGCCGCGCCGCGGTGGCCGCCGTTCGACGAACTGGCGTCCCATGAAGAGAGAACGACGATGATGCAGCGTTGCCTGATTCCGGCCATGACCCTTCTGGCGGTCGGCGCGTCCGCCGCGGCGGCGCACGCGCAGGCCGGCCGGCGGGAGGCCCCGGCGGCGAACGCGCCGGTCGAAGCCCCGGCGTTCACGCCGGTCACCGCCGAGCGCCTGGTCAACGCGGCGGACGAGCCGCACAACTGGCTGACGTATTCGGGCGACTACAAGGCCCGGCGCTACACCCGCCTCGATCGGATCGACCGGGAAAACGTCGGCGGCCTGCAGATAGCCTGGGTCCACCAGCTCGCGGTGCTCGACCGGGCCGAAACGACGCCGCTGGTGGTCGACGGCGTGATGTACGTCACCGAATCGCCCAGCACGGTCATCGCGCTCGACGCGGCCACCGGCCGGCCCTGGTGGCGCTACGAGCACCCGCTGCCGGACGAGGTGATCATCTGTTGCGGCCGCAACAACCGCGGGGTGGCGGTGCAGGGCGACAGGGTGATCATGAGCACCCTGGACGCGCACCTGGTGGCGCTCGACGCCCGCACCGGCAGCGTCCTGTGGGAGACCGAGGTGCAGGAATCGGCGGCGGGCTACAGCAAGACGGCCGCGCCGCTCGTCGTCGGAGACAAGGTCTTCACCGGCGTAGCCGGGGGCGAGTACGGCATCCGCGGCGTGGTCGACGCCTACGACGTCGAGAGCGGCGCGCGCGAGTGGCGCTTTTACACCACGCCGGGGCCGGACCATCCCGACAACCGCACCTGGTCCGGCGACTCCTGGCGCACCGGCGGGTCGGCGACCTGGATGACCGGCTCCTACGACCCGGAGCTGAACCTCCTGTACTGGGGCACCGGCAACCCCGGCCCGGACTACGACGGCACGGTGCGGGAGGGCGACAACCTCTACTCCGACTCGGTGGTGGCCCTCGACGCCGACACCGGCGAGCTGAAGTGGTACTTCCAGTTCACGCCGCACGACATCCACGACTGGGATTCGACGCAGATCCCGGTGCTGGCCGACACGACGTTCGGCGGTGAGGAGCGCAAGCTGATGCTCTTCCCGAACCGCAACGCGTTCTTCTACGTGCTCGACCGCGAGACCGGCGAGTTCCTGCTCGGCACGCCCTATGCCCGGCAGACCTGGGCCGAGGGACTCGACGAGAACGGACGGCCCGTCCTGGTGCCGGGCATGGAGCCGTCGCCCGAGGGCACCGTGGTCTCCCCCGCCATCACCGGCGGCTCGAACTGGTGGTCGCCCACCTACAGCCCGCGCACCGGCCTGATCTACGTGATGGCCTACGACGCCGCGACGCGCTACTTCATCCGGCCGGTCGAGTACCAGGAAGGCCAGAGCTACCGCGCCGGCGGCGGCGAGTCTCCCGAGCCGCTCGAGAACTACGTACGGGCGGTGCGCGCCATCGAGCCGCAGACCGGCGGCGTGCGCTGGGAGTTCCCGGTGGACCCGCGGACGACGTCGGGCCTGCTGTCGACCGCCGGCGACCTCGTGTTCGGCGGCACGGCGGACGGCTTCTTCTTCGCCCTCGACGCCGAGACCGGCGAGGAGCTGTGGCACAAGAACGTCGGCGGGCGCGTCCACGCCGGACCGATGGCCTTCGCGGTCGACGGCCGGCAGCACGTGGCGATAGCCGCCGGCAACGCGATCTTCGCGTTCGCGCTGCCCGAATAGCGCGGTCTGCGCCCCGGGCTCGTCCCGCGCCGGCGCGCCCCCCGCCGCCGGCCGGCGCGGTCAATGGCATCGCTGAACACCGGTCAGGCACGGGTACGCGCCGCATCGCCGTCCGCTGGCGGGGTTCATCGCTCCCGGAAGATCGCCTTCGGAACGAACGCCGTCACCACCTGCGTCAGGTCCACCGCCTCGGCGACGCGGAAGTCGACGGCGATGCTGGCCAGCGAGAACGCCTGCGGGCGGGTCAGCCCCTGCTCCTCGACCAGAAAGTCCACGGTCGCCGCCACCGCCTTGCGCAGGGCGCGGTCGAGATCGAGGTCGATGCCCATCAGGACGTGGTGCGTCGCGTTCTCGGCGCGGGGGCCGTCGATGGTCCGGCCCTTGTGGAGCACGAAGCGGAAGTCGCCGCTCAGCGACTGCTCGATCGCGGTCCCGCTCACTTCGCCGTCGCCCTGCGCGGAATGGGGATCTCCGACGTAGAAGCGCGCGCCCGGATGAAAGACCGGCAGGTAGAGCGTGCTGCCGGCCGTGAGGTCCTTGACGTCGAGGTTGCCGCCGAACGGCCCCGGCGGCCGGGACGCCTGCACACCGGCCACCGTGACCCCCGGCTGGCCGACGGCCGGGGCCTCCGGGGCCACCGCCATGACCCCCATGAACGGCGCCAGCGGCACCTGGACGCCGTCGGCGAAGAACGCCACCTCGCGTCCGCCGGCCTCCCCCGTCCGAATGAAGTGCCGCGCCGCAGGCATGTCGAACGGCTCGTCCTCCGGCGCGGTCCCGGGATAGTCCGGACCGAAGACCCCGCTCGTCGGGCCGGTGTTGTTGATCCCGTAGGGCACGCGGACCCGCACGGCGAGGATCTGCACCTCGAGCACGTCGCCCGGCTCGGCCCCCTCGACGTGGATCGGCCCGGTGATGACGTGCCCGCTGCGCCCCTCGCGCGGCCGGCCGGACCGCGTCCGCCAGAAGGCGACGACGTCCGGCAGGATCTCGTCGGGCGCCACGCCGAACCGGCCGAGGTACCGCTCCGGGTCCTCGTCCTGCGTGGTCCCGGCGTGGCTGAGCGTGTCGATGCGCACCGTCTCGCCGGAGTGGACGGTCAGCACCGGCGGGCGGTCGACGGGGTACCAGCCCCAGACGACGTTCTCGGGGGTCGACCGCACGACGTGGTCCGGGTCGATCTGCCCGGCGTGGAGGGAGGCCGCGGCGGCGGACGCCAGCGCGGCGGCCAGGATCGAGGCGGAGAGCGAGCGCACGTGTGGATGCATGGCTTCAGCATAGCGCGCGCCGGCAAGCCGAGGGGCAGGTTCGACGCGCCGCGGGCGCCGCTGACGGCGCCGGGAAACCGTGTGCGGCGCCGCCGGGCGGCTACAATGGCGGGGAGGTTCGCGACTCGGAGACCGAGCCGCGTGACGCGGGAACACGGAGCAAGGAGGAGCGGCGTGCATCGAGCTGGACGGGGATGCGGCGCGGCGGCGCTGGCCGGGCTGGCCGGGCTGCTCGCGGCGGCGGGCGCGGCGGCCCAGGAGTCGCACGCGGGCGAGTACGCGCAGGCCGACGTCAACTACGGCATGCAGGTCTACGGCGAGACCTGCGTCGCCTGCCACGGTCCCGACGGCGACGCCGTCGACGGCGTGAACTTCCGCACCGGCCAGTTCCGGTCGGCGGGATCCGATCCGGATCTGATGCGCGTCATCAGCGCCGGCATTCCCGACACCGCCATGCCGCCGGGAGACTACACGGCGGCCGAGCTGACCGGTCTGGTGGCTTATCTGCGCACGATGGGCGACTTCGACCCGAGCGACGTGACCGTCGGGGACGCCGCCAGCGGCGAGGCGATCTACCGCGGCAAGGGTGACTGCGCGAGCTGCCACCGGATCGGCCGGGAGGGTGCGCGCACCGCCCCCGACCTGACCGACGTCGCCGCCGTGCGCACGGCCGGCTCGCTGGCCGCGTCGCTCGTCGATCCGACCGCCGCGATGCTGCCCCGCAACCGCGCCGTCCGCGCCGTGGGCAACGACGGGACCGTCTACTCGGGGCGGCGGCTCAACGAAGACACGTACACCGTGCAGATCATCGACGAGAACGAGCGGCTCATCTCGCTCGTCAAGGACGACCTCGGCGAGTACGCCGTGCTCACGGCCTCGCCGATGCCTTCGTACGCGGAAACACTGACCGAGCAGGAACGCGCCGACGTCCTGGCGTTCCTCCTGACCCTGAAAGGATTCGACCGATGACGCGCCCGCTGCCGACCGCCTCCGCTCCCGGCCGCCCGCGGTCCGCCGCGGCGTCCGCGCCGGTGCTGGCCGCCGGCCTGGCCGCCGCGCTCGCGGCCCTGACGCCGGCCGCCGCGGCCGCCCAGGTGACGTTCGAGCGCCTGCTCGCCGCCGCCGACGAGCCGCACAACTGGCTCACCTACTCCGGCGGCTACAGCAGCCAGCGCCACACCGCGCTCGACCAGATCACCGCCGGCAACGTCGGCCGGCTGGAGCTGCAGTGGGTGTTCCAGGCGCAGTCGCTGCAGGTCTTCCAGACGACGCCGATCGTCGTTGACGGCCTGATGTACGTCACCGAGGCGCCGAACACGGTGCTCGCCCTCGATGCGAAGCTCGGCCGCGTCTTCTGGCGCTACGAGCACACGCCGGCGCCGGAGTCGCGTCCCTGCTGCGGCCGCGTCAACCGCGGGGTGGCGATCCTGGGCGAGACGCTGTTCATGGGCACCATCGACGCGCAGCTCGTCGCCATCGACGCGGTCAGCGGCCGGCCGATCTGGCGGACCAGCGTCGCCGAACCCGGCGCCGGCTATGCGCTGACCCTCGCGCCGCTCATCGTCAAGGACAAGGTGATCGTCAGCGTCGCCGGCGGCGAGTACGGCATCCGCGGCTTCATCTCGGCCTACGACGTCGAGACCGGCGAGGAGGCATGGAGGTTCTACACGATCCCCGGGCCGGGCGAACCCGGCCACGAGACCTGGGAGGGGGACGACTGGCGCTACGGCGGCGCGTCGGCCTGGATCACCGGCTCGTACGATCCCGACCTCGACCTTGTTTACTGGGGCATCGGGAACCCCGGCCCCGACTGGAACCCGGCGCAACGGCCGGGCGACAACCTCTACTCCGACTCGGTCGTCGCCCTCGACCCGGACACCGGCGAGCTGGCGTGGCAC